>JAEWAU010000069.1 GCA_023391535.1 Bacillota bacterium | reverse complement strand
TCCACCTTGGCAAGGTGGCGCTCTGCCAGATGAGCTACATCCGCATATTTGGTGCCTCCGGGCGGAATCGAACCACCGACACGGGGATTTTCAGTCCCCTGCTCTACCGACTGAGCTACAGAGGCATGTGGCGACCCGAAGGGGGCTCGGACCCCTGACCTCTAGCGTGACAGGCTAGCGTTCTAACCAACTGAACTATCGGGCCATTGGTGGGAACAATAGGGCTCGAACCTATGACCCCATGCTTGTAAGGCATGTGCTCTCCCAGCTGAGCTATGCTCCCAAGTTGAACAGCGCTTGATTATTTTACACCAAAAACGACGTGTTTGTCAACACTTTCCCACAGACTTCGCGCAAAAAAAGCGCCGGCCGGTTTTTCCTCACGGTATATGCACCAACCGGAAGCGGTAACCCTCGCGTTCCAGGCGGTAATGCCACACCTGCACGAAATGCTCCCCTTGGTCCGGATGGCGCACCTCCTGAAATACGACGACGAACCCCACGCAGAGCAGGGTAAGCCGCATGGAAAACCGCGGTTCGAACAGCAGGCAGAACAAAAACGCCAGCACCATTGCCGCCGCAACACAGTCCGAATCGGGCCGCACCACAAACACAAAGCGCAGCAGCAGCATCGCGGCCACCAGCGAGAGCAGAATCCAGCTCACCGGGAACAGGCCCATCAGCACCCCGAAGGTGACGGCCACGCCCTTGCCCCCGCGAAACCGCACCCAGGGTGAAAACGCGTGCCCCAGCACGGGCGCCGCCGCCACCGGCACCAGAAATCCGCCCCGGACATGCAAAAGCAAGGCCGCTATGAAGACGGGCGCGAAGCCTTTGAGAATATCCAGAAACAGACACAGCCCGCCCAGCGGCACACCGGCGGCGCGGATGGCGTTATGCGCGCCCGGGTTGCCGTCGCCGGGGAGCGTGCGTACGTCCACGCGGCAAAACCATTTGGGCAGAAAATAGGAGTATAAAACGGAGCCGCTCAAAAATCCGGCGGCGCTCATCACGAAACAAAGGAGCATATGTACGATTCCCCCCGCCCCGCGGCCGATGCCCTGCGGTTTTTATGAAAACAAGCGCGCGCCGCGGCGTCAGGCCTTTCCGGCCGCCTGCGCGCAATCCGGCGCGCCCGCTCCTTGCGCAAGCCGTTCCACCAGGTCGCAGATCGCCGCGGCCGCATTATCTGCGGTGAACGCGCGCTGCGCTTCCAGCATCCCCGCGGAGCCTTCCCCGCGCAGAAGCGCCTGGGCCGCTTTCGCCGCTTCGCGCGCATTTCCCGCGGCCACCGCCAGCCCCTGGGATGCCAGAAACTGCTCGTTCTCCTTCTCGCCGCCCGGGATGGGCTGCGTGAGCACGAGCGGCACGCCTTTGTTGAGCGCCTCCGCCGTGGTGAGCCCGCCCGGCTTTGTAAGCAGCACGTCGGCCGCGTCCATGAGTTCATCCACGTTATCGATGGTGCCGCGCGTCACCACGCCGGGCACGCGCGCCGCCGCCCGCATGGCGCGCCGGTTGCTGCCGCAAACGGCCACAATCTGCGCCTGCGGAACCGAAGCGTGCAGCGCCCGGCAGATCAGTTCAAACCGCCCGAACCCCATGCTGCCGCCCAGCACGGCGAATACCGGGCCTACCCGCAGCCCGAAGGCCGCGCGCGCCGCTCCGGGGTCGCCTTTGCGCCGAAAGCGCGCCGAAACCGGGATGCCCAGCGGTTCGAGCCTTTCCTCCGGCAGGCCGTACCGGGCGTACGCCTCGGTTAGGGAGGGCGCAGGCACGACGTAGCGGGTCAGCCGCGTTTCCGCCCAAAGAGGGCTTGGCAGGTAATCGGTCATCACTCCCACCGTGGGCGGGGCGTAGCCCTCGCGTTCGGCGAGCCGGGTGAGCACCTGGGCGCCGTACATATGCGTAGTGACGATGGCGTCGGGCGAAAAGGCCAGCAGCTCGCGCAGCACGTCCTTCGCATGGATGGCGTTGGCATAGTAGACCGGGGAATGGCGTGTGGGGGAATCGACCAGACCGCCCAGGCGGTAAAACGCATAAAAAATATGGGGCACGTAGGTGACGGCCCGGCTATAGCTCCGGGAAGACGCTGCGGAGGCGTTCCGGCCGCCCATATCGAGCACGTCGCACACCCTGGTTTCGACCCCGCGGGCGGTAAATTCCTCCGCTAGGGCACGGGCCGCATGGTTGTGCCCCTGCCCCGTGCTGGTTGTCAGAATAACGACCTTCATGTTACCCCGCTTTGCGTCGCCGGCCATCCCTGGCCGTTTGATTTTACGGTATTCTGCGCATCCGGCGGGGACCATCCGCCGGGGCGGATGCACCGCTTCCCCGCCGGAAACGGCTCAAGAAGACGCTTGCTTCAAAGCCGGGCACAAAACCGCCCCCGCTTCGCAGAGCCTCCGGCGGGAATGTGAAAATTCCGTTCTTGATTCTGCGCTGAATGTAATCCTTATTGTAGAGATTTTGTCAGATAAAGTCAAGCCGGGAGGGAGTTCACGCCGCCTTTCCCATGCGCGCGCGGCGCGCGAGCGCCAAAACCAGCACGATGATCTCGTGCGCCGCCAAAGGCAGCAGCGCCAGCCCCAGCACGATGAGCCACTGCATGCCCGAAAGCGGCGTGGTGCCGAACACGCCGGAAAGCGGCGTCTGCACCACAACAAACTGCAGCGCCAGCCCCAGCGCCACCGCGAGCCCCATCAGGCGGTTGTTGCGGTGGTTCATGCGGAACACGGAGCGGCCGATATCGCGCATGCCGATGGCGTGGAAGAGCTGCGAAACGGCAAGCACCGTTACGGCAAAGGTGCGCCCTTCGGAAACGACGGCTTTGCTGGAAAAATCGATGTGCTCGAGCGCCGACAATGCGAACGGCTTCAGGCCGAAGGCGGCCTCGTGGCAGCCGAGCAGGAACGCGAACAGCGTGGAAAGGCCGATGAGCGGGCCGTATACCACCATGGTGCGAACGCCGCCACGTGCAAACAGGCTTTCCTTCGGAGAGCGCGGCTTTTCGTTCATCACGTCGGGCGTACCGGGGTCCACCCCCAGCGCGAGGGCGGGCACGGAATCTGTCACAAGGTTCACCCACAGGATATCCGCGGGCGAAAGCGGCGCCGGCCAGCCCACCACCACGCCGACGAACATGGTGACGATCTCGCCGATGTTCGACGAGAGCAGGTAGAGCACCGATTTCTTGATGTTGTTGTAGATGTTGCGCCCTTCCTCGATGGCCGCGCGGATGGTGGCGAAGTTGTCGTCCGTGAGGATCATATCTGCCGCGCCCTTGGCCACGTCGGTTCCCGTGACGCCCATCGCGAGGCCGATATCCGCCGCCTGCAGCGAGGGCGCGTCGTTCACGCCGTCGCCCGTCATGGAAACGATGTTCCCGTTTTGGCGCAGGGCTTCCACGATGCGCACCTTGTGCTCGGGCGATACGCGCGCGAACACGCGCAGGCCGCCCACGCGCGCGCGCAGCTGCTCGGGCGTGAGAGCGTCGAGCTCGGCGCCCGAAACGCACTGCTCGGGGCCGTCCGCAATGCCGAGCTCCCGCGCTACGGCGAGCGCCGTCTCCTTGTGGTCGCCCGTGATCATCACGGTGGTGACGCCGGCGCGGCGGCAGCTCTCCACGGCCTGCGCCGCCTCCGGGCGCGGCGGGTCGATGAGCCCTGCCAGGCCCACAAAGCAAAGCCCGTCCTCCACGGCCTCCCCTTCGCTTTCGCGGAAAGCCAACGCCAGCACGCGCAGCGCGTCCGCCGACATCCCGGACATCGCGTTCAGCACGCGTTCTTTATCCCCCTCGCGCAGCGGGCGGGGCGCGCCGTTTTCCCAGATGGAATCCACATGCCGCAGGATTTCGTCGGGCGCGCCCTTGGTATAGGATATTTTTCTGCCGCCGTCCTCATGCACGGTAGTCATCATCTTGCGCACGGAATCGAACGGAATTTCGTTCACGCGCGGGTATTTTGCCTCAAGTTCCGCCTTGGGGAAACCGAACCGCGCGCCCATTTCGAGGAGCGCCGTTTCGGTGGGGTCGCCCACGCTGCGCCCTTTTTCCGAAACGGCGTCGTTGCACAGCGCGAAGCCCCTGAAATAGAGGGCGGCCGCCTGCGGATTGAGCTCCTGCGGCGCGGCGGCGCGGCCGTCGAACCAGCAGCGCACGGCCGTCATGCGGTTTTGCGTCAGCGTGCCCGTTTTATCCGAGCAGACGACGTTCACGGCGCCCAGCGTTTCCACGGCGGGCAGCCTGCGCACGATGCTGTGCGATTTCACCATGCGCTGCACGCCCATGGCGAGCACGATGGTGACCACGGCGGGCAGCCCTTCCGGGATGGCGGCCACGGCAAGCGAGATGGCCGTGAGCAGCATATCGAACACCGGGCGGTGCTGGAGCAGCGCCACGAGGAACAGCAGGACGCACAGCGCCACCGTGAGGATGCCGAGCAGCCGGCCGAGATCGGCCAGGCGCTTCTGCAGGGGTGTGGTTTCGTCGCGCGGGGCCTCCAGGCTTTTGGCGATGCGGCCGATTTCGGTATCCATGCCGGTTGCCGTAACGATGCCGGCGCCGCGGCCGTAGGTGACGGCCGTGGTCATGTAGGCCATGCCGGCGCGGTCGCCGATGGGGATATCGCCCTGCGCGGTGGACGCGGAGTCCTTCTCCGAGGGAACCGATTCGCCCGTGAGGGCGGATTCCTCCACCTGCAGGTTGGCCGTTTCGGTAAGCCGCAGGTCCGCCGGAACGATGCGCCCCGCTTCGAGCAGCACGAGATCGCCCTCCACGAGCTCGGCGGCGGGAATTTCCCGCACCTGCCCGCCGCGTTTGACCACCGCGTGCGGGCTCGAAAGCTTTTTGAGCGCGTCGATGGCCTTTGCGGCACGCGCCTCCTGAATAGTACCCACCACGCCGTTGAGCAGCACCACCACCAGAATGATGGAGGCGTCGGCGTATTCGCGCAGCAGCACGGAAATAACGGCCGCCGCGAGCAGAATGTAGATCATCGCGTCGTTAAACTGGAGCAGAAACCGTACGACGGGGCCTTTCCCTTTTTTCTCCGCAAGGGCGTTCGGGCCGTTTTTCTCCAGGCGCGCCGCGGCCTCCTGCTGCGTCAGGCCGTTTTGCGGATCGGTGCGCAGCGCCTGCGCCGTCTGGTCCACGGTTTTCATTTCGGGCGAGGTGATCGTTGCCATCGATGTGACCATTCCTTTCGCTGCCAGCCGGGCACGCCTTTTGCGAAGCGCACCCGGCTCATACGATTTTGGGGGGAACGCGCGGAAAAGGGAACCGCCGGAATCTCCGTTTCTCCCGCGCATTCACGGAACACACGTAGTATGCCGCACACGGCGCAAAACCGCCGGGCACGCAATAAAAAAAGACTTTTAACAGAACCCTCGCGGATTCTGTTAAAAGTCTCGACCGCCCTTGCGGGCCGCAAAACCAAGCCTTTCGGCCGGGCCTGTTGATTTTGCAAAGCGCCGGCGGATACGATACGCCGCCCGGCGCAGGCTACTCCCTTTTAACGCGGTATTCGGTTTGGCTCAGTATACCATATTCCCGTAAAACGCGCAAGCCTTCCGCATATGTGCCGCCCGCAAAGCTGGTGGGCGCTCAATATTTCTTCACGTACTTTCGCAGCGGGTAGCAGACGGCCACCGCGGCTACGGCGGCCAGCGCGGCCTCAATCAAGCCGTTCGTGACGACCGTAAGCCCGAGAATGCCGAGCAGCAAATCGTAAGCCTTGCCCAACGCTTTGGCGTAGCTCGGGCCGAAAAACACAAAGATGCCGCCGACCACCAGCACGGTGTTCGTGAGGCTGCCGAGGATGCCGCTCAGGGCATAGCCGACGAGTTCGAGATTTTTATGCCTTCCGAGCAGCGCGGAGAGCCCGCGGAAACTCGCCGCGGCCACCACGCCCGCCAGAATGCGCGGCACAAAGCAAATTGCGAGGCTCCAGAAGTTTCCGCCGTTATAAGCCGGCGTGAACACGAACGCGAAAAGCGGGTTCGGAGGCATGAACGTCCACACCAGAAAGCTGAACAGGCCGAAGAAGAGGCCCATGGCCGCGCCGGCCCCGGTTCCCAGCACGAGAGCCGCAACGACGACGGGCACCGTGCTCAGCGTGGCGACCATTCCCGCCGGCATAGGAACCGAGCCGAGCGGCGTGAAGCACACGATGGCCTCGATGGCCAGCAGCACAGCGAACTCCACAAGGAACACGACGCGCCTGAGGTTGCCCCCCCGGCCTGGATTGCCCTTGCTGCTTTTCGCGTTTGGTTTGCTTTGGTTGTTTTTGTTTGACACGAAAATTCCCCCTTGCTGCCGCTCGTTTCCGATGCGGCGCATTGCGGCGCCCCTCGGCGCCGGGAATGTATCGTGCGGCGCGCTCCGCCTCCCCTTGCGGGGAACGGCCTGCCCCTCCCGTTTTCGCGGGAAACGCGGCCCCCAGGCGGGCGCTGCCGCGGCAAACCCGGCCTGCGGCCGGGAATCGCCCGGATTCAAGGGCGGCTCAATCGCCCTCAAGCTGTTTAAACGCCCTCAAGGCGCCCACCTTCAAGCGCGTTCAAGCGCCTTCAAGGCGCTGTGTTCCTGCGGTAGAGCAGCAGCAGCCCTTCGAGCAGAAGATCGGCGTCGTAATGGATTTTGCGCTCGCAGAAAGGCACGATATCCCGCGCGTTGCCGCCCGTGGCCACCACACTCACCGGCCGCCCCAGCCGCTTTTCCATACGGTCGGCAAGGCCGTCGAGCATGCTGGCGGTGCCGTACACGGCTCCGGAGCGCATGCTTTCGATGGTGTTGCGGCCGATGATGTCGCGCGGGCGGTCGAAGCCCACCTGGGGCAGCGCCGCCGCGTTGAGCGCCAGGGCGTCCAGCCCCACGCGCAGCCCCGGCATGATGGAGCCGCCGAGAAAATTGCCCTCGGCGTCCAGCACGCTCATGGTAGTGGCCGTGCCCATATCGAAGATGACGATGGGCGCGGGATATTTCGCGAGGGCGGCCACGGCGTCCACCGCCAGGTCGCTGCCCAGCTCCGCGGGGTCGTCGATGCGGATGTTCAGGCCGGTTTTAATGCCCGGCCCCACCAGCAGCGGCGGCTTGCCCGTGAGCCGGCCCACGGCGTTTGTAACCGCGCGCGTGAGCTGCGGCACCACGGAGGAGACGATGGAGCCTTCCACCGCCTCGAATTCCACGCCGTAAAGCTCGAGAATGTTCTTGAGGCGCACGGCGTAGCTGTCCTCCGTCATGGATTTATCGGTTTCCACGCGTGAAACGAAACGCAGCTTCTCGCCCGCCCATTCGCCGATGACGATGTTGCTGTTGCCGATATCGATTGCAAGTACCATCTGCTTCCATCCTTTTTACCGGTATCCGGTTTTGCTGCCGCTCCGAAGCCAAGGCAGGGCCGGGGCTTCGGATGAGGCGCGTTCCGCCGCGCGGATTTTACTGGATATCGGTATCCTTAGGCAGCAGGATGGCGCACGCAATATAGGCGATGAGGCCGAGGAAACCGCCGCTCGCAAAGGAAAGCACGACCCACAGGATGCGCACAATCGACGGGTCGATGTTGAAAAATTCGGCGATGCCGCCGCATACACCGCTGATCATCACGTCCCTGGTGGAACGGAACAGGCGTTTTTGCATATCTGGCCCTTCTTTCTGTTCGGAAAGCCCGGCGGGCGCCGGTTTGCGCCGCCTTTTTGTTTTTCTCAAATTTCTTCTTATTTATGCCGTTCCGGCGCGCCCGTTTTTTCCTGCGTTTTGGGCGCGGGCAGGGCGCGGCATTCGGGGCAGACGCCGTAGATTTCCAGCTTGTGGCCGGAGATCCGGTACCCTGTGGTCGCTTCCAGCTCCTGCTCGAACTCGCCCAGCGGGCACTCCCCCAGCGGGATGAGCTTGTGGCAGCGCACGCAGATGAGGTTGTGGCGGTGCACGCCCGAAACGACCTCGAACAGCGCCTTACCGCCCTCCAGCAGGCCCGTTTTGGCAGTGATGCCGCTGTGCGTAAAGGTATCGAGAATGCGGTAGACCGTGGAAAGGCTGAGACTTGCGTCCCCCTGGTCGCGCAGGCCGAGGTAGATATCGTCCGCCGTGAGCGGCACCGAGCTGCCGAGCAGCACCCGGAGCACGGCAAAGCGCTGCTTGGTTCCTTTGATGCCCTTCGCACTTAAAAGATCCCGGCAGCCGTCGTTTTCCCGCGCGCTCATTTCCGATCGATCCCCCGTCATATCCTCCGCTCCTTTCGTTTCATCATACCATACGCAGGCCCAAAATACAATGCTTCAAGG
>JAEWAU010000059.1 GCA_023391535.1 Bacillota bacterium | reverse complement strand
CCCCCCCCCCCCCCCCCCCCCCCCCCCCCCCCGGCCCTGTTCTCGTTTCTGCGGAAATTCGCGCGGCGTGTTTCGCACGGCGTGTTTCGCACGCAGTACTCAGCCCTGTTCGGGCACGAGAATGCCGTAGCCGCCGTCCCGCCGCTTATACGCCACCCGAATCTGCTGGGTATCGGCATCCATAAACGTAAAGAAGGCATGGCCGAGCATGTCCATCTGAAGAATCGCCTCTTCCACGCTCATGGGCTTGACGGGGAAGCGCTTGATGCGTATTTCGCCGTAATCCTCCGGCTGCCCGAGCTGTTCGCCCTCGAATGCCCCTGCGCGCAGGCGCTTTGCCAGCCGCGCTTTATTGCCGTTGATCTGGCGCACGAGGACATCCACGGCGCTGTCAAACGAGCTCAGCATATCCTTGGTGGATTCCTCGGCGCGGTAAATCATGCCGCGGTTTCGCACGGTGACCTCCACGATCTGGCGTTCTCTCTCCACCCGAACGGTGACATGCGCCTCGGCGTCCTCCTCGAAGAACTTGTCGAGCTTTCGGAGCTTCTGCTCCACGCGCTGTTTGAACGCTTCCTTAAGAATGACCTTTCGCCCTGTGATGATGATGTTCATTTGAATCCTCCTTTGCCCCGGAAGCCGGGGGAAAAATCGGAGATGCGGCAAACTGCCGGTTATGAGCCGCCCGACGGCCCGGTTTATGGGTATAGTATACCATGCCTTCCGCAAAATGAAAATATGCAGCCCCATTTTCGACACGCCTCGCCGCCTCTTTTTCGCGTGACTTTTGTTTGACAAAATTCCGGGCGGGGGGTAAAATATAGAATGTGTTTTTTCTTTCCAAGCGGCCGAAAAGCCCCGCCTGCGGGCAGCCGGCCGGGCAAACCGTATTTTTCCAGGCTCCAAGCGCGCCTTTCCCCGCGTATAGAAAGCCGAGGCGGTGCAACACTGATAAAGTGCCGCGGCCGCAGGCCGGCTTGGGGAATTTTCCGGCCTCGCAGGACGGCGAGTTTAGCCAACGGGAGGTTTTTATGGCGGGCTTTACGTCTTTGTGGCGGTTGCATTTTTTCAATGTGAGCCTCCTTGTATTCATTCTTGTTTCCGTTGCGATGACGATCATCGGCGATCAGCTCCCGAAGAGCCTGTATTCCTATAAAAGATGGATGTTTCGCGAACGCCGCTGGGAACACGGCGGCCGCGTTTACGAGCGCTTATTTGGAGTAAAATATTGGAAATCGAAGCTGCCCGACATCAGCGACTTCATGAAATGGCGGTTCAATAAAAAACACCTTGCCGAGCTCGACAATCACTATCTGGACGTCTTCCTCATCGAGTCGTGCAAGGCGGAATTTACCCATTGGATGATTATCCTCTCGTCCGTGCTGTCCCTTCTGTGGGACAGTATCGTGTCTGCTCTGCTTATCTTTCTACTCTCCGTCATACTCAATCTTCCTTACATAATCATACAGCGGTACAACCGTCCCCGTCTTATCCGCCTGCTCAAGCGCAACCATTCCGCCGGGAACGTGGAATGGTCGGCCGCCAAAGTGTAGGCTCCGGCAGAAGCCCGGGGCGGTTCCGTCCGGCCGGGAGGCGGACATGAACCCAACTTTCAAGCAGGAACTGACCTGGCTTGGCACTTTCCGGGACAAACGCAGGGAAAGCGCTTACGAAAGCTACATCTTCAAACGGCAGCAGCGTTCGCTTCTGCCCAATGTGATCGTGGCTTATTTGTTTTTTCTGCTTCTGGATATTCCTCTTTTCTATTTCCACCGGAGCGGGCGCTTGGAGCGGGATTTTTTCGTCTGGCTCCTCGGCGTGATCTTTTTCGCCGCCGTTTTTTTCCTGCTGGGGCGGTTTCGCACGTACCGCTCCTATACCGTGTCCATCACGCTGGCGGAGGCGTCTTTTTCGCCGCTGTTCGGCATTCTGCTGCTGCTGCACGGGAAAACGGATTTTCTCTGCGTCGCCCTGTGCACCGTGCTGCTGCTGGCGCTGATCTTCATCCTTCCAAACAAATGGACCTACGCGGCCATCTGCGCGCTGCTGCTGACGGGCACCGCGGGCGCGCTCACGCCGCTGGTGAGCCTGCCCCACGCGGGCTCGGATATTTTCGCCGGGTGGCTGTACATCGGCGCCGCGCTGCTTCTCGCAGGCGCCGGCACGTGGCGGCTCGATTATCAGTGCCACATCAATTACCTGGACAGCCAGTCGCTGAACCGTCGGCTCAATACCGATACGCTCACGGGCGCTTTCACCCGCCCCAAGTTCGACCGCGAGATCAAAAAACGGATTGACGAAGCGCAGCAAAACGGTTCCGTGTTTTCGCTCGCGATTTTTGACGTGGACGATTTCAAAAAAATCAACGATACCTACGGCCATCTGACGGGGGACCGCATCCTCACCGGCATCACCGGCATCGTGCGCTCCAGCATGCCCTCGCGCAACACCATCACGCGCTGGGGCGGCGAGGAGTTCGTCATCGTCTCCCCGGCAACGGATGTCAACAACGCCATTCTGCTCTGCGAGCGGCTGCGCGCCCGCATCGCCGAAAAAACCTTTCCCGACGGCATCCACGTCACCTGCAGCTTCGGCGTTTCGGAATACCGGCCGGGCGACACCGCCTTCATTCTGCTCGATCGGGCCGACCGCTTCCTGTACGACGCGAAGTCGCTGGGCAAAAACGCCGTGGTTTCGGGCTACTGCTGATTTTCCGGCACGGCGGGCGGCGGAACCTCCCAAAGCGGTTTTCAGGGCACCCAAAACGGCTGCGTCCGTTGGCGGCGCCTCTTTTTATGCGCATTTTTATCTGCTTTTGAGTCGTTTTCGTATCGAACGGTTGACACGCAGGGGCGAATCCGGTAGGATACAGGAAAACCCCGCGGGGCGGCGCGCCGCCCCGCGGCAAAAGCCACGGAAAGAAGGCTGCATGCGCATGTGCAGAACTCTTGTTTACATCGGCGCTTATTCCGACGCGGTCGGCGAGGGGATTTACCCCTTCCGGTTCGACCTCGCCACGGGCGCGCTCTCGCCCGCCGGCGAGCCGGTTGCGCTCGCAAACCCGTCCTATCTCGCGCTCCGCCCGGATGGACGCCGCCTCTACGCCGTAATGGAAACCGCCCGGTATGCGGGCGCCCCCGGAACCGGCGTACCGGAAACCGGCGTACCGGGCGGCGGCGTGGCCGCGTTCGGCGTGGATAAGGCCGGAGCGCTTACGTTTTTGAACGCGCAGCCCACCGGCGGCGCCGACCCCTGCTACCTGAGCGTGAACCGCGCCGGCTCGCTGCTGTTGTGCGCCAACTACACGGGGGGGAGCATGGCGGTGTTCCCGCTTGCAGGGGACGGCACGATTCTGCCGCGCTGCGAACTGGCGCGCCACGCGGGGAGCGGGCCCGTGGCCGGGCGGCAGGAGGGGCCACACGTGCACTTCACCGATTTCACGCCGGGGGAAGAATACGCCTTCGCCGTGGATTTGGGGATTGACGCCGTGCGCTTCTACCGGCTCGACCAAAGCACCGGGCGCGCACAGGCGCTTTCGGAGCCGGAGATCCGGCTCCGCCCCGGTTCCGGGCCGCGGCACATGGCGTTTTGCCCGCAAAAGCGGACGGCCTATCTCATCACGGAGTTGAGCTGCGAGATCGTGACGTTCGCCTGCACGGAGAATTTCCGTTTTACGCCGGTGCAGACGGTTTCGACCCTGCCGGAAGGGGTTCCCTTGGGGGAAAATTCGGCGGCGGCGCTGCACCTTTCCCCGGACGGCGGCACGCTTTACGCCTCTACGCGCGGGCACGACAGCATCGCCGTGTTCCGCGCGGGGGAAACCGGCCTTCTGGAGCCGCGCGGCTGCTTCCCTTCGGGCGGAAACGGCCCGCGGGATTTCGCGCTGGCGCCGGGCGGCAAATTCCTGCTTGCGGCCAACGAGAAGAGCGGAACAGTCGATACGCTGCGCGTCGACCCGGAATCGGGCGCGCTTTCGCCCACCGGCCTTTCCGTGCGGATCTACCGGCCCTCCTGCGTGCGGTTTTTCGCGGCGCGCGGCGGGTGTAAAGGCGCCCCGCTATACGGAAAACGGGGGTGTTGCAAAATGGATTAAATCATTTTGCAACACCCCCGCGGCGCGCGTCCCGCTTTCCTGTAAAGGCGGCCCGCTTTTCATCCGCTTCGCACTTTTGCTTTGCGCTTTTGGAAGGGACAACGGCGCGCGGCTGCGGTTTTCCCGGTTTACCCGAGCATCCCGCCCAGCACGCGGTTGACGAGCGCGCCGTCGGCCTTGCCCTTCACGAGGGGCATCAGGACCTTCATGATTTTGCCCTTATCGCTGGCCGCGGGGGCGGAAAGGCCGAGCTGTGCGAGCACGCCGCGGATCGTCTCGCGGATTTCGGTTTCGTCCATGGGCTTGGGCACAAACTCCGAATAGACGCGGATCTTTTCCCTGCATTCCGCGATGAGCTCCGTGCGGTCGGCCGGCGCGGTGTCGATGGTTTCCTGCACCTGCTTGATCTCCTTGAAGATAACGGCGTTTTCCTCTTCCTCGGTGAGATCGGCGCGCTTGTCGATCCACTTGGCTTTGAGCGCCGCGAGAAGGACGGAGAGCGCGTTTTTCCGCTCCATGTTCTTCTCCTTGAGGGCCTTCATCATTTCCTGCCGTACCGTATCGATTTTCGACATCGCTGGTCGCTCCCTTGCTGAATTTGTTCGTCGGCTTTTTGCCGGATGGTTTTATGATACACCTGTTTGGCCGCAGATTCAAATCCTCCGCGGAGCTTGCCACCGCCGCGCGCCTTTGGTATACTGTTCTTCAGAACTGAATCCCATAAATTGTGAATCGAATCCGCGCTAAACCCTTCGCGCAAAGTTTTGGCGTGAATTTTCGGGCGCTTTTTGATCCATACAATACGACAATACGACAATACGACAATACGACAAGATACGACCCCAAATTTTTCCGGGAGGCGGGCGACGGTATGCCGCGGGAACTTGTGTTCGGCCCCGAAAACAAAAGGGAGATCATGACCATCTCCAAAGCCCTGGGCAACGAGGTGCGGCTGGATATTCTGGAGCTGCTGGGCGAAGGCAGCCTCAATATCAACGAGATTGCGGAACAGCTGAAGATTCCCGTTTCCACGGCGGCGCTGCATGTGAAGGTGCTCGAGAGCGCGGGGCTCATCGAAACGGAGCTGCAGCCCGGAATCCGCGGTTCCATGAAGCTCAGCAGCCGCGCGCACGATTCCGTCGCCATCCGGCTGAGCGACCCGAAGCAGGCGCAGCCGCTGAGCACCGTTTCGTTCGGCATGCCCATCGGCGCCTTTACGGACTGCCGCGTTGAGCCGGACTGCGGGCTCGTGAACGAACGCCTGAGCATCGGCCTGCCGAACGTCCCCCGGTGCTTTTATTTTCCGGAACGCGTGAGCGCGCAGCTTCTGTGGTTCGCAAACGGCTTCGTGGAATACCGGTTTCCCAATCCGCTGGGCTCCCACGCCAGCGCGCAGCTTCTGGAATTCTCGTTCGAAGCCTGCTCCGGGGCGCCGCTGAGCGGCACCGCGCGCCCTTCGGACATTACGCTGTGGGTGTGCGGAGCCCAGGTCGGCACCTGGCGGAGCCCGGGAAATTTCGGCGGGCGGCGCGGGCACTTCAACCCGCCCTGGTGGCCCGATGCCCTTTTCCAATACGGCCTGCTCAAAACCTGGCGCGTGACCCCGAAAGGTTCTTTTCTGGACGAAAACCCGGTTTCCGACGTGACGCTCGGCGAGTTGCACCTTTCCGAGCGCCCGTATATCACGCTGCGCATCGGACTGAAGGAGGAAGCCGAGCACGCGGGCGGCGTCTGCCTGTTCGGCGCACGGTTCGGCGATTTTCCGCAGGATATCGTGATGCGGATGGATTCCGGCGCCGCGCAGTAGCCGGGGCCCGGAAAAGCGGCCGCGCGCGGATTGCATCCCCCCGGCGATTCCGCTATAATAGGGGGCATACCGGCAAAAAAGGAATGGCAGACCGCCTTTCCGGACAGAAAGGCGGCGCCGCGGCGTTGAACTTCGTTTTCCTGTGCGCTTTGTTCCCGGCCGGGATTCTGGCCGGCGTCGTAGGCTCGGTGGCGGGGCTCGCTTCGTTGGTTTCGTATCCGGCCCTGCTGGCGGTGGGCATTCCGCCCGTGGTGGCCAATGTGACCAACACCACCGCGCTGGTGCTCAACGGGTTCGGTTCGCTCGCCGCGTCGCGCCGCGAGCTCAAAGGGCGCGGGCGGGAGCTTGCGCGGCTTCTGCCGCTCACGGTGGGCGGAAGCGTGGCCGGCGGCCTGCTGCTGCTGGCGGCGCCGGCCTCCGCGTTCGAGCATGTCGTGCCGTTTTTCATCCTCGGCGCGGCCTATCTCATTCTGCGCCCCGAGCTGCCGCGGCGCGCACGCGCGCCGAAGCCCGCGCAGCCGGAAGCGGATACGCCAAAACCCGGCGCGCCGAAAACGCGGGCGCGGAAGTTTGGGTTCGGCGCGGCCGTGGCTCTGGTGGGGGCGTATACCGGCTATTTCGGGGCCGCCGGCGGCGTGGTAATGCTGGCGCTGCTGCTGACGGACAAAGAACGGGGTTTTGCCGAAAGCAACGCCCTCAAAAACGTGACGCTGGGCGCTTCGAATCTTGCGGCGACGCTGCTGTTCGTGTTCCGCGCGCACATCAACTGGCTGGCGGCGCTTCCCATGGCGGCGGGGTTCTTCATCGGCGGCGCCCTGGGCCCGGCCATCGTGCGCCGTGTGCCCGCGCGGCTGCTGCGCTTCGTCATCGCCGCGGGCGCGGCGGCGCTGGCGGTTTCGCTGTTCATCCAGGCGTATTTCCGCTGATACCCGCCGGCAGCAGGCGCCGCGCGCCGACGTACAAAGGCGACCAGAACGCGGAACCCAGCGTTTCCAGGCTCACGCGGTTCTGGGTGCCGCTGTCCGCCGCCACAAACTTGCCGTTCCCCACAAAAACGCCGCAGTGAGTGACCGTTTTGCCGCCCTCCGTGGCGAAAAACACGAGATCCCCCGGCTCGAGCGAGGCGCGGGCCACCGCGGCGCCCAACGCGTACTGCGCGAAGGCCGAATGGGGCAGCGTGATATCCGCCGCGCGGGCATATACATAGGCTGTGAGGCCGGAACAATCAAACCCTTCCGGCGTGGCGCCCCCCGCCGCGTAGGGGAGCCCGAGCAGGCTCTGCGCCAGCGAGGCGCAGGCTGACGGCGTACCGGAATCCGGCGTACCGGGGCCCGGCGTGCCGGAAACCGGCATATCGGAAGCGGGCGGGGTGGAAGACGGCGCCGCACCGGAAGCGGAGCCGGTTTTCGGAGCGGGGAAAAAGACCTCGCGGAACGCAAGGCACACCGCGAGCAGGCACAGCAGCGCGAGAAGGCGCGAAACAAGCCAAAAAGCCGTGCCGCCCGCCGCGCGGCTCCGGGCACGGCGCGGAAGCCTGCGCGCCCGGAAATGCCGGATGCGCTGCGCGGCAGCCGCCATACGCTCACCCCCCCCCTTCATTCATATATAGCGGGGAAACGGCGCGGCGTATGCCTGTTTGTGCGAAAGGCGGCGCGGGAAAGGAGTTGATCGGGATGAAAGGCATCAAGAAATTCAACGACTGGTTGGCCGTGAAGATCACGAACGGCGTCGGAACCATGTGGTGCGCCTATATTTTCACCGCGCTGGCGTTGATCTCGCTGCCCTCGGCCATCGCGTCGCGCAACGTGCTCACCATCGTCTCCTGGATTGCCCAGACCTTTCTGCAGCTTGTGCTGCTCGCGGTGATCCAGACGGGCCAGAACATCATCGGCGACCGTCAGGAGCATATGATCCGGCAGATCGAGCACAACACCATGAAGATCGAGGCGGCCGCGAAGCGCATCGAACATATCGTGAAAATCGTGGAAAAAGAGGAAGAGAAGGAACTGGAGCCGTAGACGCTCCGCGTAAGGGAGGAACAGGCAGTATGGCAAAGCTCGGGTTTATCGGATGCGGGAACATGGCAAACGCCATGATGAAGGGAATTATCGCAAACAGGGTGGCCGCGCCCGGCGACCTCCGCGCCTCGGACCCCAGCGCTGAGACGCTCGCGCGCGCGGAGAAGGCGCTGGGCATCCGCGCCTCGGAGGGAAACCGCGCTCTGGTGCGGGAATGCGAAACGGTGGTGCTCTCCGTGAAGCCGCAGTTTTACGCGGAGGTGATCGGCGAGATCGCGCCCGAAGTGCGCCCGGAGCAGCTGATAATCACCATCGCGCCCGGCAAGACGCTCGAGTGGCTGGGCAAAACGTTCGGCAAGCCGGTGAAAATCGTGCGCACCATGCCCAACACGCCGGCCATGGTGGGCGAGGGCATCACCGCGGTGTGCCCGAACGAACTGGTGGCGCCAGACGACCTCGAAAAAGCGCTGCGGATCCTGCGCGGCTTCGGGCAGGCGGAAGTGATTCCGGAACGGCTGATGGACGCGGTGGTTTCGGTGAGCGGCAGCTCGCCCGCCTACGTGTTTTTGTTCATCGAGGCGATGGCCGACGCCGCCGTGGCGGACGGAATGCCCCGCGCGCAGGCTTACCGCTTCGCGGCGCAGGCCGTGCTGGGCAGCGCGAAGATGGTGCTGGAAACGGGGAAGCATCCGGGCGAACTCAAGGATATGGTTTGCTCTCCGGCGGGCACCACCATCGAGGCCGTGCGCGTGCTGGAGGAAAAGGGCTTCCGCAGCGCCGTGTTCGAGGCCATGCGTGCCTGCACGCGCAAGGCGCAGTCCATGTGAACCGAAGCTCCGACCCGTGAAAGCCCGCGCCGGATTTTCGAAAATCCGCATAAGAAAAAAGCCGCGTCCCCAAAACCGGGGCGCGGGTAAAAGGAGGCATCGCCGTGCAGTCGCGGATGGACCATACCAACATCAACGTGCGCGACCTCGACCGGAGCGTCGCGTTTTATAAGAAAGCGCTGGGGCTCGAGGAGGTGAGCCGCAAGAGCGCGGAGGACGGCAGCTTTGTTCTCGCGTTCCTGGGGGACGGCCAGACGGACAACCGCCTGGAGCTCACCTGGCTGCGGGACCACGCCGACCCTTACGACCTGGGAGAGAACGAATCGCACATCGCGTTCCGCGTGGCCGAACCGGAAGCCGCCTACGCGCTGCACCGCGCGATGGGCTGCATTGTGTACGAGAACAAGAAGATGGGCGTTTATTTCATCGAGGACCCGGACGGCTACTGGCTCGAGATCCTCAAATAAATATTTTCAGATAAACGCCCGTGCAAAGGGGGAAACGCGCCGTGATTCTGCTCGCTTTGGCTCTGACGGTATTCCTGCTCGCTCTGGTGGCGCGCCTGATGGTGCACATCGTGGTGCGCGTGATTCTCGTGGTGGCTCTGATCGCCGCGTTTTTGTTCTTCGGCGCGTTCTCGCGCTTTTCCATGGCGTTCCGGAGGCTGGACGCGGGCATCCCGCTGCGCCCGGCGGCCGTGACGCTCTTTGTGGAGCACTGATACTGTTCTTCGATAAACATGCGGATAAAATCCGCGTCAAAACCCATAGAGGAAAGCTTTTGCCGCGGACTTTTATTCCGTTTTCAATCAAAGAAAAGTATGAGGGGCACGAGATGGAAAAGGCCGTTGCCGTGGAGCTCGACGACGTTCTGAACGATTTTTCCGCCGCGCTGGGGCGCGCGGGCATCGTGTTCGACCCCATGCGGAACTCGCTGCGCGACCCGCTTTTGCGCGCGTGCCTTTACGACTGGCGCTCGGGAGCGCTTTCCCCAACGGCGGAACAGGCCATGCGGGATACAAATGCGAAGCCGGGCGCGGCGGAGTTTTTGCGCGGGCTCGCCGCGGAGGGCTTCGAAACCGTTCTGTTTTCGGAGCGCGATTTCCGCTTCTGCTACGGCGAAACCGCCGCGTGGCTGCATGAAAACGGCATGCCCTGCCGGCACCTGTTTTCGGTGGACGATATGGGCGCGTTCTGTGTGGACATGAAAATAAAAGACGTCGTGAGCCGCAGGCCGCTGCCGTCGTTCCGCTTCCGCTGCCTCGTGCCTTTGGAATCGGACGCGGTGTTTCCGGCCTATGCGAACGTCCTTTACTGCCGCGGCTTTCCGGAAGTGTTGGCATGCCTGAAAAATGGATGACTCTGCGCGCGTTTTATACCGGCGTCGACCGGCGCATCGCCAAGATCGAAACGCGCGAACACGGCTTTGCGTTCCTGCGGGCGCTGTCAAACGGCGCTCATGTGGATTACGCCGAACTTAAAAAGGGCGTTTACAAATACCGCCTGAGCGGAATTGAGCCGGGCTTTTTCGACGAGCTGCTGCGGCAGCACGCGGCGGGGGCTTTGAACCTGTGCGCGTATTTCGGCGCGGAGCAAAACAGCGTATTCGCCCTGAACGTGGATTCCGTCAGTTCCTTTGCGGGCAAGGGGAAAATTCTGGCGCTCTGCCTGCTCGAGGCGTTCGACGCGCTCGGCGTTGCGCCGCTGACGCTGCGCTCCGGGCACGGCTACCATCTTCTGTGCAGGCTTGCGCGCCCGGCCCCGAACGGGGCGCTGCGCGCGCTGATGGACGGAGCGGTGCGGCGGGCGGCGGACGCCATGGAGCGCCGGGGGGTTACCACCGCCGATCTGCAGTGCACCGGCCACCCGCGCCCGCGCCACGGCGATGTTTCGCTGCGCCTTTTCGGGAGCGCCCATGTGCGCACGGGGCTTTTCCCCTGCGTGGCGGCGCGCATCGGGCGCGAGGACGACTTGCTCGGCGAGGCGGAATCGTGGGCCTGCTTCGAGGACTACCTGCAAAACGGCGCGCTGGCAAAGGAACAGTTCGAAGCGGCCTGCCGCCGGCTGCGGGAACAGGACGGGGAAACGGTGTGAAAGGCCATAAAAAACGGGCGCCGCAAACGAACCGGTTCATTTGGTACTTATCTCCGAATAAAAGCAGAAAAAATCCGCTGCAAACCCTTTGCTTCATGGGGCTTGCAGCGGATTTTTCCACGTATTTTTCAGAAAATGGTATGAGGCGCCCGCTCTGCGCTTTGTACGAAACAGAACGGAAATTGCGAAACGGCCCGCGTTCGTTACAGCGTTTTGGAAAGTTCGAGCAGGTAGCGGCGGAAATCCGCGCCGATCTCGGGATGGTGCAGCGCCGTTTCCACCTGCGCCTTCATCATCCCGAGCTTGCTGCCCATATCGTAGCGCTCGCCGGTGAAATCCACACCGATCATGGAGCTTGTGCGCGCAAGTTCGCGCATGGCGTCGGTGATCTGAATCTCGCCGCCCGCGCCGGGCTTCGTATGATCGAGAATATCGAAGATTTCGGGCGGCAGCACGCAGCGGCCAAGAATGGAGTAGAGCGAGAGCACGTCCCCGGGCTTCTGCGGTTTTTCCACCATATCCGTAACGCGGAACAGGTTGCCGCGTATGGGGGACACCGCGAGGGAGGAGTATTTGTGGATATCGGCCGCGGGCACTTCCTTGATGCCCGCGACGCCCACGCCGAATTCCTCGTAGGCGCGGCAGAGCTGGCCGATAGCCGGGTCCTCGCCGATGATGACATCGTCGCCATAGAGCACGGCGAGCGGTTCGCCGGCCGCGAAGGCGCGGGCGCAGCCCACGGCGTGGCCGAGGCCGAGAGTTTCCTTCTGCCGGATGTACGAAATGTTCGCAAGGTTCGCCACATCGAGCACACACTGGAGCAACGCGTTTTTGCCGCTCGCGGCCAGGCGCTGTTCGAGCTCCGGAGCGCGGTCGAAATGGTCCTCCATGACGGTTTTGTTGCGGTTGGTGACGATGAGGATATCGGTGATGCCGGCCCGGACGATCTCCTCGACGATATACTGGATGGCGGGCTTGTCCACAATCGGGAGCATTTCCTTAGGGATGGCTTTTGACGCGGGCAGCACCCTCGTGCCGAGACCGGCCGCGGTGATGACCGCTTTGCGCACTTTCACGCGGATTCCTCCTGTTTGCAGCGGACGCGGCAGCCTGCTTCCCGGCGGGAAAGCGGATTTTACTCCATCATTTTAGCGGAGATTCGTATGGAAGCCCCCGGAATAGGGTGGGATGCCGTGCGCCGTTTTTTACACGATAACATGTCCATTTTAACATGATGGGAGTAGATTGTAAATGAAATGTGATTTCTTCAAAGTTTGAAAAAAGGGGCATTGCAAAACACATGGCGATGCGTTTTGCAGTACCCGGCCAAAACGGCGCCGACGGCATTTCCAGAAAAGACGGATACGTTCCGGGGTATTTCGCCTTTTCGCCGGAGGCGGATAGACGAAATGCGGCTGTCTGAATTGGAGTTGCTGTGGGGCGTTCTTTTGGCGCGCGATTCGAGAGGGC
>JAEWAU010000098.1 GCA_023391535.1 Bacillota bacterium | reverse complement strand
TTCGCAGCCGGTGCCTATGACGATGAGGTTCCACCCGTTCCCATACCGAACACGGAAGTTAAGCTCATCGGTGCCGAAGATACTTGGCGGGTGACTGCCCGGGAAAATAGGTCGGTGCCGGCACTTTAGCAAAGAAGCCGTTCGTTTTATACGAGCGGCTTCTTTTTGCATATGCAAAACCCCAAATCCGCGCCGCTTTACAGAAACGGCAAATTCGTATAAAATAGGAAATACGCAATTCACTTCGCACGGCTCCGGCAATGCTGAACGGTTGGGTGGAAGCGGGGATGCGCCATTGCCGGAGTTGGTTGATTGCGGGAGGCGCGCTGGCTCGGCTCGCCGGATACGTTTTTTGGGGATTACGGCCGCTTGGCCGCATCCTGCGCGTAAAATTAGGGCAGACGGTTAAACTGGAACTGCGGGCCGACTGGGGAGAACAGGCGAAAATCACCTCGCTACAGCAGATCAAAAGCGTCGAAGCAGCGCCCTGCCGCTGTGCGTATCTGCGTGTGCCGCTTTCTGCCGGGTATCAGGACGCCATGACGTTTACCGGCGCGGACGGACAAACCTCCTCTTTGCTGATTTCTGCTGTAATCAAAGCCGATGGGGCTTAATCTATTCCTTTGGGACGCTGGATACACACCGCCTGCAGCCCAGCCGGCGGCTGCCGCATAAAAACGACGAGTGGGATAAGGGGGATTCTGATGGATCGCGAAGACGTACTGCATTTTGTTGAAGACAACGACGTGAAATTTATCCGCATGCAGTTCACCGATATCAGCGGCGTGATGAAGAATATCGCGGTGAACGAGAGCAATATCGAACAGGCGCTGGACGGCGTGCTGTTCGACGGTTCCTCCGTCGAAGGCTTCGCGCGCATGGAAGAATCCGACATGCTGCTCGTGCCCGAGCTCGAAACGCTCAACATGATGCCCTGGCGGCCCCAGCAGGGGCGCGTGGCGCGTTTTATCAGCGACGTCTGCCTGCCGGACGGCACGCCTTTCGAAGGCGACCCGCGCCATATCCTCAAGCGCGCGGTTCTGAAGGCGGCGGCGAAGGGATACACCTTCAATGTGGGGCCGGAATGCGAATTTTTCCTGTTCCACACCGATGATATGGGGCTTCCCACCACCCAGACGCACGACACGGCGAGCTATTTCGACCTCGCACCCATCGACCTCGGCGAGGACGCGCGGCGCGAGATGTGTTTGGTGCTTGAAACCATGGGCTTCCTCATCGAATCGAGCCATCACGAGGTGGCGGCCGGGCAGCACGAGATCGATTTCCGGCATGACGAGGCCGTGAAGACCGCCGACAACATCATGACGTTCAAAATGGCCGTCAAGATCATCGCGCAGAAACACGGCCTTCACGCGACGTTCATGCCCAAGCCGCTGCGCGAGGAAGCGGGCAGCGGGATGCACATCAACATGCGGCTTTACAAAGACGGGCAGGACGCTTTTTACGACGCGGACGACCCGCTGAAGCTCTCCGAAACCGCACACCGGTTCATCGGCGGGATTCTGGCGCATATCGCCGGCATCACGGCGCTGGCCAACCCCATCGTGAACTCCTATAAGCGGCTGGTGCCCGGAAACGAGGCGCCCAGCTTCGCCACCTGGTCGCGCCGCACGCGCAGCCCGCTCATCCGGGTACCTTCGTTCCGCGGCGGCGACGCCGTGCTGGAACTGCTCAGCCCCGACGCCACCTGCAACCCGTACCTGCTTCTGGCCGCGCTGCTGGAGGCTGGCATGGAGGGCATCGAACAGGGCACCGAACCGCCGGAGGAAGCGAAAACCGACCCGCAGGTACTCACGGAGCAGGAGCGCAAGGCCGCCGGAATATGCCGGCTGCCGGAATCGCTCGGCGACGCGCTGAGCGCCCTTGCGGCCGACCCGCTTCTGCGCGCCACGCTGGGCGAGCACGCCTTCACAAGTTACCTCAACATCAAGCGCAACGAATGGCAGCAGTATTGCCGTGAAGTGAGCGACTGGGAGCTGAAGCGCTACCTGAGCGTCCTGTGACGGCGCGGCGGCCTCCGGAAGCGCCAAGAAACGGCAAACCGGCGCGCGGGCGGGCAAAGCCCCGGCGCCGAACCTTCGAGGGATGTGATTGTTTTGGGTGAAGGCCTGCTGCTCGTCTGCGGCCAGCGCGATTTCGGGGTGCATCTGCTGGCCCTTTTGGCGCCGGAAATGCAGGGTTCCCAGGCGGTGACGGGGGCCGAGGCAAGACGCAAAACGAGCCTTGTGGATTATCAGGCGGTGCTCCTCGCCGGCAGGGTGCCGGATGAAAATACCGTGGAGCTGGCCGAAGGCCTCGCGGAAAGCGGCGTGAAAGGCGTTATGATCGTGGTGGACCGGGTGGACCTCGCGGATACGCACGAGGCGCTCGACGGCACGGGCGTGACGATCCTCTCCAAACCGCTCACAAAGGAAGCGCTTACACAATCCATCAAATTGGTGGTGCGCGTGAGCAGCGGCCCGGCGGGGATTTTTGAAAAGGCAAAGCTGATGCTGATGCAGCAGAAAAACTGGACGGAACCGCAGGCACACCGGTATATCCAGAAGCTGAGCATGGATAAGCGGATGCCGCGCGACGTGATGTCGCAGGCGGTGATCCGGGCTCTCGAACGGGAGAGGCAGGCGCACGAACCGGAGGGACGGCAGGAAAATCCCGCATGAATACGGAACGGGAAGTCTGCAAACGTTTTATCCGGGCAAAATACAAAGAGAAAGGCGGTGGAAAGGAAGGTTGGAGAAGGTTTTAATCCGGCATCCGGGCTTATACCGCATTTACGATGAAACGACAGGCGCTTTGTGCAACGGGTTCCGGCAGGCGTGGTATCCGACCCGCTGGCAGCGCCTTTCGGGCTGCGGGCCCACGAACGCCGCGGCGATCCTCTACTACCTGGAGAACTGCGAACAGGCAGACTCCGGGCTTTTCGGCGCTGCGGAGGGGGGCGCGGCCGCCACGAGCGGGCAGGCGCTTCAGTGGATGCAGCTTTTGTGGCGGTATGTGAAGCCGACGATGCACGGCGTTTCTTCCACAGCGCAGTTTATCCAGGGCTTGCGCGCCTATGCGCACGCGGCTTCCCTGGAACTGCATATCGAAAGCTGCGATATTCCGGCCGACCCGCGCGGCAGGCCCGACGCCGCGCAAATGGCCCGTTTTATCGGCGAAGCGCTGCAAAACGACCGACCCGTGGCGTTTTTAAACCTGCACAACGGCGGGGAACCCGAGCTGGACGACTGGCATTGGGTGACGATCACGGTGCTCGAGAACCGGGAGGACGGCGATTGGATCGCCGGAATTCTGGACGACGGGCTGGAAAAACAGGTGAACCTGACGCAATGGCTCATCGGCACGAAACGGGACGGCGGTTTTGTCCGCTTCTGGAAGAGCTGAAAGCGGAGCGGAGAAGAAAGAAAAACATTCCGCGGCCGGGCCGAAAAAGCCGTATTTTCATTTTTATATAAAACGCATGGAGGAACGAACCGATGGAAATGAACAAGGAGTTTGAGGAACGGTCCCTGACAGAGGGGATGCTGAGGGAATTCGCGCAGGGCTACGCCGGCGACCCGAACGCCAAACTGATGGAGAGCATCATCGTTCACAATGGAGTGAAGAACGCCGCGCTGAACGCCGACGCCGTGAAGCGCGCGCGCAGCGTGTTTTCGGTGGAGCTGCCCGCCGTGAAGATCACGAACCAGAAGAAAAGCGGACGCTGCTGGGCGTTTGCGGGGCTGAACCTGCTCAAGCGCAAAGCGGCGGCCAAGCTCGGCGCGGATCTTGAAAAATTTGAGCTTTCCCAGAACTACACCACGTTTTACGATAAGCTTGAGAAGGCGAACAACTTTTATGAAGCGGTGATTGCGTTTGGGGACCGGGAGCTGCTCGACCGCGAGCTGCTGTTCCTGCTGGACAGTGCGGTGGAACAGGGCGGAACCTGGCAGTACCTGCGCGAGCTTGTGAAGAAGTACGGCGTGGTGCCGCGGGAGGTTATGCCCGAAACCAAGGACAGCGAGGAGGCCGGCACGCTGACCGACCTGCTGGCCACCAAGGTGCGCAAGGACGCCGTAACCCTTCGCGGGATGCTGCACGCGGGCAAACCGGCCGGCGAGATCCGCGAAGCGAAACGCGGGATGCTGCGCGGCGTTTACGGCATGCTGTGCCGGATGCTGGGGCAGCCTCCGCTTTCCTTTACATACGAATACCTCGATAAGGACAAAAAGTACCATCGGCTGGAAAAACAGACGCCGCAGGTGTTCTATAAAAGCATTGCGGAAAGCTCGCTCGACGACCTCGTGCTCGTGGGCAATTTCCCCTCCCACGGCAGGAAGCCCGGCGGGCTCTACCGCCTGAAGCCGTATATGGCGAATATCTACGGCGTATCCGAGCAGGTGGTGCTCGACCTGCCGCTCGAAGACGTCAAGAAAATGACGGTGCGCACGCTGGAGGATGGGGAACCCGTCTGGTTCGGCTGCAACGTGACGCGCATGAGCAACCGAGACCTGGAGATTTTCGACGAGGGCCTTTACAACTACGAACAGCTTCTGGGCGTGGACCTGCATATGAGCAAGGCCGAGATGCTCGACTTCCGCGATATCCACTGCGAGCACGCCATGGTGTTCACCGGCGTGAACATCTCGGACGGCAAGCCCGACCGCTGGAAGGTGGAGAACAGCTGGGGCGACGAAAAGCACAACAAGGGCATTTTCGTAATGGGCGACGGCTTCTTTGACAACTATGTTCTGGAATGTGCCATCGACCGCAAGTATCTTTCGGAGGCGCAGCTGGAACTTCTCAAGCAGGAGCCGGTGGAAGTGTACCCGTGGGACGCGATGTATTGACGGCTCCGGATATCCGGTCCGGAACCGTACAGAGAGAAAGAAATCCGCTTCAAAGCCTTTCCCGAGGGGCTTTGAAGCGGATTTTTTCAACTTGCGGATGCCTTTCCGGCCGGATGAAAGATCAGCGCCGGCGCGCGGCCGCTTTTGCCGCCGTAGAACCCGGCGCGGTGCTGCCCTTCGCCGTTTTCGCGGCGGAGAGGGAAACGGATTGCAGCGCTGCTGCGAGCTGATTGGCCTGCGGGCTGCCGAGGCCGGTGACAAGATCGTAGCCCGGCGTGGCCGCATAGCCGTTGAAGCCGCCCACCACGTCGTAAAACGCATGCTTGGAATTGGTATAAGCCGAACCGCCCGCCGCCGTGTACAGCGAGGAAGCGCCGGCGACGCGCTCTCCAGACGAATCGAGAACGGCAATGACGCCGCCCCAGCACGGCGCGCCGAGGCTCGTGCCGCCGATGACAAACCAGCCGGGTTGCTCCGTGTTGCTGTCGCTCTGCGCGTAGGAGCAATAGACGGAAACGCCCGTATCGGGGTCGGCGTCAAAGGAAACGTCCGGTATCAGCCGGCGGCCCGAAACCGAGGGGTTGCGCCGGAACATGCGGATGCGGTAAAACGCAAGCAGACCCATGGCCGACTGCCAGCTCGGCTCGGCTTCGACTCTTGAAATGCCTCCGCCGGAGAGATACCACCCGTATTCGGAGCGGCGCGCGCCCGAAGAGGTGAGGTTGAGCGTTGTTCCGCCCACGGCAATCACTTTGGGGGAAGCGGCGGGCCAGATGTTTTCGGCGCCGTCGTCCCCCGCGGAGGCGACATAGGCGATGCCGCTTGCAAAGTGCGAATCGTAATAGGAGCTGTCACCGCTCTCGGATGCTCCCCAGCTCATGGAGACGACGCCCGCGCCGCTGGCCGAAGCCTCATCCATGGCGGCCAGCAGCTGGTCCGAATCCTCGGAGAGGGTCGTATAGACGAGCAGCTTGGCTCCGGGCGCCATGGCGTGCGCCCATTCCACGTCCATTGCCGTTTCTTCCGCCCAGCCCTCGAGATCGCTCGAATCGGCGCCGCCGGAGGGAGAGCCCACGCTCAAAACGGTGAGATCGGCGGCGGGGAGGCCGTACTTCGTATCGAACTCGCTCAGGTCGCTTTGCAGGGTGGGATCGCCGTACGATTCCACAATGGCGATGGTCTGCCCGCTGCCGGTGCCGGTGAGCTTATCGAGGCCGTACGCTTTGCGGATCTGCGCCGGAGTATAGCCGGCGAACGAATCGGAGGAATCAAACCTTCCGGTGCGGATGGGTTCGACGGCCGTGAGGGGACGGACCTTTTTGAGCGTGGGAACGGAGGATACCGCCGAACCCTGCGCCATTGCGAGCACCAGCGCAGCCGCCAGCAGCGGCGCGCAGACGCGCGGAACGATTTGCCTGAGCTTCATGCGTAAGCACCTCTTTGGAGAAATGCGGATTTTGGGAAAAGCGGGCGTGCCGGAGTAAAAGGTCGTTATGTAACCGCGCGTATTCCGGTTTTTTGAGGGCCGCCGGAGACGCGCAAACGGTTTCTGCTTTCATTTTACGTTTGGAGCGGGGAAAAATCAACCGAACGCGGCAAAATTCAAAAATAATTTACAAAAAAACACGGGAACGGACCCGAATCGGATAAAATCGGATAAAAAAAGATACCGCAAAAAGCGTGTCCGTTTTGCGGTATCCCCGATATTCTATCCGGAGGCCGGAATCCGAAGCGCTCGGATACGATTCTCCGCGATACGTGCGGCTAAAATCCGCGCCAAAACCCGAAGAAAAAGCTTTTTGCCGCGGATTTTTCCGTGCGGGCGCCCGCACCGCGCGCGTTCACACGGATTTTCAATCGGATATTTCTATCAGGCGCTTTTCGCCGCCGATTTCGCGCTTTCCTGAAGCTTTGCGCGAATCCGGCGATCTTTTTCGCGCTGAGCCTGCGTGGCTTTTTCATCCAACGTGAAAGCGCCGCCGGCTTCATGGAACAGATCGCCGGGGCGCGTATCCGGCGGAAGCGTCTCGCGGCGCACGTCGTAACGCCTGCCGGCGCTGTCCGTAAGAACCGCGTACGCGTCCTCAAATTGTTCCACTTTGCAAAGCCTGAGATGACTGACCGATGTTTCCATTCCAATTTCTCCTTTGATTAAATGATGCGCCGTCCCCCTCCCCCGGCGCGCGCGGCGCCGGAACAGGAGGGCGGGAAACGGATGCGGCGCGCGGCGATCAGC
>JAEWAU010000050.1 GCA_023391535.1 Bacillota bacterium | reverse complement strand
CCGGAACTCCGCGCCGGTTTTTTGCGTGGGTTGCGAATTTTACAAGCGGGTAAGCGGAGCTGCGGCCAGGCTGGCCCGCCGCGCCGCTACCGAACCAGTTCGGTATGCGGAAAAGAGTTGCTTTCGTAAGCCGCGGCGTCCGAACGGCCGCCGGCATAGGGCGCAGCCTGCGCCACGGCCGAAGCGCTCACCGTCGCGCCCGAAAAGCCCGCGACACGGGCGAACGAATCGTCCGTGTGCTCCGAGCAGATCACCTGAACCCTGGAGACGTCGCCGTCATACGGAAAGTTGACGGTGAAATTGTCCGGGTCTGCCGTATCGATCCCGTTGTCCTGCAAATAGGTTTTCGCGGCGCCGTACACGTCCGAATACCCGCCCGAAATGCGGCCCGCGGCGGCCAGCGCCGCGGCGTCGGCCGCGTGCTGCGCGTCCGCCCTGGCGGCAAACCCGCGGCCGATATCGACGGAAACGGCCGCGAGCATGCAAAGCACCACAAAGCAGCAGGCGAAAAGAATCATGGATTGCCCGGATTCGCCGCTCCAGAACCGAAGCCCTGTATTCACGCGATTTTCCCCTTTCCTGCGCCCTGCAAAAAGCGCGGCGGAATCTCCTCTGTTTGCGGGCTGCCCCGCCGCGCGCTTACGGCGCATACGGCTCCCCGTCTTTTTGAAAGCGGAGGCTGTCGCCAAAGCGAATGCCTTCGGCCGTGCCTTCCGGCAGCTCCAGCACGTGGCGCGCTCCGCGAAACAGGCGGCCGATCCGCCAGGGCGCCAGCGTTTCCACGCCCACCACTTGCATCTCTTTGGAAAGATACACGGCATCGATGGGCATGCGCATAAAAAAGCAGTGGATGGCGCGGCAGCGGGCAAGAAGCATCCCCTGCCCCCGCCGCAGGCTCCCGCGGCCCATCAGGCCGAAAAAGCGCTTCGCCGGCGTATCGGCGAGCTCGACGCGGTCGGCCAGCGGCCGGCCGTTTACCATTGCGATCATGATCATCGCACACCCCTCAGGTTAAAAATGCAGAACTTTCATGACGTTGACGATGGCAGGCCCCAAAATGACGATAAAAAGAACGGGAAAAATGAAAATCAGCATCGGAAAGAGGATTTCTACGGAGATTTTCATGGATTTTTCCTGAATTTTTGCCCGCCTCTGCTGCCGAAGCGCCTCGGACTGAGCGCGCAGCAGATTGCGCAGAGGAATGCCGAGCTGCCCCGCCTGCACGAGCGCGCCGGTAAGCGAGCGGACTTCCTCGATATCGCAGCGCTCGCCCAGCTGGGTCAGAGCGTCCCTGCGGGAGCGGCCCATCGACATTTCCCGGCTGGTTACGGTAAATTCGTCGATCAGCGGCCCGCTCATGCTGGCGACGACATGGCCGAGAGCCTGCTCGAAGCCCAGCCCGGCCTCGACGCTGATGCTCAGCAGGTCCAGCGCATCGGGGAGCTGCCGCTCGATTGCCCTCTGCCGGCGCGCGATCGCCGCCGCCAGGAAAAACCGCGTCAGAGCATACCCCGCAAAGATGCCGGCCAAGGCAAACAGGAGAACGGAGAAAGCCCGCAGACGCAGGCAAACGGCCGGCAGGGCAAACGCGCCGCCGCTTACAAACAATACGACGAGCCGCAGCGCGCCGTATTCGGCCACGCTCAGCGAAGAACCCGCCTGAACCAGCCGCTTTTTCAGGCCGGTCAGCTGTTTCGGGCCCGTCGCAGCGCCGGCTTGGAACCGGCCGGGCAGCAACCGCGCGAGAAAATCGGCCGCGGATTTCACGGCAGGCCGGAAAATACGTTCCGAAAAAGGCCTGCTCAGCTCCTCGCCGCGCGCGGTCTCCTTGTTCGAGGCGCCGGCGATCGTTTCCAGCCTGCGGCGGATAACTTCGGCGCGCGCCGCCTTTCCCCGCAGGGCGAGCTCGAACAGGCAGTATACCAAAACGGCGCCCGAAAAGGCAACCAGGTATTCCATGCGCACCCTCCCCCAAACTTTTTCAACTGAAAACCCGCGGCAAACTTTTTTCGCGGATTCAGGCGCGGATTTTATCCGGATTTTTCTCGCAAAAGCGGTTCATCAATCGGTTCAGTATTTGAGATCGACGATTCGCGAAATGACGAGGAAGCCGGTCGCTTCCATCGCCGCGCCGGCCGCCAGCATAATCCGGCCGATCCTACTTTCAAAAAAGCTCATGATGTACGACGGGTTGAGGAGCATCAGCAAAAGCAGGATAAAGACGGGGAGCAGGCCGATGATGATGCCGGAGAGGCGGCCCTGCGCCGAAAGAACGCGCACTTCGTTCCGCACCCGGATGCGTTCCCGCACCGTAGAGGCGATGCTGTCCATAATATCCGCCAGGTTTCCCCCCACCTGGGAGGCGACCGCCACGGCGCAGACCAGCATCTCGAAATCCCGGTTCCGCACCCGGCCCGCCATGCGGCCCAGCGCGTCCTCCATCCGCACGCCGTAGCGCATTTCGCGCAGCACCCGCGCGTATTCCTGTGAAATGGGCGGCTGCATTTCCGCCGCGATGCTCTCCATCGCCTGCGGAAAGGAATAGCCCGATTGGAGGCAGTTGCGCATCACCAGCAGCGATTCGCCGAGCTGCCTGCAAAAAAGCTGCTGCCGTTTCTGCCTGGAGCGCCGCACAAGAAGAGGCGGAGCGGCAAAGCCGAGAACGCCCGCAGCCAGCACGGAAAGCGCGCTGTGCCCGATGAGAAAAGCCGCCAGTGCGGGCGCGACGGCGGCGGCGCACCATGTCGCCAGGTATTCTCCGGCGCTGAGCGGCACGCCCACGGTCGTAAGCTCGTCCTCGAACTTCCGGCTGATGAGCCTTTTGGACGCGTTCTTTTTGCGCTTTTCGCGCATCACCGTGTCGTGAACGCTTTCGATCCGCACATCTTTTTCCAGCGCGGCCACCCTGCGCCGGATCTTCTTTCCCGAATTTTGAGCGAAAAGCATGGAAATCAGGCAGAACATCAGGATTCCCGCGGAAAGCGCGGTGAAAATTTCGAGCAGCATGCAACCACCTCAGTTTTGGAACCATTCGTCCCGCAGGAACACGCCGTTTTCCATCAGCCTGCCCTCAAAGCGCGGCCGGATGCCGGTGGCGGAAAACGAGCCGCGCACCCGGCCTTTGGCGTCCACGCCCTCCTGCCGGTAGACGTAAAGATCCTGCAGCGTAACGGTTTCGCCCTCCATGCCCGTGACTTCTGTGATGCTGACGATTTTGCGCGAGCCGTCCCTGAGGCGGGCTTCCTGGACGATCAGGTTGAGGGCCGAGGCGATCTGCCCGCGGATGGCCCGCACGGGGATCTCCATGCCGGACATCAGCACCATCGTTTCGAGACGGGAGATCACGTCGCGCGGCGAGTTCGCGTGGGCTGTTGTGAGCGAGCCGTCGTGCCCGGTGTTCATGGCCTGCAGCATATCCAGCGTTTCGCCGCCGCGCACCTCGCCCACAAGGATTCGGTCCGGCCGCATGCGCAGGGAATTCCGCACGAGGTCGCGGATGGTGATCTGCCCCGTGCCCTCGATGTTGGCCGGGCGGCTTTCCAGCGTGACCACATGGTTTTGCTGCAGCTTGAGCTCCGCCGCGTCCTCGATGGTGATGATGCGCTCGTTATCGGGAATACAGGCGGAAAGGATGTTCAGCAGGGTCGTTTTCCCGCTTCCGGTGCCTCCGGTGACGAGGATGTTCGCCCGGCCCCGGACGCACGCCTCCAGAAACGACATCATCTTCGGCGAAGCCGAGGAAAAGCGGATGAGATCGCCCGCCGTGAGCGGTTTCCGCGGGAATTTCCGGATGGTGACCGTGGGCCCGCCCAGCGCGATGGGCGGAATGACGGCGTTGACGCGCGAACCGTCGGGCAGGCGCGCGTCCACCATGGGGCTCGCCTCATCGATGCGCCTGCCCATGGCGGAAACGATGCGGTTGATGACGTTCATCACATGCTCGTTATCGCGAAACGAAACCGCAGTAAGGTCGATGCGGCCTTTGCGCTCCACATAAACCGACTTCGGGCCGTTCACCATCACCTCGGTGATCTCCGGGTCGTTCAAAAGCGGTTCGAGCGGCCCGAGGCCGACCACGTCGTTGTATACGTCGTTCACAATCCGCCGGCGCGCCGCACGGGTGATATTCAGCCCCCGGTTGGTGATGAGGGCATCGATTTCGGTCCTGAGCCGCTCCTCCTTCGCCGCTTCCGGCAGCCCGGGCTGCGGGGAAGCGCGGTTGACGGCCTCGACGACCTCCCTGTGAAGCTCCTGCTTGAGGGCCTCGTATTCATCCGCGGGCGCCGGAGCCTGCGCGGAGGCCGGGCTCTGCGTATCCGCTTGCAGGGCCTTCTGCTTTTCGAGCCTTTCCATCAGGCTCATGGCCGCACCTTCTTTCCGGCGATGAGCGCCGCTTCCTCCATATCGCCGTTACCGCAGCCGGAAAAACCGTTTTCGCCGCGCGGATTTTTCCGGCGGGCCGAAGCCGCCGTCTCCCGAAAGGAGCAACTGCGCGAGATCGGCAACCGACTGGCTCAGCCTGGTGCCCGGAGCGCCGGTGACGAATGGCACGCCGCTGTTGAGCGCCGAAACGGCGGTGTTGTAATCGCTGGGAAGTTTGGCCCAGACGGGGCAGCCGATGATCTTCGCTACGTCAGCCAGGGTGACGGTGCTGATTTCCACCGCACGGTTGACGAGAATCCGCACTTTGTCCTTTTGCCGGAGCGAATCCAGAACGGAAAGCGAGAGCTTCGCGTTTTTGAGGATGGAGAGATCGAGCCCCGCCACGAACAGGATGGTGGTCGAACTTTCGAGCGCCGTGAGAACCACGTCGCTGAAGGCGGAGGGGGTGTCCACAATCACGAAATCGTAGTACGGGCGCAGCAGGCCGAGCAGGCTCTGCACCTTTTCCGCCGGGATCGTTTCCGCGTACTCCGGGCTTTTGGGCGCGCAGAGCACGTGAACGCCGCTCGGATGCACCGCCATATAGCCGCGCACCGAATCGATGCTGAGGGGGCAGACGTCCTGCATCAGCTCGGCGATGGTATCGGCGGGCTCGATATCCATGAAGATGGGAATATCCCCGAACTGGAGGTCGAGGTCGAGCAGCGCCACTTTTTTGCGGTTTTCCGCCAGCTTAACGGCCAGATTGACGGCGACGGTGGTTTTGCCGAGGCCCCCCTTGGAGCCGAAAACCGTGATGACGCGCGACATCCGGGAGATGCCGTCTTTTTCGGCGAGCGATTCGAGGCGGGTCGTTTCCGTATGGTAAACCGATTTGACGTATTCGGCGAACTCCTTGGGCGACGCGGGGAACTCGGCGACGTTGTGCGCCCCCGCGCGCATGGCCTGCTTCAGGGTTTCGGCGTCCAGCTCCTCGGCGAGCAGGATGACGAAGCTCCTGGGGCGGTAGAGGAGGACGCGTTCGGCCAGGCTGAGCACGTCGGGATCGCCAGCACCCATGAACATGACGATGATCTCCGGCGACGCGTTTTCGATTTTTTCCAGCGCGGCGGCGCCGCCGGGCGTTTCCCCGACTACCGTAAGCTCCGGGTCCTCAACCAGGCGGCGCATGGCGCAAAGCGTGCTTTCCGGCTTACCCACCAGCAGAATATGGATTTTCACAGCCTGTTCCTCCGAAAGTCAGGACGCGCCCCCCGGGTGCTTGGCAGCGGCCGCCTCCGGCGGCACATCCGCCAGGGCGTTATCCTGCGGCGAGCGCAGAATCAGCCGCAGGGAGCCGGTATCCTGCACAAAGCAAAGGCGGACGGCGTCCCCGGGCAGGACCTCCAGCGTGACGGTCTGATCGTTGCCGCCGCCCGAACCCGACGACGCGGCCCTGCCCGCCGTCACCCGGCCCACCGCCAGCACCGTGATATTCTGGAGCATCAGCGACGAGGCCGCCGCGTCGCCGCCTGCTCCCGCCGGCAGCCGGGCAACCACGTCCACCCGGTCGCCCGGCCGGAGCATGCCGTCCAGCCCGCTTACGTCGTTTACGCCCACGGTAACGGCCCGCATCCCGTTTTTGACCGAATAAGCCAGCGTACCGCTCCCCACGGTTCCGGCGCTTTCCAGCTCGCTGCTCAGAATCGGCTGCCCCGCCGCGAGATCCTCGTTCACGGTTTTGCCGAGAATATCCGTCTGGCTGGAATAAACATTTGAGAGAACGGCCTTGGCCGGGAGCGTCACCGTTTTGAGCATGCCGGTTTTGAGCACCGTATTCTTTGAAATATCCGCGGCCGCCACCACGACCTGCCGTTCCGGCGCGGGCGCCGGTGCCTTCCGCAACGACCGGGCAAGCGCAACAACGCCGAAAGCCGTGGCCAGCGCGGCGAGCAGCGCCAGAATTCGGACCTGTTTCATTCGCGCGGCCAACCTTTCGCTCCGGCCGGAACGCCGCGGCGTGTTCCGTTTCGGTTGATCTGTTCCAAAAGGAACGGGCGAAATGCGGCTTTTCTCAGCCGGAAATGAAATCGCCGCCGTTTTCGATCTGCATAGTGCATTGGGACTGGAGAACGACGTATTTTTTCCCGATCAAAGCGGAGGTGAGCCCCGTAAGAAAAGGAACGGGGTCTTCGAGCGAAACCGTCAGCGCGGAGCCGTTCACCTCCGGCGTGACCGTGAGGTTCCGGTTCGGGTCGGATGCGTCCGTATACGGAGAGGGCAGGTCGCTTTCGATGACCGACGCAGCCGCCGGCTGGAGGGCGCCGGCCTGCGAAAGTGCCGCGTAATGCACGGCGAGCTCCCTCGCGGCGTCCCGGCAGGCGCTGTCCGCCTGGATTTTGTTGCAGTAAAACCAGCCGAAATCGATGATGCCGCAGAGCAGCAGCGCCATCACCGGAAGCAAAAGGGCGAATTCCACCATCGACTGCCCCTTTTCCCCGCGCCGTTTTTCCACGCCGCCGCCCCCTTCCGCCCAAGGCAAAGGAAAGCCAGATCCCCTTTGCTTAACCTGGGATCTGGCTTTTTCCGCTTCGCCGGCCTGAACGCCGCAACGCGGCCGACTGCGCTGCGCAGGCTCCCGTCAATGGCTGCTGGAACTTAGCTGCGTATTCACATTGGTGAAAACGCCCTTGATCGTGCCACCCAATGCGAAGACCGCTGCCAGCACGACAACCGCGATTGCCGCTACAATCAGGCCGTACTCCACCATACCCTGGCCGCTTTCCTCATTTTTTCAGCCAACTCCAAAACTTCTTCATGCCATCTTCCTCCCGGCAGGAATGTGTTTTTTGGGGAAAACCAGATTTCCATTTAATGCACAATTATCGTAACATAATTCCATGTTCTTTGCAAGAAAAAAAGTTGTTTTTTGTCGGAAAAACGAATATTTTGTAGTATTTCCATGATGCGGCTGACGTCTTTTCGGACAGCGGCTTCCAACGCTGCGGAAAAGAGGCGTCCGTGCCGTACCGAAACTGTTTTTCCCGCCGAATCGGCACACAAAAGCCCGCTTCAAAGCTTTTCGTTTATGGCTTTGAAGCGAGCTTTTCCATTTGCGTACCTGAAATTTACAAGGCATAAGCTCTGTTTTTCCGTTTCGCTATAAACCGACCGCCATCATCGCCAAAGCCGCCGCCATCCCCGCCATCAGGAAAGGGGCGAACGGCAGGAAACTGCGCAGCGTCAGCTTTTTCGCCGCAAAGCCGGCCGCGCAATAGACGGCCAGCGCTGCGCCCATCCCCACAAGCGCGTACAGCACGTGCGGGTACCCCAGCGCCAGCCCCATGGCGCCGGCCAGCTTGATATCGCCCGCGCCCACCGTTCCGGAACCCAGCAGCCCCATGAGGAGCAGAAAGATCGCCAGGAGCGCGGCCACCGCGGCCAAAGCGGACAGCAGCCGCAGCGGCCCGAAAAGGGCCAGCTGGAGCAAAACGCCCAGCCCCGCCATCATCAGCACCAGTTCGTTTGGCACGACGTGGATACGCAGATCCACCACCGCCAAGGGAAACGTCTCCGCCCAGAGCAGCGCAAGCAGCGCGGCGCCGGGCGCGCTGCCCGTAAACAGGCCGGAAAGCGCACCGCCCGCCATGGCGAACAGCGCCGCACCCGCCCGGATGGGAAGGCCCGTATAGCGGTTGTCCTCCGGCAGCGGCCCGCCCTTTTGCGCGGCCTTGCGCTCTGCGAGCCGGTTTGCCAGAGCAGGCAGCCAATATCCCCCAACAAGCCCGGCCAGGCCCAGCACGCCGGCCTGCATCAGATGCATGGTCATGGTTGCCGCCTCCCGCATGCGCGGCGCGGCCGTTCCGCCGTTCCCCGCGCCTTTTCGCCCGGGCGCGCCGCGGCGGCCGTTCGCCCGTTCTGCCGTAAAATGGATAAAACACAGTATAGCATCTTCCGCGCCGCCGCCGCATGGAAACGAATTTTTTCCCTTATCAACTATCGCCAGTTTGCCCCGCATGCATAGTGGTCGTAGTGGACTAAGCGGGGCCGCGCGTTGTGGGTTACAGGTTTCCGGTGGCGTACATGATGGCGGAAAGCGCGCACAGCGGAGCCGTTTCGGTGCGCAGGATGCGCGGCCCCATGCCGGCGGTTTTTACGCCGCGCACGCGCGCAAGCTCGGCCTCCGCCTCGCTGAAACCGCCCTCCGGCCCCACGAGGACGCCGATATCGCGCAGCGCGTCGGGCCGCACGGCGTCCAGATGGGTGCGCAGGGTGCCGCCGTCCCGCTCGTAGAGCATCAGCGGCGTGCCGTGCGAAAGCAGGCGCTCCAGCGCCTCCTCGAAGCGCAGCAAAACCTCCACCTGCGGCAGGACGCCGCGGCCGCTCTGGCCGGCCGCCTCGGCCGCGATGCGGTTCCATCGCTGCGTTTTGTGCAGCAGTGATTTTTCATCCGGACGCGCGACGCTTCGGGACGTGAGCACGGGCACGATGCGCGCGGCGCCCAGCTCCACGCTTTTCTGGATGATGAAATCCATTTTGTCGCCCTTGGGCAGCGCCTGGTAGAGCGTGACGCGGATATTTGGCTCCGAAAGGGTTTCCTCCACGGCGAGGACGCGCGCCGTCACCGCCTCGGGGCGCGCCTCCACGATCTCGCACAGGTAATCGCGGCCGCGGCAGTCGCACACCGTGAGCCGCTCCCCCGGCCGCATCCGCAGCACGCGGGCGATATGCGCGGCATCCGCGCCCGTCAGGGTCAGGGAATCGCCGGGAGTTCCCCCCGGCAGAAAAAAGCGGGGCATGGCAAAGCTCCTTTCGGGCCGCCGTTCCGGCGGGCGCTTACGCGCGGCAGAGGAACGCCGTCCAACCGTGCTCGCGCCGGGTTTCGCACAGGGTGAGGCCCTGTGCCCGGAGCGCTTCGGCCACTTCCTCCTCGCGCGTATCGATGACGCCCGAGGCGATAAACGCGCCGCCCGGGGCGAGATGGGCCGGAACGTCCGGCGCGAGGCGCAGGATGACATCCGCCACAATGTTCGCCGTGATGAGGCTGTAGCGGCCCTCCACGCCGGTGGCGAGATCCCCCCGGTGCGAATCGAAGCGGTCCGCCACGCCGTTGAGCGCCGCGTTTTCCCTGGAAACCTTGGCCGCCAGCTCGTCGATATCGATGCCGAGGGCGCTCTTCGCCCCCAGGCAGAGCGCCGCTACGGCGAGAATACCGCTTCCGGTGCCGATATCCAGCATCGCGGTTTCGGGGGTCACCAGATCCTCCAGCAGGCCGAGGCAGAGCCGCGTGGTTTCGTGCGTGCCGGTGCCGAACGCGGCGCCCGGGTCCATGCGCACCGGCACATCGTTTGGCCCCAGGGCGTATTCCTCCCACTCCGGCACCACCACGAGCCGGCGACCGACGCGCACGGGCTTGTAGTACTGTTTCCAGCCGTTCGCCCAGTCCTCCTCGGACGTATCCGAAAGCGCGATCTCAAGCGTGCCGAACGCGCCGGCGCCGTCCAGCGTCTTGAGCTCCGCCACGCTGCTCCGGATGGCGCTGAGCGTTTCGCGGCCCGAAACGTTGGCGGGCAGCCAGGCCTTTACGCGCACCTGCCCGCGCGCGGCGCGCAGCAGCGCGTCGTCCACATAATCCCAGTTCGGGGCGTTGCCGGCGAGAAAATCGTCCAGGTCCGCAGGGTCCTCAATCTGGGCGCCGTTCACCCCCAGGCAGTAGAGCCTGCCCGTGAGCGGCTCGATCCCCTCGTGCGTCGTCGCAATACCGATTTCGATAAAATCCATCTTGTATGGCCTCCCCGCCGTTTACATGGGAATAAGTATAATATAAAAGCGGCCGCACGGCAACCGGGAATGGAAAAACGGATGCGCCCCGGGCGCTCCGGGCGGAAAAGCACGCCCCTGGAGATCGGTTACAGTTGCGATACGAAGCGGTTAAATCTTATGTTTCACCGTTCATTTTTAGGAAAAACCGCACTATAATACAAGTGGAACCAAGCGACTCTTCTTCGAAGCATTCTGGAAGACCCGGCCGCCCGGTGGCGGAAATGGAGGCACAGCATGAACCGCAAGCATCTCTTTTTCTATACTTTCTGCATTGTTCTCATCGTCGCTTTCGGCACCGTGGCCTGTGTTCAGACCGTGCGGTGCGCAAGCGCCGAGAACGCCCTGCGCGCGGAGCGCCAGCAGAACTCCGCGCTTCTGGCCTCCTCGTCCCTGGCCGCGGAAAACAAGGCGAATTTCCAAAGCGGCGCGGCCGTTTCTTCGCAGCCTGCGGAACCGTCCTCTCCGGAAAGCTCCTCCGCAATCAGCACCGTGCCGGTGATTTCTTCCCCTTCCCCGTCCTCCGCTTCGCCGGAGCCTTCCTTCAGCGGAAAACGGATGGCCTACCTCACGTTCGACGACGGCCCCTCCTACAACACGCCGGTGTTGCTGAACATCCTCAAGCAATGCGGCGTGCCCGCCACCTTTTTCACCGTGGCGATGGGCCACGATACGCCGCAGCTGCGCACGTGGCTCCGCATGGAATATGAGGACGGAAACACCGTGGGGCTGCACTCCTTCACACACAACTACAATTACATCTACGCGAGCGAAGCCAACTTCCTCGCGGATTTTAACGAGATGGAATCCATCATCACCGAAGCCACGGGGCACAAACCCGCGTTCTGCCGTTTCCCCGGCGGAACGGACAACACCGTCTCCATCCGCGTACATAAAGGCGTGCCCATCATGCCGCTGCTTGTGAAGGACGTGGAGGCCCGGGGCTACACGCCCGTGGATTGGAACGCCGGCGCCATCGACGCCGTCATTCCCGTGCCCTCCAAGGAAACGATCGTGAACACGGTGGTGGAGCAGTGCCGCTCCCTGAAAACCGCCGTCATCCTGCTGCACGATTCCGAGCCGCACGCAAGCTCGGTTCAGGCGGTGCCCGAGATCGTGGCGCAGCTACGCGCCATGGGCTTCACATTCGGGAAGCTCACGCCCGGCACGCCGGTGATCACGCGCGCGCCCGCAACGCACCGGTAAAGCCGGTTCCATTTCCTCGAAAAATAAGCCAAACAAACAGGCGCTCCGGTTTTTGCAAACCGAAGCGCCTGTTTTCCGTACAGAGATAAAGAAACACCTTAAAACGCGAGTTTGGAGAGAATGAACGGGCCCACCTCGGCGATAGGAAGGCGCTGCTGCTCCATGGAGTCGCGGTCGCGCACCGTGACGCAGCCGTCGTTCTCCGAATCGAAATCATAGGTGATGCAGTAGGGCGTGCCGATCTCATCCTGACGGCGGTAGCGCTTGCCGATGGAGCCGGCGTCGTCGTAATCCACCATGAAGCGCGTGCGCAGGTCGTCGTAGAGCTTGCCCGCGCTCTCGTTCAGCTTTTTGGAAAGCGGCAGCACGCAGGCTTTGAACGGCGCCAGCGCGGGATGCAGGTGCATCACCACGCGCGTATCCTTTTCGCCCACGGTTTCCTCGTCGTAGGCGTCCGCCAGAAAGGCCAGCGCCACGCGGTCGGCTCCCAGCGAAGGCTCGATGACGTAGGGAACGTAGCGTTCGTTCGTTTCGGGGTCGAAATAATCGAGCGATTTGCCGCTGTGCTCGATGTGCTTTTTGAGGTCGTAATCGGTGCGGTCCGCAATGCCCCACAGCTCACCCCAGCCGAACGGGAACAGGTATTCGATATCGGTGGTGGCGCGGGAATAGAACGAAAGCTCCTCTTTTTCATGGTCGCGCAGGCGCACGTTCTCCATGCGCATACCGAGGCTGCGGAGGAAGTTTTCGCAGGTGTTCTTCCAGAAATTGAACCATTCGAGATCGGTGCCCGGCTTGCAGAAGAATTCCAGCTCCATCTGCTCGAATTCCCGCGTGCGGAAGGTGAAGTTGCCCGGCGTGATCTCGTTGCGGAAGGATTTGCCCACCTGCGCGATGCCGAAGGGGATTTTTTTGCGCGAGGTGCGCTGGACGTTCGCAAAATTCACAAAGATGCCCTGCGCCGTTTCGGGCCGGAGGTAGATTTCGGATTTCGCGTCCTCCGTAACGCCCTGAAAGGTTTTGAACATCAGGTTGAAATTGCGGATATCGGTGAAATTGGCGGAACCGCAGACGGGGCATTTGATGCCCTTTTCCCGGATGCAGGCGGCCATCTGCTCAAAATTCATGCCGGCGGTGGAAATGCCCGTGGCGTCTTCGATGAGCTTGTCCGCGCGGTGGCGGGTTTTGCAATCGCGGCAATCCATGAGCGGGTCGGAAAAACCGCCCACATGGCCGGACGCCACCCACACCTGCGGGTTCATCAGAATCGCGCAATCGAGCCCCACGTTGTTCGGCGATTCCTGCACGAACTTGAGCCACCACGCCTTTTTGACGTTGTTTTTGAATTCCACGCCGAGCGGGCCGTAATCCCACGTATTGGAGAGCCCGCCGTATATTTCGGACCCGGCGTATACGAACCCCCGGCTTTTACAGAGCGCCACGAGTTTATCCATCGTTTTTTCCGCGTTTGAGAGCATCTGCATTCCTCCTCCAGTTGGTATTCAGTTTACCAAGCATGGAAGGGAAAGTCAAGGCCCCGTGCGGCGGGATGCGCCGCGATGCGCGTTCCCGCGCGGGCAAAACGGGGCAGCGCGGGAACGTGCCGGGTACACCGGTTTTACGGGCCGGCCTGCGCCCGGGAGGGACTGTTCCCCGTAACGGGCTCCGAGCCGCTTCTTGAGGAAGTGGCTCCCAAAGTGCCCCCGCTCTCGGTTTCGCTTTGCGTCCCGCCTCCGATGTAGGTCACCTTCCCGGTGCCGTGGGCGCGCACGTAATCGATGAACGCCCGCACCTTTTCCGGGCCGAGGTAGAATGCCTTCCCCGTTCCAAGAATATTCGTATCCAGATAGCCGTCTTCGGTGACCCCGAGCGAGATATTTCGGCTGCCGAGCGTGAGAACATCCACGGAAATATCCATGACCGCAGGCCCGTAGTGCGCGTCGCCCTCGTTTTTCAGCGTCGGGTCGGAAAGCAGCAGATTCCAGATCACCGAAGGATCGGGCAGCGTGTACTCCATGAAAACCGAATGACCGTGCGGCGGGGTGCCGCCCTCCCAATACTCGTAATCGATCGTACCGAACACCAGGTTGCGGCGCAGGTCGAGATCCCGGATGAAATTGCCGAGGGTGGCGGGTTTATACTGCATATTTTCAAACGGATAGTACCCGTCGTAACCCTCGTACTTCACGGCCACGGCGCAGGGGGATGCGATAGACTTCAGCGCGTACACCGTGCAGCCCTGCGTGTGCGCCGTGTCGTGCTCGTCGTAGCCCTTGGCCAAAGCATCCCCGAGGCGCGCCCCGAGCTGCTCGGGCGAAACCCGCTCACTGCTGCTCATCGTATACGCGGAGCCGCCGAAATCGAGCTCCACATACTTTTGGAGGAACGCGCGGTCCTCCCAAGGCGTGATCTGCCCCAGGGAGTCGCTGGAGGCGGCGCCGGACTGCACAGCGGAACCGCTCCCCCCTCCCGGTTTGAAAACCGCGGGCGCAAAGGGGCGGAACGCAAAAGCCGCCGCTCCCGCCGCGAGGAACACGGCGGCGGCCGCCGCGGCGGGTTTCCACGCCTTTGCGGGCGCCTTATGGCGCGGAAGGGCCGAAAGCCGCCCGCGCAGCCGCTCCATCAGCTCGTCGTCGGGCTGCATCTGCGCGCGCATCTGCCGAAAAAAAGCCTTATTCATCAAAATAATCCTCCTTCAGCCGGTCGCGCATCAGCCCGCGTCCTCTGGTGAGCCGCATCCGCACGGTGCCGGCCCGCAGGCGCAGCGCCCTGCCGATCTCCTCGGCGGAAAGCTCCTCATAATAAAAAAGCTGCAGAACCGTCCGGTACTTCTCGGGCAGGGCGCAGAGCGCCGCGTACACGAGGTTTTCTTCGGCAGAAACAAATGTGCAGGCCGGGCCGGACCGCTCCTCCAGCGGGCAGGTTCTTTTCCGCCATGTGTTTCCCACGGCTTTTTTGCAGCAGTTAATCGTGGTGCGGATCAGCCACGCTTTACGGTGTTCTTCGTCGTTAAACCGGATATTCCTGCGGCAAAAAGCAAGAAAAACCTCCTGAAAAACATCGTCGGCGTCCGCCCGGTTTTTCACATGCGTGAGCGCGATGCCGTACACTATGGCCGCGTAGCGCTCCACGACGTCCCCCATTCCGTTCTCCGGCCCGTTCTCCGGCCCAAACGGCTGTATGGCCATGCAGGAACCCCCCTCGTATAGAACTCCCCCGAACACGCGAAAACGCCACGGATAGCCGCGGTTTTTTATGATTTTTTCAAAATTATTTTTAAGATCGGGAAATGCTCCGCCGCGCCTCCATTTTACCTCTTTTTTGCCCGCATGGATATCCGCCCGCAGCAACGGAAAATACCGGGCGGGCTGAGCGGCGCACGTGTACGGCGCCGCACGGGCAAAAAAATCCGCCGCAAACCGTAACCGGCTGCGGCGGAAAACCGAGACCGCTTTCTTCATTTGCCCCGGCGCGGGCCGGAAGCCTGATTTTACCGGAGAAAACGGCGGGGCAGCCGGAATTTCCGCCCTACAGCAATTCAAAAAACATTGCGGACGTTTCGGGGTTCCCACGCATAGGCAGGATGCCTATGTGGTGAGTAGGCTGTTCAATTGGAGTCCGGTTCATTATTGGAATTGCTGTAAAACGCCGTTAATTTATGATAGCCGAACTCCGCGCCGGTTGCAAGCGCGCAAAAAACGACGCCGATGAACAGCCAGACGACGGTGACGCCGATGGCGATGAGAGCCGGGATCATGGTGGCTCCGCCCGAAACGATGCCCAGTGCAATGACCGCGATCAGCATGCCGATGTTGGCCACGGCGCCCAGCACGGGAACCAGGACGGCCGTGAGGATATTGCGCTTCTTCTGTTATCACCGTGGGCATTTCCTCATCCTTCGCCATGGCGTAGGTGACGCGCACCCCGGTGTTCATGCACGAAAGCGTGGTGCCAAAGATTGCGATGGCCACCGTAACGGCCACCAGAATCGTGCAGATGAACCTGGAATTGTTCAGCAGGGCGTTGCCGAGCACCTGCACCATATCGCATATCCAGTAATACAGATGCGAGAACCAGCCCACGATGAATTTGTTCCATTTCCTTTGAATATCGGCAGATTACAGCCGTTCCAGTAAATGCCGCGTATTTCCCCAACGGCCGGCCGTTCCCCCGCGTATCCGGGGCGGCCGTGCGCGGGGGGCCGGGCCGGACGGCTTGCGGCGCGCATCCCCGCAGGCTTTATGCGGGCGGGGCCGGTTCCTGCGGCGGCGGGAGCGTTTCGGCGCTGCCGGTTTCAGTGAAAAAATCCGCGAATTTCCGCCCCGCGGCCGAGAGGGCGCGATTTTTCGCCCAGACAATCGCCAGGCGGGTTTCCAGCTCCTCGCATTGGACGACCTTGTAGAACGACTTTTCGGAGGCCGCCAGCAGCGTGGCGGATTGGGGGACGAGCCCGATGCCCAGCCCGGCGCGGGACCACTGGATCGTGGTGCGCGCGTCGTCGTTCCGGCAGCAGAAAAACGGCTCCGCGCCGATTTTCGCAAACGCCTCGACGATGAGCGCTTCGAAACGGCGGTAAATAATCAGCGGCTTGCCGCACAGCTCCCGCAGTGTGACGGTATGCCCGTCTTTCCCGCACCGGCAGTTTTCGGGCATCAGCGCGACCATCGGCTCTTTTTGGGCGTACCGGTAGCTCAGCAGCTTGTGCCGGAACGGCGTGCGCACGACGCCGAGCTCGATCAGGCCGTTTTCCAGCATCCGAATCACCTCGTAGGTGTTGCCCTCGTGAATATCGAGCCGGATCTTCGGGTGGCTTTCCGCAAATTCGATCATCCGCCGGTTCGGCACGACGCCGCCCGAAGAGGAAATCGCGCCGATGGACAGGTCCCCCGCCAGCTCTCTGCCGTAGCCGCTCACCTCTTTCCGAGCCGAATCGACGAAATCCAGAATCTGCTCGGCCTTGCCCCGCAGCAGCTCGCCGGCCCCGGTCAGGGTCGCCCTGCGCGGGCCGCGCTCCACCAGCTTCACCTGAAGCTCCTCTTCCAGGAGCTTGAGCTGGTAGCTCAGCGGCGGCTGCGCGATATGCAGCCGTTCGGCCGCCGCCGTGATCTGCCCCGCTTCGGCTATCGCCAGAAAATACCGCAGCTGCTTCAAGTCCATCAGAGAGCCTCCCGCCTACCTATATAATAATCGTATGGATCACCGCTATAATCGGTATTTTTATTATAGGTTTGGCCGTGCTATAATGCAAGCATCAAAACCGATGGGGTGTGGTACGTTTGATCCGGCTCGCGCGGTATCTCAAAAGCTATAAAAAAGAATGCGTCTGGGGCCCGTTCTTCAAGTTTCTGGAGGCTTTTTTCGAGCTGCTGCTGCCCACGGTGATGGCGCTCGTGATAAACCTGGGCGTGGAAAAGCGCGACGCCGCCGTTGTTGTGCGCCTCGGGGGGCTGATGGTGCTGATGGCGGCGTGCGGCTTCTGCTGCGCGGCTATTTGCCAGTATTTCGCCGCGCGGGCCTCGCAGGGGTTCGGAACGGACCTGCGAAACGACGTGTTCCGCCATATTCTGCGCTATTCCTATGCGCAGCTCGACGGCTTCGGCGCGCCCACGCTCACAACCCGCATCACGAACGACGTAAACCAGCTCCAGCAGTGGGTCGCCATGATGATCCGGCTCGTTCCGCGCGCGCCGTTCATCTGCGTCGGCGCGATGATCCTCTCCTTCTTTCTCGACCCGAAGCTCGCCCTGATTCTGCTCGCGGCCACGCCCGTTCTGGGAGGCATCATCTTCGTCCTCACCAAATTTGCCTCGCCGCTTTACCGCGAGTACCAGAAGCGGCTCGACGGCATCGCCCGCGTGCTGCGGGAAAATCTCTCCGGCGTCCGGGTCATCCGCGCCTTCTCCAAAACGGAGGAGGAAACGGCGCGCTTCAACCGGGCAAACGACGGCCTGTTGCAAACGGGCTTCGGCATCGGGCGGATTTCCTCGTTCTTCAACCCCCTCACGGCTTTGGTCGTCAATATGGTGATCGTGCTCATCCTGTGGTTCGGAGGCGTGCACATAAATGCCGGGCGCCTCTCGCAGGGGCAGATCATCGCGTTTATCAACTACGTCAACCAGATTCTTTACGCGCTGCTGGTGGTTTCGAACCTCATCATCCTGCTCACCAAGGCGATGGCCTCCGCGGCACGGGTAAACGAGGTGCTCGCCGCGCCCGCGGATGAAACGGAGCAGGCCGCCGAATCGCCCACTCCCCTGCCTTTTGCGCCGGCTGTGGAATTCCGGGACGTTTCCTTCGGCTACAGCGAAACGGGCGAAAAGGCGCTCGAGCACGTGAGCCTGCGGGTGAAGCGGGGCGAAACGCTCGGCGTCATCGGCGCGACCGGTTCGGGAAAGACCACGCTGGTGAATCTCATCGGCCGCTTCTACGACGCGGATTCCGGCGCCGTTCTGGTGGACGGAGTAAACGTCCAAAGCTATCCGCCGGCTGAGCTTCGCCGCAAAATCGGGCTCGTGCCGCAGAAGGCGCTGCTCTTTTCCGGCACCGTTTCGGAAAACATCCGGTGGGGAAAGCGGGATGCGGATGCCGGGGCCGTGGAAGAGGCGGCGCGTACGGCGCAGGCAGACGAATTCATCCGGGAGCTTCCGCAGGGGTACGATACGCCGGTGAGCCGCGGCGGCGCCAATCTTTCGGGCGGGCAGCGGCAGCGGCTCACCATCGCGCGCGCCCTGGCGGCGGACCCCGAGATCCTCATTCTGGACGACGCCTCGAGCGCCCTCGATTTTCTCACGGACGCCCGGCTGCGCTCCGCCATCCGCAAGAAAAGCCGGAACAGGACGGTGATTCTGGTTTCGCAGCGCGCGGGCGCCATCCGGAGCGCCGACCGGATTCTGGTTTTGGAGGACGGCAAAGCCGCGGGGCTGGGCACCCACGAGGAGCTCCTCCGCAGCTGCGGCGTTTACCGCGAAATCTGCCTTTCGCAGCTTTCCGCGCAGGAGGCCGGGCTATGAGAAAATCGGTATTTGCAAGGCTCTTTTCCTGCATGGAGGGTTCCCGCGCGCTGCTTATTTTCTCCGCGCTCAGCGCTTTACTGAGCGTGCTGCTTTCCCTCACCGCCCCGCTCGTGATCGGGCGCGCCATCGACCGGATGCTCGGGCTCCGCCGCGTGGATTTCGCCGGCATTTCCAAAACGCTGCTGCTGCTTACGCTGATCTACCTGGGCAGCAACCTGTTCCTCTGGCTGCTGACTTACCTGACCAACCGGATTTCGTACCGCACGGTGAACAGGCTCCGCCGGCAGCTCTTCGAAAAGCTGAACACCCTCGCCCTGGCCTTTTTCGACCGCAACCCCCACGGGGATACCATCAGCCGGTTTGTGAACGACACCGACATCGTTTCGGACGGGATGCTTCAGGGAATAATGGCGCTGCTTTCGGGCGTTCTCACCATTCTCGGTTCGGTGGCGTTCATGCTCTGCCTCAACCCGCTCATGACGCTCGTGGTCGTCCTTTCGGCCCCCGCCGCCTATTTTATCGCGCGCTTCATCGCCCGGCGCTCGCAGCAGCTTTTCCGGGAACAGGTCAAAGAGCTCGGGTTGCTCGGCGGGTATGCCGAAGAGATGATTCAGGGCGAAAAGGTGGTGAAGGCCTTCCGGTACGAGGACGAGGCGTACGCCCGCTTCCGGGAGATCAACGCCCGGCTTTACGGCGCGGGCGTAAAAGCGCAGTTCATCTCCTCGCTTTCGAACCCCGCCACGCGGATCGTGAACAACGTCACCTACGCGCTCATCGGCATCATCGGCGGCCTCGCGGCCATCTCCGGCAGGCTCACGGTGGGCGATATCTCGAGCTTTCTGATTTACGCCGTCCTCTTTTCAAAGCCCTTCAACGACATCACCAATATCTTCACGCAGCTGCAGTCCGCGGCGGCCTCCGCGCAGCGCGTGTTCCACATCCTCGACCTGCCCCCCGAAGCGCAGGACACCCCCGACGCCGCGGAGCTGAAAAACTGCTCGGGGCATGTGTCGTTTCGGAACGTGCGCTTTTCTTACGAGCCGGGCCGGAAGCTCATCGAAAACTTCACCCTCGAAGTCCCGCCCGGCAGCAGCATCGCCATCGTCGGCCACACGGGCGCCGGAAAAACCACCCTCGTCAACCTCCTCATGCGGTTCTACGAGATCGAAGGCGGAAGCATCGCCGTGGACGGAACCGACATCCGCGAAATCAAAAAAAGCAGCCTGCGCGGCAATTTCGGCATGGTGCTGCAGGATACCTGGCTGTTCGACGGGAGCATCCGCGACAACATCGCCTACGCAAAACCCGAGGCGACGATGGAGGAGATTGCGGCGGCGGCAAAAGCGGCGGGCGCGGACGGCTTTATCCGCCGGCTTGCGAAGGGGTACGACACGGTGATCCGCGGCGACGGCGAAAGCCTTTCGCAGGGCCAGATGCAGCTGCTCACCATCGCGCGCGTCCTGCTCGCCAACCCGCCCATGATCATTCTGGACGAGGCGACCAGCAGCATCGATACCTACACGGAGCGGCGCGTTCAGGAGGCGTTCTCGAAAATAACGGCCGGGCGCACGAGCTTCGTGATCGCCCACCGGCTTTCCACCGTCAAGAACGCCGACCGGATTCTGGTGATGGAAAAAGGCCGTATCGTGGAGCAGGGCAGGCACGAGCAGCTTCTGGCGCAGGGCGGCGCGTACGCGGAGCTTTACAGCTCCCAGTTTAAAGGCGCGGAAGCCGCCTCGCTGTGAAAAAACGGACAAAAAGCCCCAAAAAAGGCCGGCGCCGTGCGGCTGAATCCGCAGAGCGCCGGCCTTTTTGAGACTTCCGGAAAAGCAAAAAAACGGAGCGCGGAAGAGCCGGGAGCCGCCGAAGCACTCCCGCGCCCTGCCGGCCGTTACGAATTCCACACGTCCTCTTTGCCGTCTTCGATCAGCATCTTGTTCAGCTCGCCCGTATGGTCGGAAATCTCGCGCAGCAAATACAGGTACAGCCCCATCCGGCTCGCGCCCATCCGCGCCCGTTCCGGCTCGATCGGCCCGAGCAGGCTTTCGTCGTCGAGGTCGGCCAGGGTTTTCTCCGCCCTGCCGAGCACGGCGTCCAGATACGCGAGATACTCCTCTTTTCCGGGAAGATTCCCGGCTTTGGCTTCGATCCACTTGCCATAGGGAAGCCTTGCGTCAAAATTCTTGTCGCGGAATCCGCCGGCGATATGCTTGTCGATCACGACGCCCAGATGATAGGCGATGCGGCACGGAATGTAATACATATCCCCGTGCGGCTCGCGCCACCGGTTCTCCGGAAAGTCCGTCGCAATCTCCCGGATGGTGCGGAAAGCTTTTTCAAATTGTACCCGCAAATCGTCTGCCAGTATTTTACCCATCTCCATATTCCCTTTCCATGCATCTTTCCGCCGCGCGCCGGTTTTTTTACGGCAGAATGTTGCCGGCGGCGAGGTACACCGCATACCAGTCCTCGCGGGTCAGGCGGATTTCTGTCGCCTTCACGCAGTCCTTCAGGCGCCGCACGTTCATGGTGCCCGTGATGGGCTGCAGGTTGGCCGGATGGCGCAGCAGCCACGCAAGCGCGATGGTGGTGTTGCTCACGCCGTATTTTTCCGCCAGCTCGTCGATTTTGGCGTTAAGCTTCGGGAACTTCCCGTTGCCGAGGAACACGCCTTCGAAAAAGCCGTATTGGAACGGCGACCAGGGCTGGATGGTGATGTCGTTCAGGCGGCAGAAATCCAGCACGCTGCCGTCGCGGTTAACGGAGGCGTCGTCGAGCATGTTCACATGCATGCCCTGCGAGATCATGTTGGCGTTTGTAACGCTCAGCTGCAGCTGGTTTGCCACGATGGGCTGCTTCACAAATTTCTGCAGCAGTTTTATCTGCATGGGGTTCTGGTTGGAAACGCCGAAATGCCGCACCTTGCCGCTACTGTGCAGAATATCGAACGCTTCGGCCACTTCTTCGGGCTCCATCAGCGCGTCGGGGCGGTGGAGCAGCAGAACGTCCAGATAATCGGTTTTAAGCCGCCTCAGGCTCCCCTCCACAGCGGCGAGGATATGCTCCTTGGAAAAATCGTAGGAGTCGGACCGGATGCCGCATTTGGACTGCAGAATGATCTTTTCCCGAACGGACGCGTTCATGTGGATGGCTTCCGCGAAGATCGATTCGCAGGCGCCGCCCCCATAGATGTCGGCGTGGTCGAAAAAGACGGCGCCCTCCTCCAGGGCGGACTGCACGAACCGCTCCGCCTCGGAGGGTTCAAGGTCATTGATGCGCATACAGCCCACCGCGACGGCCGGAACCTGCATGCCGGATTTACCAAGCGGAATCGTTCTCATCGTATCAAATCCTTTCGTTGCGTTTTCTTTCGTTGCGTTTTCTTTCGTTTCCGGTTTTCCCGGTTCAGGCCGGTTTGCCGGCCTTATTTTCGGTTTACCAGGTGGCGGTATCCGGATCGGCGGAATAGCCCACGCAGCCCTTGAGGCCGGCGATCAGCCGCACGTCCGCCTCTTCCAGCTCAAAATCGAACACCCGCGCATTTTCCTCAATCCGCTCCGGGGTCACGGATTTGGGCAGCGGCAGGTATCCCCTCTGCAGGCTCCAACGGATGCAGATCTGCGCGACGGATCTGCCGTATTTCTCTGCAAGCGCCTTCATCTCCGGCACCCCGAAGATTCTGCCGGTGCCGAGCGGGCTGTACGCTTCGAGCAGGATGCCGCGCGAGCGGCAAAAATCCGCCGTCTCGTCCTGCGTGTCGCCGGGGCAAAGGCGGATCTGGTTCACCATCGGGGCCACGGTGGCGGTTTTCATGAGTTCTTCCAGGTGATGCGGGCGGAAATTGCTCACGCCGATGGCGCGCACGCGCCCGGCCCGGTACAGCTCCTCAAAGGCCTTCCAGGTTCCCGCGTTCGCATCCCGCCAGTTGCCGCGAAACGCGATGGGATTGGGCCAGTGGATCAGATACAGGTCGAGGTAGTCCGTATCCAGCCTTTTCATCGTCTTTTCAAAGGCCGCGAGCGTTTTCTCATAGCCGTGATTGCTGTTCCACAGCTTCGAGGTGATAAAAAGCTCTTTCCGGTCCACCCCGCTCTTTTTTACGGCGGCGCCCACGCTCTTTTCGTTGCCGTAGCCCTCGGCCGTGTCGATATGCCGGTATCCCGCGCCGATGGCGCTGAGAACGGCGGAAACGGCCGTTTCGCCGTCCGGGGTCTGCCAGGTTCCGAAGCCCAAGCAGGGGATCTTGACGCCGTTTGAAAGTGTATAGCAATCGGTCAATGCTTTCATCATCGTACCTCCTTCGGTTGCTCTTGACATGCGGCAAAGCGATGCCGTATGATTACTATAAACCTTAACGTAAACTCTAAGTCAATACGAATCTGAATTTTTTGGAGGTTTTTCAATGGGATACACGGTGAAAACGGCGGCGGCGAAAGCCAACCTGAGCCCTTACGTGCTGCGGTACTATGAGAAGGAAGGCCTTTTGCCGCACATCCAGCGCACCGAAAGCGGAATCCGGCGCTACTCGGACGAGGATCTGGAGTGGCTGGGGCTCGTCTGCTGCCTGAAAAACACGGGCATGTCCATCCGGCAGATCCGGGATTTCGTCAATTTGAGCCTGCAGGGCCCCGAAACGCTTAAGGAGCGCTGCAATCTGCTGCTCGCCCATAAAAAGGAGGTGGAGCAGCGCATTGAGGAAATGAACCGGTACCTCGAAAAAGTTTCGTGCAAGATCGCGTGCTTCACAAAGCAGTACGAGGAATACGCCGCGCAAACGCAAAGTGCGTGTAAAACCGCGCCTGCGGAAAAATAAAAGCCGAATGCCAAGCGAGGAATTCCGCCTTCTTCCGCCCGCCGGCTGCGAAAAGGGCGCATGAGAAAGCCTCCGGCCGATCTCATGCGCCCTTTTTCTGCAGATATACTCGATAGCGGATAGAATCCGCGGCGCGAAACGGGATCACCCCGCTTTTGCGCCGTTCCCCGCAAGGCGGGCGCCCAACTCGAAAGCCCTTTGGCAGTCCGCGGGGAACCGCTCCGCGCGGACTCTGGCTTTGTGCTGCTCGTCGAACCGGGAGGCTTCGTAGCTCGAATAATCGTCGAACTGGTAGGTGTCGTTGCTCACGAGAACTTCGGAGGGCCCACCCAGGCGTCCCAACAAAAACTGATAGCGCTCGAACAGCGCGGGGTAACCGCTCCGCTCCATCGTCTCCGCGGGAACGTTCATCGTGTAGAAAAACGCGGACGAGAGCCTTCCCGGAAAAACGGAGGAATTTTCCGCGTTGTAGGTCATGCCCGAAAACAGCAGGCGCTCCAGAAACGACTGCATTGCCCCCGTGATGTTCCCGAAATAGATCGGCGTCCCCAGCAGGAGCACGTCGCAGCCGATGATTTTTTCAAGCACCCCGCTCAGGCCGTCCCTCATTGCGCAGCGCCCCAAAACGCCGCCCTTCCGCTTGCAGGAAAAGCAGCTCACGCAGCCCTTATAATTCAGGCTGTAAAGGTGGATAAGCTCCGTCTGCGCACCCGTGGAGGCCGCGCCTTCCAGCGCCTTTTGCAGAAACGTCGCGGTATTCCACTGCTTCCGTGGACTTCCGTTCACCGCAATCACGCGCATAAAAAATTTCCTTTCCGAATCGCCGTGCCCTTACCGCTCCTCCACCGGGCGGTAGAGGTTGACCTCGGCCGGCTTTTCGCAGAGCGCGCCGAGCTTCGGCACCAGTTCCCGGAAATGGGCGGACGCGCTGTGGCGGTCCAGAGCGTCCTGGCTTTCCCATTCCTCGAGGATCGTGAGGACCGCGGGGTCTTTTACATCCTGAAAAAGGCCGTACCGGATGCAGCCGGCGTCCAGCCGTCTCGTTTTCGAAACCAGCTCGCCCGCCAATTCGATATACCGGCCGATCTTCCCGGCCTTGACGGTATGCTTTGCCACCACTTGAATCATTGGCCGTTTCCTCCTGCGTCCGTATTCTTTCGTCAGTACATTCCGTAATGCACTTTTTCCGCCCTGTAGCGGTCTGTAAATTCGTTTTTCTGCCCGTCCGGATAACCGACGGCGATAAGCGAAAACGGATGCAGTTCTTCGGGCAGGCGGAACATCTCCCGGAGAAACGCGGCCGAAGCCTCGCTGTGGGCCGCGCCGATCCAAACGGCCCCGAGGCCGAGGTGGACGGCTTCCAGCAGAATGTTTTCCGCCGCGGCGCCCATATCCTGCTGCCACGCGCCCGGAAACCGCAGGACGCTGAAATTTCCCAACAGCACCAGCGTGAATGCGGAGCCCGCCACGGGGCCGGAATACGGGGACATTTTCGAAAGCGCGCGGAGCGCCTCGCGGTCCTCCACCACGATGAATTCCCACGGCTGCTGGTTCCCGGCGGACGGCGCCTGCATACCGGCCCGCAGGATGCGGTCGAGCTTTTCCTTTTCCACCGGGTGGCCCTGGAACTTCCGGATGCTCCTGCGGCTGAATATTTCCTCCATGCTGAATCCTCCGTTTCACCTGCAAAATTCCTTTTAGGCCGCGCGGCGCGTTACATCCGCCGCGCGGCCGGCTATACTCAGTATAGGGTACCGAAAACATATCAGCAAGTACGCACAATATTGTGCCTTAAACAGGCGGGAGAAGTCATGGGCAAAGACTGCGGAAAATCCAAAACACTGCACGCGAAGAAGTGCGCGGTTACGTGGGCGCTCGAGATCATCGGCGGAAAATGGCGGCTGCCCATCATCTGGGAGCTTTCCGCGCAGGAAAGCATGCGCTACAACGAGCTTAAGCGGCATCTGGACGGCATCACGAACATCATGCTCACCCGGGCGCTGCAGGGGCTTGAGGAGAACGGGCTGGTGCGCCGGGTGGAGCTCTGCCGGATTCCGCCCCACGTGGAATATTCGTTAACCGAAAGCTGCAAGCAGCTGCTGCCGGCCCTGGAAATCATCAATGAATGGGGAAAGAGCCGGATGCTCGACGCGGCAGGAGCAAACGCCGCCGGAAGAAACCGGGTTCCGAAAACGGAAGCGAGCCGGACGCCGCCGGAGTGACGCGGGATTTATGGAACACTCTTTTTTGCCACGGCTCCGAACAGCCGCTCGAACATCAGGAGCATTAAAACGGCGAAGGCCAACAGATAAAACGGATACGCCCCCATGCCGCTATGCTCCTCAATCAGCCCGAAAAGCGGTGGCATAAACGTGCTGCCGATGTACGCGCTCGCCATCTGGATTCCGATGATCGACTGGGAATTTTCCTTGCCGAAGTTGGAAGGCGTCGCGTGAATCAGCGAGGGATAGACCGGGGCGCAGCCGAAGCCGATTACCACAAGCCCCGGCAGGGCGAGCAGATTAACGCGGACAGGCAGCCCGACCAGGACGATGCCCGCCAGAATCGTGAGGATTCCGAAGCGGATCAGCCGTTTATCCCCGGCTTTTTCCGCGATAAAGCCGGAGAGAAACCGCCCGAAGGTGATGCCGAGGTAAAACAGCGAGGCAAACCGCGCGGCGGTTTCCGTATCGATTCCGCGGAAGTGAACGAGATAGCTGCTCGCCCACAGCCCGGCAGTCGATTCCAGCGCGCAGTAGCCGAAAAAGGCGAGAAGAACAAACGGCACTCCCCGGATTTTCAAAGCCTGCGGCAGGCTCAGCGCCGCCGGACGCACTTCGCCGTTCCCGGGAGAGGCGGCGTTTTTCTTCCAGAGCGGAAGGCTCGCAAACAAAACCGCGGTCAGTACGACCTGGATACCGGCTACCGTTCGGTAGCCGCTGCTCCAGCCCCACCCGCCCGAAAGGCACGCGCTCATGATAAAGGGGCTGATCGCCGCCCCGACGCCCCAGAAGCAGTGCAGCCAGCTCATGTGCCGGGAAGCGTAGTGCAATGCGACGTAATTGTTCAGGGCCGCATCAACCGCGCCCGCGCCGAGCCCATACGGAACCGCCCACAGGCAGAGGGAGAGCATGGAGCGGGAAATGGAGAAGCCGAACAGCGCAACCGCCGTCATCAGGACGCTGACGGCGGTTACCAGCCCCGCGCCGAACCTTCTGGTCAGCCGGTCCGACATCAGGCTCGATACGATCGTGCCTCCGGCAATGACCATAGTGACGATACCGGCATAGGAAAGCGGTACGCCGAGCTGCCCGCTCATAACGGGCCACGCGGAGCCGAGGAGGGAATCGGGAAGGCCGAGGCTGATAAACGCGACGTACAGGATGGCAAGCAAAAGTGAAACCATAAATTCTCCAAAGCAATCCGAAAAATTCCGGAGGCCGGCTGAACCGAACCTCCGTTCAAATTGCGGAAACATGCGGCAAATCTGCACACCGCCGCTCCATATGTATCTGCGGCGCTTTTTTACGCCGGGTATTCCTCATAGGCGAGGGTGCTGACGCAGTTACGCCCGTTCTCTTTTGCCTGGTAGAGCGCGCGGTCCGCGGTTCCGAGCACCCGGACGACCGCTTTCCTGTCCGTAACGGGCCCCGTGCAGGTGCCCAGGCTGATGGTCATATAATCGCCGGTCCGGGCGTTCCTGTTGGGTATTTTGAGGCCCGCTATTTTCAGCCTGAGCGCATCGGCAGCTGCGGCGATGCTTTCGCGGTCCTTGTGGAAAGCGGCGTAAACAAACTCTTCGCCGCCCCAGCGGACGGCGATCTGGTCGGCGTCCTCCACCATGGAGGCAATCTGCCTCGCAACCTCGATTAACGCCATGTCGCCTTTTTCATGCCCGTTGGCGTCGTTATATTGCTTGAAATAATCGATATCGATCATAATAATGGAAACCGTCAGCTTCGTACCGGCATTGCGTTGAAAGGCCGCGTCGGTGAACTCGCGAAAGCCCCTGCGGTTTGCAATTCCGGTCAATTCGTCTTTGAGCGCGAGCTTTTTGAGCTGCGCGTTCGCAATTGCGAGCTTTTCCGTAATCACGCTGTTTTCGCTCATCTCGTTTTGGAGCAGCTTATTGATCACGTAGGTGTCGCAGTAGTTGCGGTACAGTATCCTGGAGGCGGTCCAGGAAATCGCAATAAAGACAAACAGATTCACGTAATGCCCGACCAGAATATTGCCGGAGCTTTGAAAAAACGGCAGGCCGGCGGCGAGCGTCAGGGTGGATACCAGGTAAGGAACGCTCATTTTTTTTGCATCCGCCAAAAACATGACGGAGCACACCATCATGTTGACCATGAAAGTCATCAGCTGGCCGTACAGCCGCTGATCCATCAGAGAAATTCCCGCGCCCCAGGCCATGATAAAGACCGGATAGAGGATGGTGCAAGCCCGCATCACATCTTCACGGATTTCCCTTTGACGAAAGCAATGGGCCAAATACAGAAATATCAGGCTGACCGCGATCATGAGGAGATACATCTCCAGATACGAATAAAAGGCAAAGGTTTTGCTGACTTTCAAAAAGCAGGAGATCATATCCACCAGGATATAGATAACCTCGATGCCGATTACAACGGCCGCCAGCAATTTTCCCCTTTGCACGTTCTGGAGAAGCAAATCGCTTTTGAATTCTTTGCTTTGCAGGCACTCTTTTCGTATATCGGCCCGAATAGGACTTCGGAACAGATAGCGCATTTTTATTTTCAATTCTTGCAGTTTCATTTTCTAATCCGGCTCCGCCCTTCTCCCCACCCGCAGCTGCCCTTTTACGAAACAGTGCGCAACTTTTTTGCCGCATTTGCCGATCTGTTTTGGAAAGCGCCTCACAAAGGCGACTTTATGGCTTTTCCGGTTGAGACGGTTTTTGATACGCAAGCGTATAGCGCCAGAAAATATGCCGCTTCATTTGAACGGTTCCCAACGTTTTCGCGGCGAGAGCGCGAATCTGCGCGAGCGTGCCGTAGACGTCGTCCGGCGAATGGGCCGCCCAGACGCGCCGTTCCTCTTTCGTCACCCGCAGCCGCCCGTTTTTGACGAGCATGAAAAACGGATTGACAACCGCGCCGAGAAGGGAAAGAAGCTTAAAAATCAGGGTATTTTCCTGATACAGATCCTGAACCACCAGAACGCCGCCGCCTTTCAGGGCTCTTTCGCACCGCAAAAGGGCCTGTTCCATATCCATATGATGAAACGCGGCGATGCTCGTGATGACGTCGAACTCGTTCTCCCGCCCGGTAAGAAAGCTGGCGGCATCCGTGTTTATGTATTCGATATTCGGAGCCGCATTGCGCTTTTTCGCTTCGGCGATCATACCCGGGGCTACGTCGATTCCGACGACCCGCCGGCATCTTTGGGCGAGTTTGCGGCAGAACTCGCCGGTGCCGCAGCCAATTTCCAAACCCGATTCGGGGGTTTTCTGCGGAATTCTGCGCAGCATCCCGTTCTGATACTGCCGGTTATGGTCCCAGTTATCCGGCAGCAGCGCCACGCGGTTGAAATGCTCGATCACCGCCGGAGAGGTTCCGTTATCCATGAATTTTTTCCTCCCCCAAGCAAGCCCTTAACAAGGCTCCGCCGTTTCATGCGAATTCCGAAGGGCTTCCGCTTTTAACAGCGCCTTCAAATTCCGCGAAAGCTGCGGCCAATACTCATCCAGATTATAGGCGCGCAGCGCGGCCTGCGTTTTTTCGGGAAGGTCCCCGAACGCGCCGCCTGCCAAAAGCGGCCCCACGTCCTGTTCGTCAAACGCGGCGTCCACCGTGAGCGAAACCAGCCGGCCCCGGTTCTGCGGGCAGGCCCGCTGGCACTTCATGCACCCCACAATCGCGTGATGGGAGGATTCGTCGAGCCATGCGGGAAAATCGCCCGGATTTTCGTTGAGAAAGGTCAGGCACCGCTGCGCATGGATGATGGGCGCGTCGGGATCGATGGCTTTGGTGGGGCAGGCGTTACTGCAGGCTTTGCAGTGCGCGCACGCGGGCATGCGCGCGGCGCCCGCGCCGGGTGCGGAAAAGGGAAGCTCCATATCGGTTACGATGCCGTGCAGCTGGTGGTAGCTTCCAAGCCCCTCGCAATAGGTGATATTGTTGCGCCCATAGCGGCACAGGCCGCTCCGAACGGCAAGCAGCTTGAGCGGAACGCCTTCCAGAGGCTGCGCGTAAAAGCCCGTGCCCTCAAACGCCTCTTTTACCGCACGCGCCACCGCGGCGTCCAGCCCGGCGTAGGCATAGCCCGGCGGAACAGCCATTTCCCGAACGGCGCCGCCGTATGGGAAGCGGAGGAGCACCTCCGGCGCCGGAACGGCCAGAACGAGAACGGACCGCGCGTCCGGGCAGGACGCCTTCCAATCCGGCCGGAACTTATGCCGGTACCGCCGGGCAAAATCCGGAGAAAGCGTTCCGGATGCAAACAGGGCGGCCATATCCCGCACCGTTTCGTCGGCAAGGGACGGCGGAACGATTCTCGTCCGAAAGCCGGCCTTTTCCAGAACATCCGCGGGATTCCTGCCCGCAGACATAAAAATCACCTCTTGTAAATTTCGGTATCCACGGAAAGCACGGCAGAAGCGAAAAAGCCGGATCGTTCCCGGCGCGAAGAAAGCGGGGCGCAAAGGCAAACCCGGCTAATGCCTTTCGATATAGCGATCCAGCGCTTCGTGGTACACGTCGATTCTCGTTTCCTGCGGTTCCGTCGCCTCATGCAAAACGAGATCCGCCATATGGTGCGGCGTTTTCCCTCCGATCGCCATGGACTTGATACAGGAAACACAGTAGACGACCACATCCGGGCAGGGCATCTGGGCGGCCCGCTTTTTCTGCAGCTCGGTAACTTTTTCGATGGAAAGCCGGGGGTAGAAGTTGTCGCCGCAGCAGACCGAGCTTGTTCCGCTGAAAGGAGAATCCACGATTCGCATATCCATCTTCCGCAAAAGGCTCCGAACCGCCGCATGCACCTGCGGTTTGGGGCGGAAAGAACAGGAATCGTGCACGGAAACCGTGAGCCCCGCGTAACTCGGCAGGGGCAGATTTTCGAGGCTGTCGAGCACTTCCCACAGGGAAATCGTTTGTATTCCCTCGTACAAAGAGCGGAACCTTCTGTCGCACCCCGCGCAGTTATTGATGATCGTGGAGCCGCGTGGCAGCCGCGGCTCGTGCCGGCAGCAAATATCGTGATATTTTACCGGGCCAAAAAACCGATTCAGGATATCCAGGATTTTCGAAGCCGATTCCGGCTTATAGAGGTTCAGCGCGCAGCCGGGGTTAAAGTAGCATTTTTGCATGTCGATATCCGAAATGCGGATGCTGGGGATGCGAATCCCTTCCATTTGCCGTTCTCCTTATCCGGTTCGCCGTTCTCCTTATCCCGCTCGGCGTTCGTCTTTATCCCGCTCGCCGTTCTCCCTTATCCCGCCGCTCACGAAACAGCATAGCGGATTTTGTCCGCCTCCCTGCAAGCGGGGAGCCTTGCGCTGCGAAATTACGGCCGGCAGGGCATAATTCGGCATTTTCTCCAGTATAACACCGCATATCCGGCTTTGCAACGAATCAGGCCGATAAACACCGCTTGCCGTTCTCGTTTACGCCTTCCAGCACCATGTTTTTATAATAACCGTTCTTTTCCATCAGCTCGGCGTGGCTGCCCGTTTCCACGATCTCGCCCTTTTTCAGGACGATGATCTGATCGGCGTCGCGTATTGTGGAAAGCCGGTGCGCGATAATCAGCGTCGTGCGGTTTTTGGCAATATCGGCAATGGCTTTCTGGATCAGCACCTCGGTTTTAGTATCGATATTGGCGGTGGCCTCGTCGAGCACGATGATCGACGGATCGTGAGCGATGGCCCGCGCGAAGGAAAGCAGCTGGCGCTGGCCCGCGGAAAGCGTATTGCCCCTTTCCATCACCGGCTCGTTCATTTTGCCGGGGAAACGGTCGACGAAGCCGTCCGCATGGGAAACCTTCAGGGCGTTTCTGATTTGGGCCGCATCCACGTCGTCGTTGAGCGAGATGTTCTTTGCGATCGTTTCGGAAAACAGGAAAACGTCCTGCAGAACGACGGCAATATTTTTTCTTAAGTCCCGCTTTTTGATCGCGTTGATGTTGACGCCGTCGATCAGGATCTCGCCCTTCTGGATTGGATAAAAACCGCTGACAAGGCTGATGATGGTGGTTTTTCCGGCGCCCGTCTGCCCCACGAAAGCGGCCGTATGCCCTTTGGGGACGGTGAAGCTTACGTCCTTCAAAACCCAGTCCCGGTCGTTATACGAAAACCAGACATGCCGGAACTCGATGTCCCCGCCGATATGCTCCATGGGAAGGCCTTCGTCGAGGTCCTCGAGGTTTTCCTGCTGATCGAGCAGCTCAAAAATACGGTCCGCCGAAACGAAGGCGGATTGGATGTTGGTATAGTTGTCGGCAAGATCTGAGATCGGGTTAAAAAACTGCGCGATATACGTTGTAAAGGCGTAGAGAACGCCGATCTGCAGCGTGCCGCCCGCGATCTTCCCCATGCCGTACCAGATGAGGATGGCGACCGCCAGATTTTGAAAGACGGTCGCGGCCGGTTTTAAAAAGCTGTTCATCCAAACCTGAAAGGACGTCACCTTGTAGTATTCGTCGTTCAGTTTTGTGAACTGGCTCTTTTTCTCCTTTTCTCCGTGGAAGAGCTGGATCAGCTTCATTCCCGAGATGTTTTCCGCCATAAACCCGTTGATATGGCCGATCAGGCTTTTCATTTTGCGGAAATTTTCCTTGACTTTTTTCCTTAACAGAAAAATGACGGTGAACATCACGGGAATCACGCAGAATGAGACCAGCGTGAGCCGAACGTCCAGCATCAGCATCGTGCCGATGATGCCGAGAATCAGAAAAACATCCTGGAAGAGGCTGAGGAGCACGTCGGTGTAAAGCTCGCTGAGCGCTTCCACGTCGTTTGTGGCGCGGGTGATCAGGCTGCCGGACTGCGTTTTGTCGAGATACCGCAGCGGCAGAAGCTGGATGGTCCGAAAGACCCGGCTGCGCAGGCCGCGCATGATCTCCTGCCCCGCCCTGTTGATCAGGTTCACCTGCGCGATGCCGAAGAAGCCGCTGAGCGCCACAACGGCAAAATATATAATTCCCATCGCCGTGAGCGAGTACAGCCCGTGCTGCACCGCGTGCCGCGTGAGAAAATCGTCGATTACGATCTTCAGAATATAGGGCTTTGCAAGCATGGCGCCGTTTACCAGCAGCACGCAGGCCGAAGCGAGCAGAATCCGTTTCCAATGCGGCAGATTCAGCGCCAGCAGCCTTCGGAACGTCTTCGCCTTATGAGGCGCGGGAATCCGCTTCGCCGTCCGTGCCGAACTGGTAGTTGTAGATTTCACTGTAAACGCCCCCTTCCGCAAGCAGCTGCCCGTGCGTGCCTCTCTCGCAGATCCTGCCCCCGTCGAGCACGATGATTTCGTCGGCCTCCATAACGGCCGAAATCCGGCTTGCGATTATGACGGTGGTTTTCTTCTGCCGCACTTTGCGGAGGTTTGCAAGGATTTCCGATTCGGTAACCGTATCCACCGCCGAAAGCGCGTCGTCCAGCACCAGAATTTCCGGGTCCTTTACAAGCGCGCGCGCAATGGAGACGCGCTGTTTCTGCCCGCCCGAAAGGTTGACGCCGCGCTCGCCCAAAACCGTTTCAAAACCGCCCGGCAGGCCGGCGATACTCTCGTAGATGCAGCTGTTGCGTGCCGCCTGTTCCACCTGCTCGTCGGTATAGACGTCCTTGAAAAAACGGATGTTCTCCGCGATGGAGGCGCTGAAAAGAAAATTATCCTGCGGCACGAGGCCGAAGCCGCCGCGCAGCGCGGCAAGCCGGTATTCATTGATATCCGCCCCGCCGATCCGGATCGTTTCGTCCGGCACGTTGTACATTTTTAATAGCAGATTGACCAGCGTGCTTTTGCCCGAGCCCGTCTTTCCGATGATGCCCAGCGTCCGCCCGCCCGGAACATTCAGGCTTATATCGCTCAGCGACGCTTTTTCGGCTCCCGGATAGGTAAAGGAAAGGTTCCGGATTTCGATGGAAGCGCCCTGCGGAAAGCGTTCGGTTTCGCCTTCGTCCCGGATAGCGGGTTGTTCGCTCAAGATATCGTTGAGCCTGCCCAGGGACGCCATGCCTCTCTGGATGATGGTGATTACCTGCCCGATCGAAAGCACGGGGGCCAGAATCATCGCCAGATACCCGTTGAACGCAACAAAATCGCCCAGCGAGATGCTGCCCTTCAAAACCATACCGCCGCCCCAGATGAGGTTGAACACAAAGCTCACCGTGAAGCACAGCTCGATGAGCGGAGAAAGAAAAGCCGAAATCCTCACCATGCCCAGGTTGGCGTCCACCATCTGATTGTTCAGCTTTTGAAATTTTTCCACTTCGCCGTCTTCCTGCACATAGGCTTTGATGACGCGAATGCCGTTGATGTTTTCGTTTACGCGGTCGGAAATAGCGGAAAAGGTTTCCTGCACCCGCCGGAACCGCTTTTTAACAGCTTTTCCGATCGTGAACATGATGGCAACCATAATCGGAATGGGCAGCAGCGAAAACAGTGTGAGTTTCCAGTTGATGGCGTTCGCCATGGAATAAATCGAAATGACGCAAACGACGACACCGTTTACCGACATGGAGGTGGCCGGACCGAACGTCATCCGCACCGCGTTGATATCGTTGATGGCGTACGCGATCAGGTCCCCGGTTTTCCTGCGGCTGTAAAACTCGGGGGAAAGAATCTGGAAATGGTCGAACAGCTTCTCGCGCAGGTGGCATTCCAGCTTCCGCGCGTTGCCGATGACCAGATTGCGCCAGACGTAGGTGGTGCAAAAGGTGCCGGCCGCAATCAGCAGGATATAGAAAATATTGACGGTAACCGCACCCGGCCGAAAATTTCTGCTTTTGAGGATATCCACCGTATTCCCAAGCACCTTCGGAAAAAGCGTCTGGATATAGGAGGAAAGCAGCATGAACAGAATGCCCACGATGTAGGAAAACTTATGTTCCCTGAAAAACCGGAAGATAATCTTTTTACCCATTCAAAGTCCCTTTGTTCTTCTGAGGCAATTCAAAAAGCCGTGCGGACGGTTCGGAACACCCGCGCACAGGCAGGATGCCTGTGCGGGAAGCCGTTACCGAAGCGCTTTTACGGAATCGCGCTCAACAAGCGTGCTGCCGATCTGTATTTGTTCCGCCATCTTCTCCGGCCTGCGCAGCCGCTTCAAAAGAAGGTCCACCGCCGTTTCGCAGGCGTAATCGATATGCAGTTCCAGCGTGGTGAGCGCCGGAATGCTCAGCGAGGAAATTTCCGTATTCCCGCTGCCGATCACCGAAACGTCTTCCGGCACACGGATCTTTTTTTCATGCAGATACTGGAGCAGCTTGATCGCGGTAAAATCCCACTGGCAGATGACGGCGGTGGGGTGTTTTTCCCCGCAGAGCATCCGGTAGATCTGTTCTTCGAAGCCCTCGTCCGTACAGATAAAGAAGCCGCGCTCAACCGGCAGGCCGTGTTCCTCCAGGTTCGAAACAATGCCGAGAAGCTTTTCTTTGCCCACGTAACTCCGGGTGTTTCCCGCAAACCCGATGCGCTCGTGCCCTTTGCGCACCAGATACTCGCATTGCTTGTATCCCCCGTTGCTGAAATTGTACCAGACGCCGTCGGAATCGTTCGACGGCGAGCAGCCGGCGTAAAACACATGATTCTGGATTTTCTCGGAAAGGAAACGGACATAATCGCGCTCAAAGTTTCCGATATACAGCACGCCGTCGTAGTGCGAACCCCTTGCGATTTTATTCGGCAGCGCCAGCCGGTCCTGACATTCCTTATCCGCGAACTCGATGTCGTATTCGCTTCCCGCCTTCTGCAGAGCCTTTTCCACGCCCTGCAGCATGCGGCTGTAATTGCTGTTATCCTGCATAAACGGCTTCTGGTGCAGAACCAGAATTCTGTAATCGGCCGCGCTTCTGGGCTTCAGGTAGCCCATTTCGCCCGCTTTAAGCAAAATCGCGCTCCTCAGCTCGTCGCTGATGCCCTCCTGCCCCGCAAGCGCCCGGCTCACGGAAATCGTGGAGATGTTCAGCGCTTTTGCGATATCGGACATTTTGGTTTTTTCCGGCTTCATGGCAATTCCTCCTCGCATCCGGTACCAGTATAGCACGCAGCGTTGCATTTATCTATATTATTGCGTTTATTATTTAATTGATCTAACGGTACCATTTTATGATTTATAACGTTTGTTTATCGCTTCGCCGCGAGCGGCTCCGCAGGCTCTCGCCGGCGAGGCGCGCGGAGCCATAAAAAAGGGACGTCCGGCAGCCGCCGGGCGTCCCAAACGTTCATCATGAACCCTGATTACATTAGAGGTTCGCAAAATATTGAATGGTGCGGACCATCTGGCTGACGTACGAATTTTCATTATCGTACCAGGCGTCTACTTTTACAAGGGTATCTTCGCCCATATCCATAACCTTCGTCTGTGTCGCATCATACAGAGAGCCATATTGCATTCCGATAATGTCCGAAGAAACGATCTGCTCGTCCGTATATCCAAAGGACTCGGACATGTCTTTCTTCATCGCGGCGTCAATCTGTTCCTTCGTTATTTTCCCCTTGACCACCGCGACCAGGTCGGTAAGGGACCCGGCGCTTACCGGAACCCTTTGCGATACGCCGTCGAGCCTGCCGGACAAGGCGGGGATTACCAAGCCGATCGCCTTGGCCGCCCCGCTCGAAGTCGGCACAATATTGAGGGCGGCCGCCCGCGCTCTGCGCAGGTCTCCCTTCGCATGGGGCGCGTCCTGGGTGTTCTGGTCGTTGGTATAAGCGTGGATGGTCGTCATATAGCCATTTTTAATAGGGGACAAATTGTTCAGCGTGTTTGCGAGGAGCGCCAGGCAGTTCGTTGTGCAGGATGCCGCAGAAATCACGGTATCGGTGTTCTTCAACGTCTTTTCGTTCACACCGAAAACAATGGTCGGCAGATCGTTTCCCGCGGGCGCCGAGATGACGACCCGTTTTGCTCCCGCCTCAATATGGGCCGTGGATTTGGCTTTCGATGCGAAGAAACCCGTGCATTCCAGCACGACATCGATGTCCAGTTCCTTCCACGGCAGGTTTTTGGGCTCTTTTTCCGCATAAATCCGGATCTGCTTTCCGTCTACCGTCAGGGTATCTTCCCCATAGTCGACCGTTCTCCCATATGGTCCCTGAGAAGAGTCGTATTTCAGCAGATATCGCAGCATCTTGGCACTGGTCAGATCGTTAACGGCTGCGATTCCATACCCTTCCCGGCCAAACAGCTGCCGGAAAGCAAGGCGGCCGATTCGGCCAAACCCGTTGATTGCAATTTTTACGGACATCCCGCATCCACCTTTCCATTCAAATGATATTCATTTTATCCTTCCGCAACTTCATTATACATTGCGCGCGGCCCGTTGTATAATAGATGTAAATGATGGCGGCCATCGTTTTAAATGATGGGAGAGTGCGGATGGAAAGCTTGGAATTGCGCATTTTCAGAGAAGTGGCTTTGGAAAAATCCATTACAAAAGCGGCTGAGAAAATGGGATACGTCCAGTCCAATGTGACCGCCCATATTCATAACCTTGAAGCGGAGCTGAAAACCGTGTTGTTTCTGCGGCACAGCAAGGGAGTGACCCTCACAGAGGAGGGAAAGCGGTTACTCATTTATGCGGATCAGATCGCCGCGCTGCTTGACGACGCCAAAAACCAGTTTCAGAAAAGCAGGCCCTCGATTCGGATAGGGGCGACGCAGACCATAGCCGCTCACAGACTTCCCGTATGGCTTTCCGCATTTCAGCGCGACTGCCCCGACATCGGTTTTTCGATCTCGACACGTCTGCAGCCCGCGCTCCTGGAGGCTGTTGCCGACGGAAGCCTGGACTGCGCGTTCGTCTACACGGAATTCGGCCACGCAAAGCTCGAATCTGTTTTTCAGTATCGCGAAGAAATGGCCGTCATCGCCCCAAAGCAGCTCGGCTTTGAGGAAATGATTCATCAGCCTGTTGTCTGCTCGAACGCTCCGGGCTGTCCCTCCCGGTATCTTTTGGAAAACTGGGTTATGACGAGGATTTCTCAAAAACCGGACATAATTCAATTTGACACGGTGGAGAGCATTATCAAGGCCGTATCGTTGGGAATAGGGATAGCGGTATTGCCGGTCGGCGTTTTGTCGGACGCAGATACCCGTAACCTCCAGATTCTTCAGCCGGATGATCTCGGTGACGCAAGCATTCATCTATTGGTCCTTAAAAGCAGCGGCAACCCTTACGTAAAACAGTTTGTCGATACGGTAAAGAAAGATACCGTACAATAATGTTTGCAGTTTCCCGGTAAGAATAGAAAACCACCGGGAGCTCCGATAAAATGAATGTTGAGAGCAAATCATTTAAAGGAGCAAGGCCCGATGGTTCAAAAAAGTCTGTCACAAACCTAACCGAATTGCTGCTGAAATGCAGGACAGAGAAATGCGTTTTCCCTGTCCTTTTTTTACTTCCGTAGGCCTTGTTTCTTCCTTAAAAAAGGAAAGGTTTGCATCAAAGCCGGGTATCCCATTTGCCGCAGAACGGGTCAATCGGATTTTTACCGATAAATTCCGAGCGGCCCATCAGCTTATCGAGAATCGCGTTCAGGTTTTCGTCGCTCGAATTATACGCGTTGATAAAGGTCTTTACGCGCGGCACGTCCAGAAGATGATAGGGATTCTCCACAGAGATGAAGACCGTGGGCACCTGGCTCATATAGGTCGGCACATTGGCGCCCATGGGCTGGGCCCATTCGATGCGGACCGTCGTCTGGTTGCTCTTGGTGGACATGTTCGCCAGATAGAGAATCAGGTCGTATTTTTCCACAATCTCGTTAACGGAACTCAGCAGGCCCTCCAGCCCCTTTACCGGCGGCTGGAAGGTATCCACCTCAAAGCCTTCTTTTTCGAGCAGCTCCCGGAAATGATCGCGGACGCCGGCCTTTACGCTGTAAGCCACGCCCTGTTCGCTTTCGATGGGGTAGTACAGAATTTTCCTGTACTTTTCCTTGCTGAGCGGCAGCACGCCCTTTTCCTCTTTTACAAGCGTCACGGCTTTTTCCGCGCACTCTTTGGCCCATTGCTTATGCTCGGCGCAACCCACGACTTTTCGGGCGGTTTGGGCGGTGGGCAGCGGCTTTTTCCGGTGCAGCCCAAGCGCCGCTTTCACGGCAAAAATGCGTGTGACAGCCTCGTCCAGGCGCTCCTGCGTGATCAATCCGTTTTCCACGCCGGCCTTCATGAAGCCGTAGTCCTCCTGCAAATTCTTCGAGAACAGGAACATATCCGCCCCGGAAGCGACGGAATACGGCACGGCCTTTTCGCGCGGCATCGGAATCGTGAAGCCCGCCATCGTCGTCGCGTCGGTGACGATCAGGCCGTTAAACCCGAGTTCACCGCGCAGAAGGCCCTGTTTCAGCTCGGGCGAAAGGCTCGCCGGCAGAATATCCTCGTCCTTGAGCGACGGGTCGAGCCGTTTCGACCACGCGGGCTGCAGGATATGGCCGATCATGCAGGTCAGCGCGCCCGCGTCGATGCAGGCCTTATAGATGGAGCCGTATGTCGCCATCCAGTCCTCGCAGGAAAGGCTGTTGATGCTGCTGACCAGATGCTGGTCCCTCTCATCCATGCCGTCTCCCGGAAAGTGCTTGATGGAAGCCGCGAGCCCCAGCGACTGCACCGCCTTCACATAGGCGACCCCCATCGCTTTCACCCTCTCCGGGTCGGACCCGAAGGTGCGGGTATTCGTAATCGGATTGCGGAAATTGTTATCGATATCGATAATCGGCGCGAACGCCCAGTTCGCCCCCACCGCGGCGCCTTCGCGCCCACAGATGATTCCGAGCTTTTCCGCCATGCCGGGGTCGTCGGTGGCCGCGATGCCGAGCGGTGCGTCCAGCAGCGTGCCCTCCTCCGCGATGCCGTTTCCGCCTTTTTCAAGGCTTGCCGCAATCAAAAGGGGAATTTCCGCATACCGGTCGAAAACACCGGTGAGCGCAACGGCCTCTTCCGTCTTCATCGGGCGGTACATGACGCCGCCCGGCTTTAGGACCCGGTACGTCTGGGCGGCCTCTTCCTCGTTTCCCTGGTATGCGGAAAGGCAGAACAGCTGCCCGACCTTGTCCTCCGTACTCATATTCGCGAGCGTTTTGTTCACCCACTCGGTTTGCTCATGATCCAAACAAAACGGCTTATCCTGTAATCTTACCATGCTATCCGCCTCTTTCTTCAAATTGTATGATTCTGCTCTGCAGAAAACGTGCCGGATCAATCCATGCTCGACAGTCCATTTAGCTTCCGCAGCAGCTCTTCCACGATTTCCGCGTGCCCAAACATGCCGAGCGAACGCACGGGCACTGTGCCGAAAAAGCTCATCGGCATCTTCTCCACCATGGGGAAATAGTGCTTAACCAGCGCGGCGGCCTTCTCGTCCTTGAACAGCTCAAACAGCGTCGTATTTCTCCCATAGTCGATTTCCTTCTTTGCGAGCGATTCCACGTGAATATCGGCATGGAGAGGTGTTTCGGCCGAGGAGGGGCCGACGAGAATTTCAAAATCGCCGCTTTCCACCATCCAGTGGTGCTGTTTCTCGCTGAAGAAAGCGAACGCGTCCCTCTCGAGTTTCAGCGACACCGTCTTTTCTTCTCCGGGCTGCAGCTCGACTTTCGCAAAGCCCTTCAGTTCCTTGCGGGGCCGGTAGACGCTGCACTCTTTATCGCGGACATACAGCTCCACAATCTCTTTTCCGGCGCGTGCCCCCGCGTTTTTCACCCGAACCGTCACCGTTACGGGTTCGTCTTCCTTCACGGAAGCTTTGTCCACGGAAATGCCTTCGTACCGGAACGTGGTATAGCTAAGGCCAAAGCCGAACGGGAAGCGCGGCTCAAGCTCTTTGGCCTCGTAGTACCGGTACCCCACATAGATGCCTTCGCGGTACTCCGTTGTTCTTCCGTCCCCGGGGAAATCCAGGAAGCACGGCGTATCACTGAGCTTTTTCGGAAAGGTTTCGGCAAGCTTGCCGCTCGGGTTCACATCCCCGAACAGGGTTCTGGCCATCGCGCTCCCACCGGCCTGCCCGCCGAGATAGCATTCCAGAATTCCGTCAACCTGATCCGCCCACGGCATTTCAACGGCGGAACCGTTCTGAAGGACGACGATCACGTGGCTCTGAACGCGGAGGACGGCCTCGAGAAGCTTCTCCTGCCCCTCCGGAAGGCGCATATGAACGCGGTCGTACCCTTCCGACTCGTAGCTTTCCGGGAGCCCCAGAAACACGATTGCGGCATCCTTGCCGGCCGCCGCCTGCACCGCATCGCCGATCAAACGGTCATTCGGGGTGTCGCAGGCCGATTCTAGCGCCTTTACCGTGAAGATATTGTCCGAAGCTTCCACCTCAAAGCCCGGCGCATAGGTAAAAACCGCATCGGGCGCGGCCTTTTTCAGTTCGTCCAGAGGTTTTTCCAACTTCGACGGATTGACGTGGGAACTGCCGCCTCCCTGATAGCGCGGTTTTTCCGCAAAGCTGCCGAGCACGGCGTAGTTTCCCTGCTTTTTCAGCGGAAGGGCGCCTTCGCTGTTCTTGAGCAGAACGATGCATTCTTCCTCTACCCTGGACGCGAGCGCATGATGCTCCGCGGCGTCGTATGTATAGGATTCCTTTTTGCCGTGGACGGCGCGCAGGATAATTGTCAGAAGACGTTCAACGGCGCGGTCGAGCGCGGCAACGCTGAGTTTTCCGGTTTTCACCGCTTCCACTATTTTGCGGTCGTTGACCCCGTTGGAGGAGGGCATCTCCAATTCCATGCCCGCCGCGAGCCCCTTAACGCGATCGTCCACCGCACCCCAGTCGGACATTACGAAACCCTCATGGCCCCATTCCTCTTTGAGGACAGTGGTGAGAATTTCACGGCTCTCCGAGCAGAATTCCCCGTTCACCTGATTGTAGGCGCACATCACCGTCCAGGGCTGCGCCTGTTTGACGGTCCGCTCGAAGCTTGCAAGGTAGATTTCGTGCAGCGCGCGTTCGCTTATGTTTTCGTTCGTCGTCAGGCGATTCGATTCCTGATTGTTCGCGGCAAAATGTTTGAGCGACGTCCCCACGCCCTGACTTTGCACACCGTTTACAAAGCCGATTCCCAATTCGGAAGAAAGAAACGGATCTTCCGAATAGTATTCAAAATCTCTTCCGCCCAAAGGAGAGCGTTTGATGTTCACGGCGGGGCCCAGCAGAATGGAAACACCGTTCGCCTGGCATTCCTCGCCGAGCGCGCTGCCTACCTGCTCCAGAAGCTTGCGGTCCCACGAACTCGCCAGAGCCGACCCGGATGGAAAACAGGTGGCAGGCACGCTCTTACCCAGAGCGAGATCGCCCACTCCTTCGGGCTGCTTGCGAAGGCCGATCGGGCCGTCGGTTACCATAATGGAGGGAATCCCGAGCCGTTCCACCGCTTTGGTGTGCCATGCGTCCAATCCGGAGCAAAGGCCCGCCTTTTCCTCCAAGGTCATTTGGGAAATAATCTCTTTGATGTTCTCCATACTCTCTCCTACAATAATATTTGGTGAAAAGCGCGGCAGCCAGCCGTGCCTTTTTCCATCTCAAAGCTGAAGCTGTTAGAATAGGAGAGCAACCGGCCTGACGCCAAACATCATGGACCCACACGTCCGCA
>JAEWAU010000100.1 GCA_023391535.1 Bacillota bacterium | reverse complement strand
AACACCCGGCCAAAAGACGCTTGGGGCGTTTCGCCCCATTTTGCTGCGCTTCGCTCCGCAAAACCGCGTCTTTTTGGCGCCCGCAGTTCAAGGCGGGATGTTGCAAAATGAATTGAAAATTCATTTTGCAACATCCCGATAAGGTGCGAAACCGCGGCGGCGCGGAGAGGACGGAGTAAAACCCAATGGAACAGAAAAAAGCAGAAACGCTCGCCCGCGCGGCGGCACTTTTGAAAAATGCGGAGAACGTGCTGATTCTGGCGCACAAATCGCCGGACGGCGACACGCTCGGCTCCTCCGCGGCGCTGTGCCGCGTGCTGCACGCGCTGGGCAAGCGCGCGCGCGTGCTCTGCAGCGACGCCGTCCCCCACAAATACGCCTATCTGTTCGAGGGCGTGGAGCGGCAGGAGTTCGAGCCGGGCGCCGTGGTGGCCGTGGATATCGCGGCCCCCACGCTGCTGGGCGACGCGCTCGCGCCTTACGCCGGGCGCGTGGATCTCTGCATCGACCATCACCCCTCCAACACGCGCTACGCGGCGCTCACGCTTCTGGACCCGCGCGCCGCAGCCACCTGCGAGCTGATGCTCGAGCTGTTTACCGGAATGGGCGCGCCTGTGGACGCGCGCACCGCGGATTGCCTTTATACCGGCATCGCCACCGATACGGGCTGCTTCTGCTACTCGAACACCACCGCCGCCACGCTGCGCGCGGCCGCGGAGCTGGTGGGGAAGGGCGCGCGCAGCAGCCGCATCAACAAGGCCCTGTTTGAAACGAAATCCCGCGGGCGGCTCCTGATGGAGCGCCTGGCGTTGGAATCGCTGGAATACGCCTTCGGCGGGCGCGCCGCCGTGATTGTGCTCTCGCGCTCCATGTACGAGGAAGCCGGCATCAGCGACGACGAGGCCGAGGGCATCCCCTCCATTCCCGCGCGCATCGAGGGCGTGCAGGTGGGCGTTACCATAAAAGAGAAAGAGAAAAGGGAAGGCCCGCTGTATAAAATTTCCCTGCGCACCGGGGGCGGCGTCAACGCCTCCGCCATCTGCGCGCGTTTCGGCGGAGGCGGGCACGCGGCCGCTGCGGGATGCGAGATCGAAGGAACGCTTCCCGAGGTGAAAACCGCCATTTTGGGCGCGGTGGGCGACGCGCTCCGCGGCTCCGGCAGCACCGGCTCCGGCAGCACCGGCGCGCCGTAATCCCATACGGCGTTTCCGGTAAAGAGGGATGGTTTTACTGCCTGTTCCATCTTTAACGGAACTGCCGCGGCTTTCGGAAAAAGCCGGATTTGCCGGAACGGGCGAAAGGGGGAACGGCGCGTGAACGGCGTTTTGTGCATCGACAAGCCCGCCGGAATGACCTCGTTCGACGTGGTTGCGCGGCTGCGGCGCATCTTTCACGAGCGGCGCGTGGGCCACGCGGGCACGCTCGACCCGATGGCCACGGGCGTGCTGCCCGTGTTTATCGGGGAGGCGACGCGAGCGGTTTCGCTTCTGCCCGATCAGGACAAGCGCTATACCGCGGGGCTGCGACCGGGCGTCGTCACCGATACGGGCGACGTTACGGGAAGCGTGCTCGCGCGGCGGGAGCCGGATTTTACGCAGGAAGATCTTGCGCGGGCGGCGGCCGCGCTGTGCGGCGAAATTTTGCAGGTTCCGCCCATGTATTCGGCCGTCCGCGTGGGCGGCAAACACCTCTACGAGTTGGCGCGCGAGGGCGAAACAGTGGAACGCGCGCCCCGGCCCGTCACCATTTACGGCATCGGGCTGTTGGGGCGCGAGGGGGAGGATTGGCTTCTCGACATCCGCTGCTCCAAAGGTACTTATATCCGCGTGCTGTGCGAGGACCTGGGCCGCGCGCTGGGGTGCGGAGCCACGATGGCCTCGCTGCGGCGCACGCGCGCCGCGGGCTTCTCGCTTGCTGACTGTGTTACGCTCGAGCAGGCGGAGCAGGCCGCCGCGCAGGGGAAGGCCGAAGAACTTTTGCGCGATGTGGAAACCGTGTTCCTTTCCCTGCCCGAAACGGCGGTGACGCCGCGGCAGGCCGCGCGGCTGGCAAACGGCGGCGCGCTCGCCTTCGCGCGGCTGGGGCCGCACCCGGCGCGCGGGCTTTGCCGCGTGCGCTGCGGAGCGCTGTTCCTGGGGCTTGCGGAGGCCCGCCCGGAGCGGGAGGAGCTGGCCGTGAAATGCCTGTTCCGCCGCGAGGAAGCCCTGCGCGCGGCCGAACCGCAGAAAGCGGAGGCAAAAGACCCGACACAGGAGTGATTGCAACGAAAACATATGCATGGGGCGACGCCATCGCGCGGGGAGCTCCCACGGCGGTGGCGCTCGGTTTTTTTGACGGCGTCCATAAGGGCCACGCGGCGGTGATTGGCGCTGCGACAGCGCACGCTGCGACAGCGCACGCTGCGACAGCGCACGCAGCGCAGTCCGAAGGCATGGAGACGGCGGTGGTCACCTTTCGCCGCCGCCCGGAGCTTCCGGGCGGGCCGCCGGCGCCCGAAATCACCTGCCGCGCGCTCAAGGAGCAAATTCTGCAGTCGCTTCGCGCGGATACCGTGGCCTATCTGGACTTCGAACAGGTGCGGGATCTTTCCCCCTCGGAATTTCTCGAGCTGCTCTGCGGCTGGTTCGACGTGCGCTTTGTTTCTTGCGGGTTCAACTACCGGTTCGGCAAAAACGCCGCGGCGGGCGCGCGGGAGCTGAAGGAGCTGTGCGCCGCTCGCGGCATCGTGGCCGCGGAGGCCGCGCCCGTCTGCGTGGATGGCGGGCCCGTCAGCTCCACGCGCATCCGCGCGCTGCTCGAGCGGGGCGACGCGGTTTCGGCCCGGCGGCTTATGGGCCGGCCCTTCGCTTTCTGGGCCGAGGTGGTGCACGGCCGGCAGCTCGGCCGCACGCTGGGCACCCCCACCATCAACCAGGTGCCGGAAGCGCCGCAGCTTTTCCCACGCTACGGCGTGTACGCCTCGCGCGTGGAGCTCGACGGCCGGCTGTGGCCGGGCGTCACCAGCGTGGGGGTGAAGCCCACGGTGGAGGAGCACGCGCAGCCCTCGGCGGAAACGTACATCCCCGGCTTTTCGGGCGACCTTTACGGCCGCACATTGCGTGTGGACCTGTTGGAATTCCTGCGGCCCGAGCTCCGGTTCGGCGGCCTGGAGGCGCTCAAGGCACAGATGGGGCGCGATACGGAGCAGGCCCTGCGAATTGCCGAAGGGGATATTCATCCCGAACTATAACGGAGCGTAAGCTCCTTATCGTATAATATTTCATAATATATCCAGTTCGGCATATCGAACGGCATGGCAAAACGCCCTTCGCGCAAAACCGCGCGAAGGGCGTTTTCGGCGTGCTTCGCGGAGCGGGGACCCTTGTTTGGGGGCGAAACCCGGCGCGGCTTCAGGCGGGGCGCGGGGGCTTTGAGCCCGGCTGCGGAGCCGCTTTGGCGGCCTTGCGCGCCTCCTCGGCCTTTTTGAGCGCCTCCTGTTCCTTGCGGCGGGCTTCGGCGCGGCGGTGCTCCTCCGTTTCCTTGAAGATGGCCAGCGTGATCATCTGATTGGCCACGGCCTGGGCGAACTCGGCCATCAGGAACGTGCTCCGGGCGTCGAGATTGCGGGAAAGCGCCACGGAAGCGGCCGTGACGAGCTCCACATAGGTCGCGCCGTCCATGCCTTCCGGGCAGTGCATTGCAATCCCCCCCGAACAGTATATGAACGCGGCGGCGGGAGCGCCCGGGAGGGGTTCGGAAGACGCGCGCCGCTGATCCGCGGCACCCCTGCGGCTTTTGTGCGGCGCTTCGGATGCGCCGCGCCGTTTCGCGTTGACGGCGGCCCGAGCGCGGGTATAATAGAGGCATACGGCAACTCCGGCCGGCGGCGTGAGCCGGCTCTCCGATCAACGTGTGGATAAAATCCGCTTTTCAATCGGGGAAAAGCAGGAGATAAGGCGGAATGATGAGAGGCTTTCTGAGAACGCTGGGCGGGCTTGTCTGCGCCCTGGCGGTCGCGTATCTGGTGTGGACGGCGCTGCCCGGCCCGGCGGGAATCTCCAAAACGGACATGGGCGAGGCCCTGCGCCGGGTGGGCGATGCCGTCGGGCAGCTGCGCCAAGAGGCCGCCGGGCTGTTCTCCGGTTTCGGCGCGCCCCAAACGCAAAGCTCCGCGGATTCGCAGGCGGAGGGCTCATTGCCCGCGGCGTCCTCTTCCACGGTGTCCTCATCCTCCGGAGCCGCGCAGGCTCTTTGGGGCGGCACGGGCATAGCGGGGCTTTCGGTTTATCAGTACGGGCGCGGCCTTTTGCCGCCGGCGGGGCGGGCCGCCTACGACCAGATCGCTTCGGCGGTCGCCGCCGTTTCGCCGCGCGCCGTCATCCGGGGAACGCTGACGCCGGTGCAGGTGGAAACCGCCTATGAATATTTCCTGTACGATCATACCGAAGTGTTTTATACGAACAGTATGCACATGAGCTATACGGGGATCGCCGGGTACTATGTCTACTCGCTGCAGTTCCAGTACCTGTACGGCGGGGACAAAACACGTATTTTGGCGATGCGCGCGCAGATGGGGGCCAAAGCCCTGGCGATGGAGAAGGAGGCGCGGCGCGCCGACGCTCTGGGCACGGAGCGCGCGCTGCACGACCAACTGGTGCGGTCGTGCAGCTACGACACGGCAGCCGAGCAGGAGCAGGATCCTTCCTCGCCCGCGTATTCGGCCTACGGCGCGCTCGTGAACGGCAAAGCGGTATGCCAGGGCTACGCGCAGGCGCTCAAGCTGCTGCTCAGTTCCGCGGGCATCCCGTCGCTTTACGTTTCGGGCACGGCGGACGGCGGCCCGCACGCGTGGAACATGGCGCAGGTGGGCGGACGCTGGTATTACGTGGACGCCACCTTCGACGACCCCGTTCTGCTCGGCCCCGACGGGCGCGAGGAGCCCGGGAGCCGGCTGCTGCACACCTATTTCAATTTTGGGAGCCGGCCAGACCATGTGCTCGGAACCTTTAACGCCGCCGATCCCCTCAACAGCCAATCCGAAAATTACGCCGTCATGCCCCCCGGCTAGCGCCGGGGCAGTTCGGCGGCTGCGCCGCAGGCAATTCGAATGGGGCCGTGTGTGAAATTGTATGTCTAGCCCCGCGCACGGCGGCTGCCGCCGGCTCAGCCGCACGCGAAAACAGGGCGGGCCGGTCGTTTACGCGCCGCGGCACCCGTATAATTCCGTTTACAGGGACGTTTTAAAAAAAGAAGCGTACAAACTGCAGAAAAGTGTTGACAACGGGCAACGTTTTTGGTATTATAAATGAGCGCCCTGCGGAAGGGGCAAAAAACCGAACATTTTGATGCAAAACATCTTGACAATGCCTCCGGTTTTATGCTATACTGAACATCCCGCCTCAACCGGGGAGCAAATCGCGCACCGTCCACTTTTCAAGCGCAAGCCTGAAAACCAAACGGCCGCGAGCACAAGTTTGAACTCGCCCTCAGGCGACACCGCCGTCAGGCGGCGCAAACGAAGTTTGCGGTTC
>JAEWAU010000119.1 GCA_023391535.1 Bacillota bacterium | reverse complement strand
GGGGGGGCCCCCGCTTTTGCATGTTTCTCCGGCGGCTTTAGGGCTGCGCCGCCGTTTCTTCCAATATGCCGACGATTTGTTTGAGCGAATCGCAGAATTCCTCATCCGTGGAATTGCGGAAGATCAGCAGGTCGTCCCGAACATGGGGGTCGTCCAGCGCCGAAGGAACGGAAAAATCGCAGCCCGCAATGTATTCGTCCCAATGCGCCAGCTTCCAGGTGTCCCGGTCGGAATTGCGCGCAATCATCCGCTGGTGGCAAACCTCCACCGAAGTTTCCACCCAGATCACCACAAGGGACGCGGATTTTTCCGCGAGCTTCGCTTTGAGCGCGGCGATGTAGGCGGAATCCCGGATTTCCCGGGAAAACGGCGCGTTGATGAGCACGATATCGTCGTAAGTGAGCGCCTCCAGCGCGAGGGCCACGATGGTCTCATACTCGTAATCGCGGATGTTTTCCTCAAAAAACGCGGAGCTGCGGTCCGCTTCCTGCCCCGCAACGCGGAAAATCTGTTTGGAAAGAGGGATCAGCGTATCCTTGTCCAGATAAACGACATGCCGCAGGGCTGCGGCGAGCTGGCGGGAAACATAGGTTTTGCCGCACGCCGGCGGAGAGGAAACCAGAATCAGTTTCTTCACAGCGGAAACCTCCTTTCGGGAAACTTCCTTATCTTTATCTTTCCCGGCCCGACTTTGGGTTAAGGCTTTTGCCGGTAGCCTTTTTCTGCGGGCACAATTCCGGCAAAACGTCAGTCGGGCTCCGTAACCTCCGCCGCGCCATCGTTTTCGTTCTCCCGCGCGTCCATCCGCCGCTTTTTTTTCAGATAGGCGAGCAGCTCCTCAGCGATTTCGCCGCGGTCGTGCCGATACCGGCGTGTGTATTCGAGAAGGGTGTAGTTGCTGTCGCCAATGATGAACGAAACGCCGTCGGCGATATCGACGACGGTAAAACCGTCGAACTGGTCGTCGAGATAAATCTCCAACACGTCCTCGCACAGCTCGTCGAATTCCCCTTTTGCGTTGTTGGCTTCGCTGTAAAGGTCGCTGAGCTCGAACGCGATATAGAGAAGGTTCATTCGCAGAAACGTGTCTTCCCCGTTTTGCTGCTCGAACTTTCGGTATTCCTCGCTGGGCACAAATCCGGTCGGCATCGCAATCCCTCTTTCTTTTTCGTGATTTCCGGTTATTTCGGCAAATATGAATCCGCGCAAACGTCTTTCCTTTGGGTTCCGGCACAGACATTATCCGCGTCTTTACCGGAGAATCGCACCGGCCGGTAAAACGGCGAGCTTTCCGTGCGGCGCCGTGCGCCTGCGGCCGAAATCAACCGCACCCATTATAAACCATCCGGCCTCCCTTTGTAAACCGGCTGTTCGAAGCGCGGCAAGGCCGGTGCCCTGCGCTCTCGGGCGGGGCAGAGGCTTGACAGATATCCTGTTTTTGTACTACTATTATGGCAAACAGACGGCCCGATTTTGGACCGTTGTATTTTTTATCTTTCTTTGGCTGGCCGAATAACCGGCGTGAAGAGGCAACTCCAAAGCACGGTGCAACGAAAGGGCGGAAATCGCTATGGCAAGCTCGATGGATACGGTCCGAATCAACGACATACCTTTCGGTTTCGCCATGCACCGGATTCTTTTTCGCAGCGGCCGCCCGGAAGATATCGTGCTGCTGAGCGCAAATTATGCCTACGGCCTGCTTTTTTCAAAACCGGAGGACGTACTGAACGGCCGCCCCCTTTCGCAGCTGTTTCCGGCCCTGCTTTCGGAAAACGACGGGCTGTATCTGAAAAAAGTGGCGGAAATGCTTTCGGGTGAAAATACGGAGGCTTTCGAGCTTTATGTAAGCGATATCAAAAAACATTTAAAAATTCAATTACGCCATATCCGGGAGGATGTGTTCTCCTCCAGCCTCATCGACATCACGGACGAGCTGCGGCACCGCGAAATTCTGCGGCTGGCCATGCTTTCGATGAACGACGGGGTGCTGGTAACCGATACAAGCGGCAGAATCGGCTTTCTCAACAACGGTGCGGAGCAGGTTCTGGGCGCCTCGCCCGACGCGATCACAGGCCGGAACGTATTCGACGTTCTGCGCCTGTTCGAATCCGACGAAACGCCGTTTTCCCTGGAAGAATACGCGCAGCAGCTCGCCGCGCAGGAAAACCCGGCGGAAAGCCGCTGGAACCACCTGTTGCTGCGGAACATGCGCGGGGACATTCTGATTCCCGTGGAAGTAAGCCTCACCGTAATCCGGAACGGGTCCGCCGGGCAGGGGCTGATGGTGATGCTGCGCAACATCCGGGAACGGCTTGCTTTTGAAAACCGGATATCCTTCATCACCTATCACGACGCGCTCACGGGGCTTTACAACCGCACCTTCTTCAAGGAAAACGAAGAGGCTTTCGGGAGCTCCTCCCGCCTGCCGCTGGCGCTCATTATGGGCGACGTGAACGGCCTGAAGCTGACAAACGACGCGTTCGGGCACCTGAAGGGCGACGAGCTGCTCCGCGCTTCGGCTGAAGCGATCACATCCGCCTGCCGCGAAATTGATTTCGTGGTGCGCTGGGGCGGGGACGAATTCATCGTCCTGCTCCCCCGCACGGACGCGGCGGGCGCCGAGGAGGTTTGCCGGCGTATCCGCGCAAACGCGGGGCGGAAAAAGATCGGGTTTCTCGATCTTTCCATTTCCCTCGGCTACGCCGTGCGGCACGCGGAACAAAGCAGTTTGGACGAGCTTCTTAAGGAAGCGGAAGACCGGATGTACGATGAAAAGCTGCTGGAAAGCCGAAGCGTCAAGAGCAGGACCATCGAGCTGATCACCCGAACGCTGTATGAGCGGAGCCGTGAGGAGAGCCGTCACGCCGAGAACGTCAGCCGCCTCTGCGGGCTGCTCGGCCAGGCCATGCAGTTGGACGTTTCCATGATTGCCGAGCTGATTATTCTGGGAAAAGTGCACGACATCGGCAAAATCGGCATAGACCTCCGGGCGCTTCTCAAACCCGGCCCTCTCACCGAAAGCGAATGGCAGGATATCCGGCGCCACTCCGAAATCGGCTACCGCATCCTGCTTTCGGACCCTGAAATGGCCAAAACGGCGGAATTCGTGCTGATGCACCACGAACATTACGACGGTACGGGGTATCCGAACGGAAAAAGGGGGTTCGAAATCCCCCTACCCTCCCGGATCGTTTCGGTGGCGGAAGCCTACGACGCCATGACTTCCGACCAGCCCTACCGCAAAAAGAAAACGCCCGAGGGCGCCGTAGAGGAGCTGCGCCGCTGCGCGGGCACCCAGTTCGACCCCGCGGTTGTGGAAACGTTCATCACCTCCGTGCTCCCCTTGCGCAATCAGAGCGGCACGATTTGATCATTCGCAGTTACCGCGCAAAAACGGCAGCCGCATGCGAATTGCATGCGGCTGCCGTTTTGCGCGGGCCGGCTTCTTGGGCCCGTTCTCCGGTTCACAGCTGCGCGTGCGGGCTCCTCCGCCGCTTTCGCGCGAAACCGCCCTCCGGCGTTTGCTATGCGCCCAGGTTGAGCACAACCACCTTGTGCCGGCTCATCGCCTCAATGCTGTACCGGATGCCCTGCGTGCCCATTCCGGAGGATTTGACGCCCAAAAACGGAAAGTGATCCGGCCCGCGTTCCGTTTTGTTGTTGATGTGTACGGTGCCCACCTCCAGGCGGGCCGCGATGGAAAAGGCGGCGTCGATGTTTTTGGTAAACACGGAGGCCTGCAGGCCGTATTCCGATTTGTTGGCGATGCGCACCGCCTCATCGGCGTTTTGCACGCGCAGCACCGGAAGCACCGGGCCGAACGGTTCCTCCCACGCCAGCCGCATTTTCTCGGTCACACGGTCGAACAGCGTGGGGTACAGCAGGTTCCCCTCACGGCGGTTCCCCGCAACCAGCTCCGCCCCCTTCTCGAGCGCGTCATCGATCAGCTCCTGCACATAATCCGCAGCATGGGCATTGATGAGCGGCGTGATCTGCACGCCCTCCTGTCGCGGATTCCCCGCCTTGAGCCGTTCCACGCGCTCCTTGAGGCGCGCCACCAGCGCGTCCGCCGCTTCCTCCACCACCAGCACGCGCTTCACCGCCGTGCAGCGCTGGCCGGAATAACTGTAGGCGCCCGAAATGATGTCCCGCGCCGCCTCGTCGAGGTCCGCATCCGCCAGAACAACGGCGGCGTCCTTGCCGCCCAGCTCCATCAGCATCGGCACCATGCCGGCAATCTTCGCGATATGCTGCCCCACCGCCGTGCTGCCGGTGAAGTTGATAAAGTTCACGAGCGGGTGCGTCACCAGATAGTCGCCGATTTCGCCGCCCTTTCCCGTTACGGTGTTTAGCACGCCGTCTGGCAGGCCCGCCGCGCGGAACACCTCCGCCAGGTGCAATGCGCTCACGGCTCCCGCCGTGGGCGGCTTGAGCACCACGCTGTTCCCCGCGATCAGCGCGGGCGCCAGCTTGGAGGCCGAAAGGTTGATGGGGTAATTGAACGGGGAGATGGCCAGAACGACGCCGAGGGGCACGCGCGTCACCAGCGAGAAGCGGTCCTTTTTAAATCCGGGAAAGCTCTCGGCCCCGATGGTTTCACCCTCCAGGTGGCGTCCTTCGTCCGCCGTGAAGCGGATGAATTCCGCCGTGCGCGTCACCTCCGAACGGGCCGAGGCGATATCCTTGGCGATCTCGTCGCTGAGGATGCCGGCCAGTTCCTCCGTGTTCTCTTCCAAAAGGTCGGCCGCCCGGTGAAGGATCTCCGCGCGCCGGCTCACGGGAAAAGCCGCCCAGGCCCGCTGCGCGTTCCGCGCGCTTTCCATTGCGCGGTCCACGTCGGCTTTGCCGTATGCCTGCACGCGGCCGAGCAGACGGCCGTCCGCCGGCGCGGTTATGGGGATCGGCGCCCCGGACGTCTCCACCCATCTGCCTTCCAGCAAGTTGCGGTAAACCCCGTTCCTGCAAAGCTCTTCAAACATTACAATCGCTCTTTTCTTTCCAAATTTGCGCACCGCCGCGGGCGCCTGCGGGCGGCGCGGCGGTGTTTACTAAGTATACTCATATAGTATACTTATATTATATGCCTCTTCCTTCCATTGTCAAGCAAACGCGCCGAAATATACGAAAAAGCCGCCGCTCCATGCGGAAACGCATGAAGCGGCGGCCCGAGCGCATATTCCAAATGCTCGCATCAATGCCCGGCGAGATACCGGTCGCACGCCTGCGCGGCGCCGCGCCCTTCGTGGATGGCCCACACCACCAGGCTCTGGCCGCGGCGCGCGTCGCCCGCCGCGAACACGCCCGCACGCGAAGTGGCAAAGCTGCCCTCCTCCGCCGCAAGGTTGCCGCGGGCGTCGGTTTTCAGCCCCAGCGCCTTGGGCAGCGTCTCCTCAGTGCTCAAAAAACCCATGGCGATAAGCACCAGCTGCGCTGGCCAGCGCTTTTCCGTGCCGGAAAGTTCCGCCGGCGCCATGCGGCCGTTTTCGCCGCGCTTCCATTCCACGTTGACGGTGTGCAGAGCCGCCACCCGCCCGCTTTCATCCGCTTCGGCCTCTTTGGTGAGGATGCAGTAATTCCGGGGATCGCTCCCATAGAGCGCAATAGCCTCCTCCTGGCCGTAATCCGTGCGCAGCACGCGCGGCCATTCGGGCCACGGGTTCGAAGGCATGCGGTTTTCAACCGGGCGCGGCATGATCTCGAACTGCGTCACGCTGCGGCAGCCGTGCCGGATGGAGGTGGCCACGCAGTCGGTTCCGGTATCGCCGCCGCCGATGACGATCACATCTTTATCCTTCGCCGAAATAAAGTTCCCGTCCGCATGGTTCGAATCCAGCAGGCTTTTGGTGTTCGCGCGCAGAAAATCCACGGCGAAATGGATGCCGCCGCATTCCCTGCCCGAAACGGAAAGGTCCCTCGGCCGCGTGGCCCCCGTGCAGAGCACCACGGCGTCGAATTCGGCCGTCAGCTTTTCGGCGGGCAGGTTTTTCCCGATTTCCGCGCCGGTGCGGAAGGTCACGCCCTCCTCTTCCATCTGCTTCACGCGGCGCAGCACCAGGCGCTTATCGAGCTTCATGTTCGGGATGCCGTACATGAGCAGCCCGCCGGGGCGGTCCGCCCGCTCGAACACGGTAACCGTATGCCCCTTCTGGTTCAGCTCGTCGGCGCAGGCAAGCCCCGAAGGGCCGGAGCCGATCACCGCCACGCGCTTGCCCGTGCGCGTTTCGGGCGGGTGCGGGGCGATCATGCCGTGCGCGTAGGCGTAATCGATAATGGCGCATTCGTCGGTCTTGATGGCCACCATCGGGTCGATGATGCCGAGGGTGCAGGAGCCTTCGCAGGGCGCCGGGCACACCCGGCCCGTAAATTCCGGAAAATTATTGGTTTTGAGCAGGCGCTGCAGGGCTTTTCCCCAAAGGCCCCGGTAAACCAGCTCGTTCCATTCGGGAATGAGATTGTTGAGTGGGCAGCCGGATGCCGCGCCGCCGATCATCAGGCCGGAATGGCAGTAAGGCGTGCCGCAGTCCATACAGCGCGCGGCCTGCACGCGCTGCTCTTCCTCGGGAAGCGCGGTGTGGAACTCATCCCAATCCCGTATACGGGTAAGCGGCGGGCGGTCCGGAGCCAGCTTGCGCTCATATTCTAAAAAACCGGTTGGTTTTGCCATATGTATCCTCCATTTCAGATGAGAAGGAACCCGTTCTCGCAAGCCGCGGGCGTTGCCCGCTCAGGCGAGGCTCTTTTTCGCGGCCGCCGGATGGTTCACGGCTTCAAACGCGGCAAGCAGGGCGTCCTCGCCCTCGTAACCTTCGCTCTGAGCACGCTCGATGGCTTCGAGCATACGGCGGTAATCGTTCGGGATGACGCGCACAAACTGCCCGATCACGTTTTCCCAATCCCCGAGCAGACGCTCGGCCACGCCGCTGCCGGTGTACCGAAAATGCTTTTCCACCATGCCGCGCAGCCACCCGGCTTCTTTGCCGGAAGGCGCATCCAGGCTCACGAGTTCGGTGTTGCAGCTGCGCGCGAAGGAACCGTCGCGATCCCATACGTACGCCACGCCGCCCGACATACCCGCGGCAAAGTTGCGACCCGTGGGGCCGAGCACGACGGCCCGGCCGCCCGTCATATACTCGCAGCCGTGGTCGCCCACGCCCTCGACGACGGCGGAGGCGCCGCTGTTGCGCACACAGAAGCGCTCGCCGGCCACGCCGCGGATGAACGCTTCGCCGGAGGTCGCTCCGTAAAGCGCGACATTGCCCACAATGATATTGCCTTCCGGCACGAACGCGGAATTCTCCGGCGGGCGAACAACGAGACGGCCGCCCGAAAGGCCCTTGCCGAAATAGTCGTTGGCTTCGCCGTCGATGGTCATCGTCATGCCCTTGGGAACGAATGCGCCGAAGCTCTGCCCCGCCGTGCCCTTGAAGTGCAGCGTAACCGTGCCGTCGGGCAGGCCTTCGGAGCCGTAGCGCCGCGTCAACTCGCTGCCGACGATGGTGCCCGCCGCGCGGTCGATGTTGCGGATCTTCACTGCGGCCTCCACGCGCGCGCCCGTTTCCAGCGCGGGGCGGCAAAGCCCGAGCAACTCGCGCTCATCGAGCGTCTTTTCCATCTCGTGGTCCTGCTTCGATACGTTATGCAGTGCGTCGGAGGCTTCCGGGCGGAACAGGACAGGCGAAAGATCGAGGCGCCTGGCCTTCCAGCCGCCGGCCTCCGGGTCTTGCTCGAGCAGCTCGGAATGGCCCACCATCTCGTTCACCGTGCGGAAGCCGAGCCGTGCCATGATTTCGCGCAACTCCTGCGCGACGAAATGCATAAAGTTGACGACATACTGCGGGTCGCCCGCAAATTTGCAGCGCAGCGCTGGATTTTGCGTGGCGATGCCCACGGGGCAGGTATCGAGGTTGCACACGCGCATCATCACGCAGCCGAGCGTGACCAGCGGCGCCGTGGCGAACCCGAACTCCTCCGCGCCGAGCAGGGCCGCGACGGCGATATCGCGCCCGGTGAGCAGTTTGCCGTCCGTTTCCAGAACCACGCGGCCGCGCAGGCCGTTGAGCTGCAGCGTCTGGTGCGTTTCGGCAAGCCCAAGCTCCCAGGGTAGGCCCGCGTGGCGCATGCTCGTGCGCGGGGACGCGCCCGTTCCGCCGTCGAACCCGCTGATAAGGATGACGTCCGCAAGGCCTTTGGCGACGCCCGCCGCGATGGTGCCCACCCCGGCCTCCGAAACCAGCTTGACGCTGATGCGGGCCTTGGGATTCGCGCATTTGAGGTCGTAGATCAGTTCCTTCAAATCTTCAATGGAATAGATATCGTGGTGCGGAGGGGGCGAGATGAGGCTCACGCCCGGCGTGGAATAGCGCACCTTCGCCACCCATGGGTAAACCTTCCGGCCGGGAAGCTGGCCGCCCTCGCCGGGCTTCGCGCCCTGCGCCATCTTGATCTGAATCTCCACGGAATGGACGAGATATTCGCTCGTGACGCCGAACCGGCCGGACGCCACCTGTTTGATGGCGCTGCAGCGCGAATCGCCGTTTGAATCGGGGATAAAGCGCGCCGGGTCCTCGCCGCCCTCGCCGGTGTTGCTCTTGCCGCCGATGCGGTTCATGGCGATGGCGATGGCCTCGTGCGCCTCCTTGCTGATGGAGCCGAAGGACATGGCGCCCGTCTTGAAGCGATGGCAGATGGTTTCCACCGATTCCACCTCGTCGATGGGGATGGGATGTCCGGCCTTGAAGCGCAGCAAGCTGCGGAGGGTCCCCGTTTCCTCACCGTCGTCGATTTTGCTCGAAAACTCTCGGAACAGGTCGTAATTGCCCTGGCGGCAGGCCATCTGCAGCAGGTGCACGGTTTCCGGATTATAGAGGTGATGCTCACCGTCGCGCCGGTACTGGTATTTTCCGCCGCTCTCGAGCTCCGTTCCGGTGCAAAACGCGGCGCCGTGGCGCAGGAGCGTTTCACGCGCCACATCCGCAAGCTCCATGCCGCCGATGGGCGAGGTCACGGAGGTGAAATAGGTATCCACAAGCTCTTTGCTCAGCCCCACGGCCTCGAACACCTGCGCGCCGAGGTAGCTTTGGATGGTGGAGATGCCCATCTTGGAAAGGACTTTGACCACGCCCTTGGTGCAGCCCTTCAGGTAGGTGTGCTGCGCGGCTTCCGCGGTGCCGGTGAGGAAGCCGTCCTTCACAAGGCCGCCCACCGAAGCGAGCGCGGCGTACGGGTTGATAGCGGAAGCGCCGAACCCGATGAGGCAGGCGAAATGATGCACCTCGCGCGGCTCGCCGGATTCGAGCACGATGCTCGCCTTTGCGCGCAGCTTCTCGCGGATCAGGAAATGATGCACACCCGCGACAGCCAGCAGCGCCGGAATGGGCGCGAGGCTTTCGGATACGCCGCGGTCGCTCAGAATGAGGATGCCGGCTCCGCCGCGCACCGCCTCCGCGGCGGCCTCAAAAAGGCGGTCCAGCGCCTGTTTGAGGCCGTCCTCCCCGGCGGAAGCGTCGAACAGGATGGGCAGGGTGGCGCTACGGATGCCGTGCGCGTCGAGCTTCCGGAGCTTTGCAAGCTCCGTGTCCGCAAGAATGGGCGAAAGCAGCCTTACGCGGCGGCAGCTTTTCGGCGAAGGCTCGAGCAAATCGCCCTCCGGCCCGAGCATGACGACGGGCGAAGTGACGATGGCTTCGCGCAGCGCGTCGATCGGCGGATTCGTCACCTCGGCGAACAGCTGCTTGAAATAGTCGTACAAAAGCTGCGGCTTTTTGGAGAGCACGGCCAGCGGAACGTCGTAGCCCATGGCGCCCACAGGGTCCACCCCGGTGGCGGCGAGAGGGGCGATAACCATGCGCAGGTCCTCGTAGGTGTAGCCGAACACCTTCTGCTCGAGCGGCAGGGGCAGCGGCTCGCCCGCGTCCCGCGTTTCCCCTTCGGGCAGGCTTTCGAGCCGGATGAGATTTTCATTCAGCCACTTCTGGTAAGGGTGCGCCGAAGCCGCCTTTTCCTTGATCTCTTCGTCGCGGATGATCTCGCCCGCTTCGGTATCCACCAGCAACATCCGGCCGGGGCGCAGGCGTTCTTTCACCAGAATCTGATCGTCGGGAATATCGAGAACGCCCACCTCGGAGGCCAGAACGACAAGCCCGCCGCTCGTTACGCAATAGCGCGAGGGGCGCAGCCCGTTGCGGTCGAGCACCGCGCCCACGCGGAGGCCGTCGGTGAACGCGATGGCGGCCGGGCCGTCCCACGGCTCCATGCGGCAGCTGTTGAACTCGTAAAACGCTTTTTTATCCTCGCTCATGCTCTCGTTGCCGTACCACGGCTCCGGGATCATCATCATAACCGCCTGTTCCAGCGGCATGCCGGAGAGCATCATGAATTCGAGGCAGTTGTCGAACGCGGCGGAATCGCTCCCGCCCGGGCGGATGACGGGCAGCACGCGGCCGAGCTCCTTGCCGAACGCGTCGGCTTTCAGCACCGCCTCGCGGGTGCGCATGGCGTTCACATTGCCCTGCAGGGTGTTGATTTCGCCGTTGTGGATCACATAGCGGTTCGGATGTGCGCGGTCCCAGCTCGGGAAGGTGTTGGTGCTGTAGCGCGAATGCACGAGCGCGAGCGCCGTTTCCACGCTCTCGTCCGCAAGGTCGCGGTAAAACGTCTCCAGTTGTTCCGCCGTGAGCATTCCTTTGTAGACGATGGTGCGCGAGGAAAGGCTGGCCGCATAGAAATCGGCGCCCTGCTCCTGAGCCCAGTTTTCCATCCGGCGGCGGATGACGAACAGCTTGCGCTCAAAATCCAGCCCCGCCGCAACGCCGGCGCGGCCGATGAACACCTGGCGGAAAAACGGCATGGCTTCCCGCGCGGCTTTCCCGAGCCCATCGGGCGCCACGGGCATGTCGCGGAAGCCGAGCAGGGTCTGCCCTTCCTCCGCAACCAGCGCGGCCATCTTTTCCTCCTGCGCGCCGCGGCTTTGGGCGCCGGCCGCCATAAAGAGGATGCCGGTGCCGTAATCGCCGGGCGCGGGCAGCGTAATGCCCTCGGCGCCGCAGGCCTTTTTAAAAAATGCGTGCGGAAGCTGTATCAAAATTCCGGCTCCGTCGCCGCTGTTCGGTTCGCTTCCCACCCCGCCGCGATGGCTGAGGTTTTTGAGCACGGTAATGGACTGCCGCAGGAGCCGGTTCGATTTTTCTCCCTTGATGTTCGCCACAAAACCGATTCCGCAGGCGTCATGCTCCCGTTCGGGCGCGTAAAGCCCCTGTGCGCTGGGATACCTATTCATGCGCAACCACCCTTCGATCAAAAAAAGTTTCTGCAGCATTTCCAGAAAAGATGGAACCGTTCCGGGGTATTTCGCCAAACCGGGGAGGCGGACAGGCGAAAGACAACTTCTCTCAAGCTTTAATGGAATTGCTGTAGGATGCGAAGATGCGAAAAGCCACGGATGTTCCGCAGCTTCTTATGGCGGAGAAAAGGCACCATTGCCCGTTCTCCACCCGCAGCAGCCCCAGCCGCAAAGGCTCCGGCGCCGGCCGGATACGCCCCGCGCAATCGGAATAGCTGCGGCAGATCTATTTGGTTGATGCTCCCGGCGGCGTTTCGGAAGGTATGTACCGCCGCCCAAAAAAGAGGCGAAAACACCGGAGCAAACTCATAAGAGCAATACCGTGGAGGATTGCAGTGCTTGCTGCATCGTACGGATTCGCATCTTGCAAGTCTGTTCCGATGAAATCACAGGCTTCTTTTCCTTTCACTTTAACAAATTAGAAGACTTAAATCAATGATTTGCCCGTTTCCTTTTTTCTCAAGCCGGAATTTTGTATGATTACACAATCTCATTTCTTATTCTCAGGGCATTTGTATGCTTTATTTTGCGACTTTTGTCTGATTTTACCTGCTTCCGTAAATAGAGAGGCAAAAAAGGAGCCGTCGCCCATTTTCGGCAACAGCTCCTTTTTGAATCGGCGCACCCCGTTCCTTTGCAGGAACGGCGGCGCCGTGTCACGTCGTTTCCGCTGCGGAAAATTTTTCCGGAAGCGCGGCGGCGGCGATTACGCTTTGAGATTATAGAAAGAGGCGAGGCCGCGGTATGCGGCGGAAGAACCGAGTTCTTCTTCGATCCGCAGCAGGCGGTTGTATTTCGCCACGCGCTCGCTGCGGGACGGAGCGCCCGTTTTGATCTCGCCCGCGTTGACGGCGACGGAGAGATCGGCGATAGTGGTGTCTTCCGTTTCGCCGGAGCGGTGGGAAATCACCGTTGTATACCCCGCGCGTTGGGCCGTGCGGATGGCTTCCAGCGTTTCGGTGAGCGTGCCGATCTGGTTGAGCTTGATGAGGATGGAATTGCTCACGCCAAGGTCGATGCCCTTTTGCAGGCGTTTGGTGTTCGTGACGAACAGATCGTCCCCCACCAGCTGGACTTTTTTGCCCAGACGTTTGGTGAGCTCCTGCCAGCCCTTCCAGTCCTCTTCGGCAAGGCCGTCCTCAAGCGAAATGATGGGATATTGGGCGATCAGGCCCTCCCAGTAATCGATCAGCTCTTCGGCCGTCATCTTCTTGCCCTTTTTGGGGAGCAGATAGGTGCCATCGGGCTGATACCACTCGCTCGAAGCGGGGTCCATGGCGATGCGGAACTGGGAGCCCGCCTCGTACCCGGCTTTTCCGATGGCCTCCACGATGGCGTCCAGCGCTTCTTCCTCCGTGTTGAGGTTCGGCGCAAAGCCGCCCTCGTCGCCCACGGCGGTGGAAAGCCCGCGCGCGCCGAGCACCTTTTTAAGCGTGTGGAACACCTCGGCGCACCAGCGCAGCGCCTCCGCAAAGGACGGCGCCCCCACGGGCATCACCATGAATTCCTGAATATCCACGTTGTTGGAGGCGTGCGCGCCGCCGTTAAGGATGTTCATCATCGGCACGGGCAGCGTGCGGGCCTCGCAGCCGCCCACATAGCGGTACAGCGGCTGCCCCAGCGAGAGCGCGGCCGCTCTGGCCGTGGCGAGGGATACGGCGAGGATGGCGTTCGCGCCGAGCTTGGATTTATTTTCGGTGCCGTCCAGCTCCAACAGCAGGCGGTCCATCCCGCACTGGTCGAAGGCGTCGAAGCCCGCCGCGGCCTTCGCGATGGTGTTGTTCACGTTTTCCACCGCGTTTTGCACGCCTTTGCCCTGGTAGCGCTTGGGGTCGTTGTCGCGCAGCTCCACGGCCTCGAACGCGCCGGTGGATGCGCCGGAGGGTACCGCGGCGATTCCCGTGGCGCCGTCCTCCAGCGTCACTTCCGTTTCCACCGTGGGATTCCCGCGCGAATCCAAAATCTCGCGTGCGACAATCGATTCAATGGCGTTATAGTCTTTCATATTCTTTCAGCTCCTTTGATAAAATGTTCCGCACCCGCCGCAGCTCATCCCGCTTCGGATGCGGGAACCGTTCGTCTGTTTTTCCGATTCAAACCGGAGCCGCCGCAAAAAAACAGCCCCGCCCGACTGTGCCGGCGAAGAACCGGGCAGCCTCAGGCGGGACCGCAAACCGTTTGTTTTTTGGCGATTCCGCCGCAGCCCCCCGTTACGGTCCCGATTTTGCCCCGTGCTTCCGGCCAAAACGGAATTTCGCCGCCGGCCGGAAAAAGGTTCGGTATAGTATGGGGAGAAAAAGCCCGGTTACTCCACAGGCTCGAACATATCCTTGCCCACGCCGCATTCCGGGCAGGTAAAGTCGTCGGGAACGTCTTCCCATTTCGTGCCGGGGGCGATTCCCTGGTCCGGGCAGCCCGCCGCCTCGTCGTACACATATCCGCAAATGGAACAACGGTACTTTTTCATTTTTTATTCATCCTTTCCGCCGGGCTGTGAATCCGCCGCTGCGGCTCCCGCATTCTGTTACGGCGCCGCAGGCGTTCAACTCCCGCTGTATTTATGCTACAACTTTCCTGTCCGGTTTGTCAAGCGTCTGCAATGCCGCCGCCAAACGATTCCGGTTTGTTTTGCGGCGGCCTGTTTTGCTGTTGTTAACGGCGTTTTGCAGCCGACGCGCTCAGCCGGGAAACAGCGGCACAAGCTTCCCCGCGAGCACATCCACAAGGCCTTTGTCGGTGAGGCGCAGCTGCGGGATAACGGCGAGGGAGAGCAGCGACATCGTCATGAACGGCGAGGGCAGCGCGGAGCCGAGCGTGCGCCAGGCATCCTCCAGCTCCCGCAGCAGTCTCGCCGTCTCCGCGGCGGGCGTAAGGCTCAAAAGCCCGGCCACGGGCAGCTCGAGAACGGAAAGCGGGCGGCCGTCCAGTACGGCGCAAAGCCCTCCGCCGCAGCGGATGAGCGTGTTGGCCGCGCAGGCCATATCCGTATCGCTTGCGCCCACCACCAGCAGATTGTGCGCGTCGTGCGCGTAAGTGGACGCCACCGCGCCGCGTGTAATGCCTAGCCCCTTTACAAACCCCAGGCCCTTCTGGCCGGGTTTCGTATGCCGGTTGAACACGGCGGCCTTGCACACGTCGTTTGCCGGGTCGGCCCACACGAAGCCGTCTTTTTCCGGAAGCGCAAGTCGGGCCTCCCGCGTCACCACGCTGCCCCCGCGCACCTCCATTACGCGCGCGGCGCCCTGCCCGCCGGGAATGCGGAACGCCTCCTGCGCAAGCTCGGGCAGATGCACCGAATGCAGGAACGCCTCCGGGTAACGGTAAGTACCGAACGCGACTTTCAGCGCGCCGTCCTCATAAACCACCTCGCCGCCCACGATGCTCATGGAAACGCGCATTTCGGCGAGGTCGTCGAGGAGGTTTATGTCCGCGCACCGGCCCGGCGCGATGCTGCCAAGCTCCCGCTCCAGCCCGAAGCAGGAGGCCGCGTTGATGGTGGCCATCTGGATTGCCGTCACCGTGCCCACGCCGTGGCGCACGGCCATGCGGAGAATACGGTCCACATGCCCCTCGCTCAGCAGCGTTTCAGCGTGCAGATCGTCGGACACGAGCACGGCGAAACGCGTATCGACGCGGTGCTCGGTTATCGCGCGCACCACCTCGGGCAGATCGTCCCAGGCGGAGCCTTCGCGGAGCATGGCGTATGCGCCGAGGCGCATTTTGGCCAGCGCCTCCTCCGCGCGCACGGATTCGTGGCAGCTGCCGATGCCGGAGGCCAGATAGGCGTTGAGCGAAGCGCCGGTATCGCTGAGCGGAAAATGCCCCGTAACGGGCTTTCCCGCGGCGAGGGCCGCGGCCACCTTGGCGTGCGCCTTCTCGTCCCCCTTAAGGATGCCGCCGAAATCCATCATCTCGCCGAGCCCGGCCACGGTTTCCCAGCCCATGGTTTCGGCGATATCCCGCGCCGAAACGGTGCTGCCCGAATCCTCCAGGCCGCTCGCCGCGGGCACGCAGGAGGGGGTGGTGACGTAAACGCGCAGCGGCGTCGTTTTCGCGTCCTCCATCATGGCCTTCATGCCCTCGAGTCCGAGCACGTTGACGATCTCGTGCGGGTCCATAAAGATGGCGCTGGTTCCGTGCGGGAGCGCGGCCTTCGCGAATTCGGAAACCGTGAGCATGCTGCTTTCCACGTGAATGTGCGCGTCGATGAAGCCGGGCGCGAGGTAGCGCCCCGCGGCGTCGACCACGCGCGCGGCGTGCGGGGCGAGGGCCGAAGCGTCGCCCACCAGCGCAATGCGCCCGTTCTTCACGGCCACATCGATGTTTTCCTGGATTTCTCCCGTGCAGACGTTCACAAGCCTTCCGCCGCGGATGACAAGATCGGCGGGTGCCCTTCCCATCGCGGTGTTGCAGAGTTCCCGCGCCGTTTCCCAAAGTGGAGTGTTGTTCTGAGCCATACGATTCCTCCTTTACCATTCTCCGATAAAACGCAAAAATCCGCGCTAAAAGCTTTGCTCTGCGGGTTGTGACGCGGATCTTATCCGCCATTTTACAGGAGAATCGTATTGTCCGCTTGCCGGCACAGTTTCGGAACTGCCGATTTTTTCTATTGTATTCCCTGCCGCCGCGGTTGTCAATCGCGCCGGAGGAAAACAGCGCGGCGGCCTGTCGAGACGAAAGCGCATGCCGGAATCAAACGGCGGAGGTAATCCGGGTACATCCCTTATAGTAAGGAAAATTGGAAAGAATCTCGTAGGCTTCCTTATTTTTTCGCGCGGCGGCGTACCATTCCGCTCCTTCCGCCGGAACAATGGCCGCAACGCGGAAAAAGACGCCGCAAACGAACCGGAATTCGTTCGCGGCGTCTTTTTATTCAAATTTCTGCAAAAAAGCAATGCTATCTATCTGCCGGAAATTCGCAATAGCCGCCGTTACAGCGCACCGAGCACGGCGTCGCCCATCGCGCGTGTACCAACGCTCTTGCCGCCGCGTGCAATATCCGGCGTGCGCAGGCCCTGCTCCAGAACGGAGGTTACGGCGCTTTCCACGGCGTTTGCCTCTTTTTCCAGCCGCAGAGAATACCGCAGCATCATCGCCGCCGAAAGGATGGTGGCGATGGGGTTCGCCTTTCCCTGCCCCGCGATATCCGGCGCGGAACCGTGGATCGGCTCGTAGAGGCCGAAGCTGCCTTCGCCGAGCGACGCGGAGGGAAGCATCCCGATGGAGCCGGTTACCATGCTCGCCTCGTCGGAAAGAATATCCCCGAACATATTGCTTGTGACGAGCACGTCGAACTGGCCGGGGTCGCGCACCAGCTGCATGGCCGCGTTATCCACGAGCAGGTCGGCGCAGGCGACGTCCGGGTACTGCGCGGCGATGCGGTGGAAGGTTTCGCGCCACAAACGCGAGCTTTCCAGCACGTTTGCCTTATCCACGCTCGTCACCTTTTTGCGGCGCAGCCGCGCAAGCTCGAAGGCCGTTTTTACGATGCGTTCGATTTCAAACACGCTGTAACATTCGGTATCGAACGCCTCCTCGCCGGTTTTTCCCTGCCTGCGCCCGCGCTGCCCGAAATAGATGCCGCCCGTGAGCTCGCGCACCATGAGAAGGTCGATGCCGCGCTCCGCGACGTCCGCGCGAAGGGCGCAGGCGTCTTTGAGCGCAGGGTACAGCACGGCCGGGGGCAGGTTGGCGTAAAGCCCCAGCGCCGAGCGGATGCCCAGAAGCCCGGCCTCCGGGCGCAGAGGGCCCGGCAGCGTATCCCATTTCGGGCCGCCCACGGCGCCGAGAAGGACGCTGTCGCTTTCTTTGCACACGCGCACCGTTTCGTCGGGCAGCGGCACGCCGGTCTGGTCGATGGCGCAGCCGCCCATCAAAACGTCCGTGAAACGGAAACGCTGGCCGAACTTCTCCCCCACCCGTTCGAGGACCCGCTGCGCCTCGGTTACGATCTCCGGCCCGATGCCGTCGCCCTTGATGACCGCGATGTTGTATTCCATGAAAAAGCCTCCGTTATTCCTGTGTTCCAGGGTTTTGCCCGGCTTCCGGACGTTTTCCACCGTATCTCACAGCTTTCCTGCGCGGATGGCATTAAGCAGCCCGCCGCTGTCTACGATGCTCTGGATAAAGGGCGGGAACGGGGCGGCCTGGAAGGTTTTTCCCCGCGTTTTGTCGGTGATGCGCCCGGTTTCAAAATCCACCTCCACCTCGTCGCCGGCCTCGATACCATCGGCGGCCTCCGGGCACTCCAGAATGGGCAGGCCGATGTTGATGGAGTTGCGGTAAAAGATGCGCGCGAACGTGGCGGCGATGACGCACGAAACGCCCGAAGCCTTGATGGCGATGGGCGCGTGCTCGCGCGACGAGCCGCAGCCGAAATTCTTCTTCCCCACAAGGATATCGCCGGGTTTCACGCGCGAAACGAAGGTTTTGTCGATATCCTCCATGCAGTGCGCGGCCAGCTCCTGCGGGTCCGACGAATTGAGATAGCGCGCCGGAATGATGACGTCGGTATCCACGTTGTCCCCGTATGCGAATGCGGTTCCGTTTGCTTTCATAGCGTGTTCTCCTTTCTTGGCGCGCGCCTTCACAGCTCGTCCGGCGAGGCGAGCCTGCCCGCCACGGCGGAAGCGGCGGCCACGGCCGGGCCCGCCAGGTAGACTTCCGAACGCGTGTGGCCCATGCGGCCCACGAAATTGCGGTTGGTGGTGGCTACGGCGCGCTCGCCCTCGGCCAGAATTCCCATATGCCCCCCGAGGCACGGCCCGCAGGTGGGCGCCGAAACGGCGCAGCCCGCCTCCACGAACGTCTCGAGCAGCCCCTCGCGCAGCGCGTCGAGATACACCCGCTGCGTGGCGGGGATGACGATGCAGCGCACGCCCTGCGCCACGCGCCGGCCTTTGAGGATGCCGGCCGCGGCGCGCAGGTCCTCGATGCGGCCGTTGGTGCACGAGCCGATCACCACCTGATCGATGGGAACTTCGCCCCAGCTTTCCGGCGTGCGGGCGTTGCCCGGCAGATGCGGGAATGCCACGGTGGGCTGCACCTTTGAGAGGTCGATCTCATAGGTCTGTTCATAAACGGCGTCCGCGTCGGCCTCATACACGGTGAACGCGCGCTCCGCGCGCGGCTTCGCATACGCGAGCGTGGTTTCGTCCACCGCGAAAATGCCGTTTTTCGCCCCGGCCTCGATGGCCATGTTCGCCATGCAGAGCCGGTCCTCCGCCGTAAGGGACGCAAGCCCGTCGCCCGAAAATTCCATGGATTTATAGAGCATCCCGTCCACACCCGTCATGCCGATGATGTGCAAAATCACGTCCTTGCCGGAAACCCATTTTTTCGGGCTGCCGTGCAGCACGAAGCGGACGGCCGCGGGCACCTTGAACCATGCTATGCCGCGCGCCATGCCGGCGGCCATATCGGTGCTGCCCACGCCGGTGGAGAAAGCGCCCAGCGCCCCGTAGGTGCAGGTGTGGGAATCCGCGCCGATGATGAGGTCGCCCGGGAGCGTAAGGCCCTTTTCCGGCAGCAGCGCGTGCTCCACGCCCACCTCGCCCACATCGTAGAAGTGCGTGATGCCATGCTTTTTGGCGAATTCGCGCACCTGCTTGCACTGCTCGGCAGCCTTGATATCCTTGTTCGGCGTGAAATGGTCCATCACGAGCGCGATTTTTTCGCGGTCGAACACGTTCGCAAGGCCCGCCTTCTCAAATTCCCGGATGGCCACCGGGGAGGTGATGTCGTTGCCCAGCACAAGGTCCACTTTGGCCTGGATGAGCTGCCCGGGCGCAACCTCCGGCAGGCCAGCGTGAGCCGCCAGAATCTTCTGCGACATTGTCATTGCCATGCGCGAATACCCCTTTCTGGAATCGGGCGGGCCTGCCGTGCAAGGCCCGCGGTTTACAAACGCTTGAAAATCCGGCGGCGTTCAGGCGGCCGGTTTTTTCCCCTGTATCATTCAGTATACCACACCCGGCGCGACGGGCAAACCGGAACCGGTGCTCACGGCACCGCGCCGGAGGCCCCGCACGGCTGTTCCCGCAGCAGCTTGTATTCAATGGAATCCACGAGCGCGATCCACGACGCTTCGATTACGTCGCTCGAAACGCCCACGGTGGTCCAGGTCTCCTCGCCGTCCGAAGTTTCGATGAGGACGCGCACGGCCGAAGCCGTGGCGTTCTGGGGCTCGAGCACGCGCACCTTGTAATCGGTGAGGCGCACCTGCCGCAGGCTCGGGTAGAACACGGCGAGCGCCTTTTTGAGCGCGCAGTCGAGCGCGTGCACCGGGCCGTCGCCCTGCGCGGCCGTGATTTCCGTGCGCTCCCCCACCCGAACCTTGATGACGGCTGTGGCGCAGGCGCGCGGCTCCGGGGAGGGCTGCTCCTCCTGGATGCTGTACTGCTCCAGGTGAAATGTGGGCTCGTAATAGCCGAGCACCTTGCGGATGAGCAGCTCCACGGTGGCCTGCGCGCCCTCGAACTGATAGCCCGCGTGCTCGAGCTCCTTGACGCGCTGCACCACGGCTTTTGTTTGGGGCGAATCCTTGCCCAGAGCGGGCTCGACCTTGCGCGCCAGTGCCAGCACCGTGGAGCGCCCGCTTACCTCCGAAAGCAGGAACCGGCGCTCGTTGCCCACCGCTTCGGGCGGGATATGCTCAAACGAGCGCGGCAGCTTGGATACGCCGTCGATGTGCATTCCGCCTTTGTGCGCGAACGCCCCCGCGCCAACATACGGGTGGCCGTGGGGCAGCGTGAGGTTTGCGATTTCGGCGATGCCGCGCGCCGTGGGCGTGAGGAGCGGCAGGCTTTCGGGCGGGATGCAGGAATACCCGCGCTTGAGCTGCAGGTTCGCGAGCACGGTGGCGAGGTCGGCGTTGCCGCACCGCTCACCGAAGCCGATGAACGTGCCCTGCACCTGCGCGGCGCCCGCCTCCACCGCGGCCATGGAGCAGGCCACGGCAAGGCCCGTGTCGTTGTGGCAGTGGATGGCCGTGCGTTTGCCGAAGCGCTGCACCACCTCCCTAGTGATGTCGTAGATTTCCGTAACGTAGCTTCCGCCGTTTGTATCGCACAGGCAAAGCACGTCCGCGCCTCCCTCGCAGGCCGCCTTCAGCGCGGCGAGGGCGTACGAGCTGCTTTCCTTGTAGCCGTCGAAGAAATGCTCCGCGTCGAACACCACCTCCCGTCCCTCCTGTTTGAGCAGGGCGACGGTGTCGCGAATCATGGCGAGGTTTTCCTGCAGTGTGGTGCGGATAATCCGCGTGACGTGCAGCCGGGACGCTTTCCCGAAAATTGCCACAACGGGCGTTCCCGCGCGCAGCAGCGAAAGGACGTTTTCGTCCTCCCCCGCCGCCGCGCCGCACCTTCTGGTGCTGCCGAACGCGCACAGGCGGGCGCTTTGCAGCGCAAGCCCCGCCGCGCGCCCGAAGAATTCCATGTCCTTGGGGTTGGAACCGGGGTTCCCCGCCTCGATGTAGGAAATGCCGATTTGATCCAGCGCGCGCACGATGGACAGCTTATCCTCCACCGAAAACGAGATGCCTTCGCCCTGAACGCCGTCGCGCAATGTGGAATCGAACAGCTCGATCTTCTTGCCCATATCCGGTGCGTCCTCCTTTGCCGTATCCGCCCGTTCTGTGTGAAAAAGCACGGCGGCGTCACATTTCCATCAGCGGCTCCGCAATGCTCCCGCCCGCCGGAACCATCGGCAGCACGTTTTCATCGAGATCCACCCGGCAATCCACCAACGTGGGGCCTTTTACACCCAGCGCCTGCGTCAGCACCGGCTCCACGTCCTCCGCGCTCTTTATGGTAAAGCCGCGCACGCCGAACGCTTCGGCCAGTTTGCCAAAATCGGTGTCGCGCCCGAGCGTGGTATGCGAAAAACGCGAGCCGTAAAACAGCTTCTGCCACTGGCGCACCATGCCGAGCACGCCGTTGTTCATCACGAGCTCCATCACCGGCAGGTCGTATTTCGCACAGGTGGCAAGCTCGTTTAAATTCATGTAGAAGCTGCCGTCCCCCGCCACGTTCACCACGCGCGCGCCGGGGCTGCCCACCTGCGCGCCGATGGCGGCTCCGAGGCCGAAGCCCATGGTGCCGAGTCCGCCGGAGGAGATGAAGCGGCGCGGCTTTTCAAAGCCGTAATACTGCGCCGCCCACATCTGGTGCTGCCCCACATCCGTGCACAGAATCGCTTCCCCGCGCGTGAGGCGGCTGAGCTTCTCCATCACGGCCTGCGGCGTTACATTTCCGCGCTGCGCGGGTATTTGGCACCGGAACGGTTCGAGTTGCCTGTGCCACGCTTCATGCCGGGCGGGAGCAAGGCGCTGGCACAGCCCGCGCAGCGCCAAGGCGGCGTCGCCCGCCACTGAGGCGGCCGCAGGGATATTTTTGTTGATCTCCGCCGGGTCGATATCGATATGCAGGATCTTCGCGTTTTGTGCAAACAGCTTCTCGTTGCAGGTGACACGGTCCGAAAAGCGCGTGCCCACCGCGATAAGCAGGTCGCACTGAGAGGCCGCCGCGCCGGAAAGCCGGGTTCCGTGCATCCCGATCATGCCCGTGAACGCGGGGGCCGACGCCGGAAAGCTGCCGAGCGCCATCAGCGTGGCGGCTACGGGCGCGTCGATCCGCCGTGCGAATTCGAGCAGCTCCGCTTCGGCCCCCGCGAGCCGGATGCCGCCGCCCGCCAGGATGAACGGGCGCTCGCTTGCGGCGATGAGCTTCGCCGCGCGGTCGAGCGCCGCTTTGGAAACGGCTTTTGCGGCTGCCCGCGCCGGTTTTTCCGGCTCGTATTCGGTTTTCCGGGCGGTGATATCCTTGGGAATATCGATGAGCACCGGCCCCGGGCGGCCCGAGGTTGCAATGGCGAACGCCTCGCGCACGGTCTGCGCCAGCCGGGTTACGTCCTTGACGATGAAATTATGCTTGGTCACCGGAGTGGTGATGCCCGTAATATCCACCTCCTGAAAGCTGTCCTTTCCCAAAAGGCCGGTAGCGACATTCCCCGTGACGGCCACCATGGGAGTGGAATCCAGGTAGGCGGTGGCGATGCCCGTCACCAGGTTGGTGGCGCCCGGGCCGGAGGTGGCGATCACCACGCCGGGGCGCCCCGTGGAACGGGCGTAACCGTCCGCCGCGTGTGCCGCGCCCTGCTCGTGGCAGGTGAGGATATGCCGGATTTTGCTTCGGTATTCGTAAAGCGCATCGTAAATATTAAGCACCGCGCCGCCCGGATATCCGAACACCGTATCGACGCCCTGCTCGAGCAGGCACTCCGTCAGAATCTGCGCGCCGGTCAGCCGCATGGTCTGCTCCTCCTTTTCCATCGCCCGCATCGGAATCGGCGGCGCGCCTTCCGCACGCCGTTGTGCCGTCCCCGTTTTGTTTCCGCCGCCCTTTCCGAAAGCTCTGCAAAGCGGCTGGGAAAAAACAAAAAAGCCTTCGTCTCATACTAGAGACGAAGGCTTTTGAATGTAATCATTCAATGAAAGCTCCGCGGTACCACTCTGGTTGGCAGAAATCTGCCCGCTCTGCCGCCGTCTTGCCCTGTAAAGAGCGCCAACAGCGCGCTCCGTAACGGGGAGCTTCCGTACCGCTCTACTCGGCCCAACGGGCCTTTCGGCAGTCCGCTCAAGGGTGATTTTCCCTGTGCGGCGCGTTGCCTCGCACCAACCGGCAACTCTCTGAAACGCCTGTGGCGGACGCAAACAACCGCCGATTTCGCAGGTACTGCCCCTATCATCGCATTTGGCATTTTGAAATTGTTGTTATTATCATAGCGGCGCTCGCCGCGTTTGTCAAGCGTCCGGGTAATATTTTTTTCGGCGCGTGTTCGGGCCGCGATGTGCAGCGGTACCCGTCATGTCGTAAACCGGCGCGCTTTCTCATAGGATATCCATAGCCTGCGCTAAAAAGCGCGGAGCCCGGCCGCACGCCAGCCGCGCCGAAAAAAGCGCGCAGCCAAACGGGGTTTTGCTTATGCGGAGAAATCGTGTTTTCCGGGAAAATCGTTTTCCCCGGGGCTCCGTGCGCACTTTCTGCGCGCTTTTATCGGTACCGCTGGCCGGCCTCTGCCTGCTGGCGGCCCTGGCCGCCTTCAGCCCCGCCCGCGGAGTTCCGCCCGATTCCGCGCAGATCGGCGAGGCCGCGAGCCAAACCAGCGCCGGGTACTCCATTCTCATCGAAACGCAGCAGAAAAAGCTGTACCTGCTCCAAAACGGCCGGTTCGTTAAAAGCTACCTGTGCGCCATCGGAAAGCCCGAAACCCCTTCTCCGCTGGGGAGCTTCCAGATCGTTCAAAAAGCGCATTGGGGCGAAGGGTTCGGCGGCTATTGGCTCGGGCTCAACTGCCCCTGGGGAAATTACGGCATTCACGGAACGCTGTTTCCCGAAAGTGTGGGCAGTTCCGCCTCACACGGGTGCTTCCGGATGTTTAACGACGACGTGCGGGAGCTCTACGGCATCGTTCCCGTGGGCACTCCCGTGCTGGTTACGGGCGGAAACTACGGAGCGTTCGGCAGCGGGTTCCGCCCCTTGAGCCCCGGTATGTACGGGCAGGACGTTCTGGCGGTGCAGAAGCGGCTGCAGCTGCTCGGGTACTACGCCGCCGGATGCGACGGCCGTTTCGGCCCCGCCCTGCTGCGCGCCGTTCACCGTTTTGAGCGGGATAACGGCCTCCCCGTCTCCGATACCATCGACCGGCGGCTATTCAGCGCCATGGGATTTGTGCTGATGGAATAGCAGAAAGCGCTGCGCTTCCCCGTTCGGCGTTTGTCATTCTCAAACGAAAGCCGTATAATAGAACTGCCGGTGCTCACCGCATAAAGCATTGCGAAACCGGCATCGATGTTAGCGGAATAGAGCTTCATAAAATCATCTTTTCGCGCCCGGCCGCGGGCCGGAGCCGGAATTTTCAAGTTGGAGAGAGCAGCATGGAAAAGCAGCTTTTTGACGAAATGCCGAAGGACGTGCGCGGCTTTCTGGTGTATATGGAAACGGTGCGGGGCAAATCTCCCCGAACGGTGGAGGAATACGCTCTCGACCTGCGCACGTTTTTCCGGTTCATCAAGCGCGCCCGCGGCCTTTGCGGCGCGGAAGCCGAGTTCGAAACCATCCCGGTACAGGACGTGGATACGGCGCTGGTCGCCTCGGTGACGCTCGAGGATATCTACGAATACCTGCTCTACATTCAGCGGGAACGCGGCAACAAGGCCGCCGCGCGGTCGCGCAAAGTATCGAGCCTGCGCACGTTTTACAAATATGCGTGCGACAAAACCGGCCTCATCCAGACAAACCCCACGCGCAACCTGGAAACGCCCAAAAAGAAAAAGGCGCTGCCTAAATACCTTTCGCTCGAAGAAAGCTTCGAGGTGCTCGGCGCGGTGGACGGCGCGCACCGCGAACGCGATTTCTGCATTCTCACGCTGTTTCTCAACTGCGGAATGCGCCTTTCGGAGCTGGTGGGCATCAACCTGAGCGACGTGAGCAAGGACAGCGTCACCGTTACGGGCAAGGGCAACAAGGAACGCGTCATCTACCTCAACAAGGCCTGTCTGGATGCTCTGGAAGCCTACAGGGCCGTGCGGGCTTCCGAAGGCGTCAAGGATAAGCAGGCGCTTTTTTTGAGCCGTCTCGGGACGCGCATCAGCCCGAAAACCGTGCAGTGGGTCGTTAAAAAATATCTCGCGCAGGCGGGCCTGAACGGGAAAGGCTATTCGGTGCATAAGCTGCGGCACACCGCCGCCACCCTCATGTATCAGCAGGGCGGCGTGGATATCCGCGTGCTCAAGGAT
>JAEWAU010000117.1 GCA_023391535.1 Bacillota bacterium | reverse complement strand
GGCCGCCCCCGCGCCGCAGGAGGGCCCGGCCGGCGAGCAGCCCGGCGGCATCGTGGGCAGGGCGACCCGCTGCATTGCGGATTCGCTGGGCGACAGCGACCTTTCGCTGCGGACCGTGGCCGAAAAGCTCTATGTAAGCGCCAGCTACCTGAGCCGGGCGTTCAAGCAGGAAACGGGCGAGAACCTCACGGATTACGTCACGCGCCTGCGCATCGTGCAAAGCGCCGAGTATCTGCGGCACACCAGCCTCAAGGCGTATGAGATCGCCGAAAAGACGGGGTTCAACGATTCGCATTATTTCAGCCTGTGCTTTAAAAAATACATGGGAAAAACGGTGCAGGAGTACCGCAGGGAATGCGTTTCCTGCGGGATGTAGCCGCTTCAAGTTCGGGCATCGGGCAGGGGATTCCGCAGGCTTTGCGCCGGGAATTTCCCCGGCTTGATGTCATTTTGTTTATATTCTTTTATTTAAAAGGTAAAAATACTATAAATTATAGTAAATAAAATGACTGTACACATCTTTTCCATTTCGTATAATAAAGATGTGGTCAGCCGAACGGCCGTAAAGCTGGCACCCGAAGAAACCTATGGCAATTCCATTAAGGATTGTGAGAGAAGCCGCATTTCGTCTATCCGCCTCCCTTGGCTTGGCGAAATACCCCGGAACGGTTCAATCTTTTCTGGAAATGCTGTAGAGCAGGGCGCTTTCCGCGGGGGCCCCGCGCAAGCGCCGACCGTGCAGCAAAGGAGAAAAGGCATGAAGAAACCTTGGAAAAAGGCACTTTCCGTGGTTCTGTTCTGCGCAATGGTCGTCGGTGTTACCGGCTGCGCAAACCAGAAATCCAGTTCCGCCGCTTCCAACAGCTCCTCAAGCTCCCAGCCGTCGTCCTCGTCGGCCGAGAAGATCACCCTTGAGGTCTGGCATCAGTGGGCGGACGACTCCAACGACCTGAAGAAGGATTACGACAAGGCCGTTACCGAATACGAGAACGCGAATCCGAACATCACCATCAAGACGGATACTCTGGCGACGGACGCCTACAAGACGAAACTCGACACGGCGTTCGCGGGCAACTCCGCCGACGTGGACGTGTTCTACGACTGGAGCCCCGGGCGCACCCGCAGCCTGGCGGAAGCCGGCAAGCTCCTCGCAATTGACGATTATGTGAAGGACGGAACGCTCGACAAGATCAAAACCGGTTCCGATTCCGCGTTTCTCATCGACGGCAAGCTCTATTCGCTGCCGATGTTCTCCTGGTACATGATGCTCTACTGCAACAAGGACCTGTTCGCACAGGCCGGCGTGAAAGAGCCCGCCACCTACGACGATTGGCTCGCGGCCTGCAAGGCCCTCAAAGCCAAGGGCATCGTCCCCATCGCGAACGGCACCAAGGACGCGTGGAACGCCTGCTTCGTGTATGAAGCGCTCGCGATGCGCGAGATCGGCGCCACCGGCGTTGTGAATTACCTCAACGGCAACGGCAAGATGACGGACGCGGGCTGGAAAGACGCCGCCCAGAAGGTCATTGACCTGGTAGGCGCCGGCGCGTTCGGCTCGAGCACGCTCGCCACCGGTTCCTCCGACGCCGATACCCAGTTCACCACCGGCAAAGCCGCCATGCGCCTCATGGGCAGCTGGTTTGCGGGCAATGTGTACGCCAAGGATTCCACCGTTGCGGGCAAAGTGGATGCCATTCCGGTTCCGCTGATCTCCGGCGGCAAGGGCGACGCCAGCAACTTCTGCGGCGGCTACACCGAGTCCTTCCTTGTGAACGCGGCCACCAAGCACCCGAAAGAGTCCGTGGCCTTCATGAAGTACATCAACGAAACGATGGGCAAATATGCCGCGGAAACCAGCACGGGCTTCGACGGCTGGAAAGACACCGTGGACGAGAGCAGCTGGAACCCGGTGTTCAAGCAGATCAACGACGCCACCGCGAGCTGCACCTCCAGCGTTCTCGCGTGGGATACGTTCCTTGACGCTGCCAAGACCAAGACCCATCAGGACGACGTGCAGGGCCTGTTCGGCGGCACCGTAAAGCCCGACCAGTTCGTCCAGAACGAGAATGCTTCCTGGAATTCGTAATGCAATCGGTCCGTTTACGAAAAGGGCGTGAACCGGTTCTGCGGTAAACGTGCGGATAAAATCCACGTCAAATCCATAGGGCAACGCTTTTGACGTGAATTTTTATCGCCTGCCGAACCGCAGAACCGTTTCCCAAAAGCACGCATCCGGGGCAGAGGCCGCAGCCGTTTTGTCCGCAGGACACACGCAGGGCTGCAGGCGGCTCCGGGCGCGTGCTTTTTCCGCCTTTTTTCAGGCTCCGTCCCTCCGGCTGATGATAGTAGGTGATTACAGTTGAACAAGCTGATGTACAAAAAGCGATCCATCCTCGTGTTTATCCTCCCCACGCTGCTCATCTATGTCTGCATCGTGGTGCTCCCGATCTTCGCGAGCTTTTACCTCGGCCTTTTCAAATGGAACGGCATCGGGAAAATGACCTTCAACGGCTTCACAAACTTCCGGCACATGTTCTCAGGCGATCTCAATTTCCACAAGGCCATTGCGAATTCCTTCATTTTGGCCGGCACCTCCGTCTTCATCCAGCTCCCCATCGCGTTTTTGCTGGCTCTGGTGCTTTCAAACGGGGTCCGGTTCGAAAAATTCTTCCGCACCGTTTATTTTGTGCCCGTCATTCTTTCGAGCATGGTCATCGGCCAGCTGTGGCTTAAAATATTCAATGCCGATTACGGCCTGCTCAACACCCTGCTCCGGGGCATGGGGCTCGGCAAGTTCGCGGAGCCCTGGCTCGCGCAAACCGGCACGGCTTTCGCCTGTACGGTGGTGCCCGCGGTGTGGCAGTACGTGGGTCAGTACATCCTGATCTTCTACGCGGGCATGAAGGGCATTTCCGAGGATCTCTACGAGGCGGCGCGCATCGACGGCGCCAACAGCTGGCAGTCCATGACCCACATCACCGTTCCGCTCATGACGCCCGTCATCAAGGTCTGTCTGATCCTTTCGCTCACCGGCTCGTTCAAGTCCTTCGATCTCGTCTATGTCATGACAAACGGCGGGCCTCTGCATTCGAGCGACCTGCCCAGCACCGCGATGTACGCAAACCTGTTCGGCTCGCGCCTGTACGGCTACGGCAGCGCGCAGGCGGTGTTCATCGTGCTGGAATGCCTGGCCGCGACGCTGGTCCTCCAGCTTCTGTTCAAAAAACCGGAAGCGGATCTGGCAGGAGCGTAGAGGAAAGGATGGTCGAGTTCGATGGAAAAGTCAATGGAAACCTTTAATACCGGCAATACCGTTAGAAACTACCGAAAACTTTCCAAAACACTGATGCTGGTTCTGCTGTTCCTGGTGGCCGCCGTCCAGCTTTACCCGCTTCTGTGGCTGGTTCTGTTCTCGTTCAAATCCAACAACGATATCTTCGGCTCGAACGTATGCGGGCTGCCCAAGGTATGGCACTTTGAGAACTATTCCACCGCACTGCTCGGCGGCGGCATCCTCCGGTATTTTCTCAACAGCGTCTTTTACACGGCCATCACCATCGTCGTGGCCGGCGTACTCAGCGCCATGAGCTCCTACGCCATCAGCAGGCTGGAATGGAAGCTCAAGGGCGTGACCTTCATCGTGTTCACGCTGGGCATCATGATTCCCCTGCAGGCGGTGCTGCTGCCCCTGTTCCTGATTCTCGACAAAACGCACATCCTCAACACCTATCTGGCGCTGCTCATCCCGTATGTGGCGTTCGCCATTCCCATGAGCGTCATCATCCTGAGCGGCTTTTACTCTTCCATCCCGAAGGATATTGAAGAGGCGGCGTATCTGGACGGCTGCGGGGTCTACCAGGTGTTCTTCCGCATCATCCTGCCCATCGTGAAGCCGGCGATCGCCACCGTTTCCATCTTCACCTTCCTCGGCACGTGGAACGAGCTGATGTTCGCCAATACGTTCGTAAACGATTCCGCATTGCGTACATTGCCCGTGGGCATCATGTCGTTCGTGGGCGAATACGCCACCAACTGGGGCGCCATCGGCGCCGGCATGGTTATCGCCACGTTGCCCACCATCGTTATCTACTTCTTCCTGAGCGACCAGGTACAATCGAGCATCGTTGCCGGCGCGGTCAAGGGATGACCCGCGGAGGCTTTCGGATGCGCGCGCGGACTTTCCCTACGCCCTGTCCCGCCAAAAAGAAACGTTATATGTTGTATTTTTTCTGTTTTCTATTTAAGGAATATATTTAAGGAATAAAGGAAGAAAACCGGCTGATAGGTAAAAGAACGGTTTGCTCCGGTTCCCCCGAAAATCCGGTTTTGCGAAAACCCGGTGGGCCGTCCTCCGCACAGCTGCGTGCGCGGAGGGCGGCCCGTTTTTCCGCGGCGCGGAAAAACGCCGGCGCGCTTTCGGCGGCCGGCATTTTGTGCTACACTGATACTATGGTATTTTCAGAAAAATGGATTCCTTCCAAAGCGTTTCGCCTTTCCGCCGCTATTTTGTGAAATCGCTGCATAAATTGACGATTCAAAATCCGCATCAAAACCCGCCGTGAAATAGGCCCGCCGTTTGGGCACAATTTCTCCGCAAAAGGATGGTCGTTTCCATGAAAATCCGCGTCCGCTACCGGTTTACCGGCGAGGTGCAGGGGGTGGGCTTCCGCTTCCGGGCGTACCACGCTGCGAACGCCCTTGGCCTCACGGGCTGGGTATGCAACGAATACGACGGCAGCGTGAGCATGGAAGTGCAGGGCGGGCAGGCCGAAATCGCCGCCCTGCTCCAAAAGCTTGAAAACAGCCTGTATATCCGCATCGACCATACGGACGCGCAAAAGCTGCCGCCCGACCCACACGAGCACTCGTTCGAGATTCGGGACTGACCGCGCCCGGCAAAACCAAAAAATACGTTTCGTATTATTAAGCTTAAATCATACGGGGAGGCCGCTTTATGGGATGCTTTCGCGCGTTCACCGCACCGCTCTGGATGCTGTTTGCGGGCGACGCCCTGCTGCTTTTCTGCAGCGTGTTTTACATGGCCTGGTGGCTCATCTGCTTCCGGCACGGCTCGCCGGGACTTTCCTCCGGGTGGGCGCTGCTGGCGCTGGCGTTTGCCACGGGCCTGCCTGCGCTCGTGCTGCTGGCGCTTTCCGTCCGCGCGCTGAACGCGGCTTCCGGCGGCGGACTTTCGGGGCCCATTCTGCTGGGCGCGCTCGCGCTGTATCTGATTCTGCTGCTCGTCACAAAGGCCGCGTTCCACCGGCCCGTTACGTCGGAGCTGCTCATCATGCTCGTATGGGCGGCGGCACAGCTTTGCGCCGTGGCCGCGCTGCGCGGCGCGGGGCGCTTCGGCCCCGGGCGCACGGTTGCGCTTGCTGTGCTCGTCGGCCTTGCCACCGCGGCGGGCGTGGTGTGCTATGTGCTCTATTATCGCCTTGATGCCCAGGCGAGCTACTGGGACGGGCTGGTTCCGCTCGCGTCCGACGCGGCGGTGATGGCCGTTTTCCTCGGCGTGCTGGCGTTCTCGTAGCGCGTCTTAGCGGGCTTGAAAAAAACACGCTCGTAACTTCCTGAACCATACCCACAAACCGATACGGAAATACAATGCGAGGCGCTGCTTTCCCTGAAAGGTATTTCTCAAGCGGACCGGTTTTTGTTGTGTGCGCGAGGTATTTCTCAGGAAGCTGAATCGCGTCAGGCTGAGGTTTTGGCAACTCTGTTTTAAAAACTCGAGCGTATCCCTGAGATCGGTGGCGCTGTGCAGATCCCGCGCGATGCAGTAAGCCATGGCTTTTTCGAACTCCGGCTTTTCGTATCTGACGGCGCAGTCTTTCATGATACGAAATTGATCGCGGACATACCGCGGGTATAACTTTATAATTGCTCTCATCTGACGCTGCAGATTTTTGTGCCGCTTTCGCGCGCCGGAGGCGAAGGGCAGCGCCACCCGCTCGTGGTTTACGTGCAGGGCTCGGACTGGAGGAAGCAGAACGTTCGGTTCGATATCCCGCAGTTTCGAGGTTCGCGAGGCTGGGGTACGTTGTGGCGCTCGTCGAATACAGGCCTTCGGATACGGCGGTTTTCCCCGCGCAGATCCAGGATGCTAAAAATTTCCGAGCATCTGCGACCACAGCTCGCCCGAGAGCATCTAATGCACGCTTTTGAGCATCGATTCTATGAAGAAACACCCTGAAATCACAAGGCTCTCGAACCCCATGGAACATATCTCGGCCGAAAAGCCCGTGTCGCCCATGCTGATTCTGCACGGCGACAAAGACCGGATCGTGCCGCTCCGGCAGAGCGTCCTGTTGTACGAGCATTTGAAGCGCTGCGGCAAGAAAGTTGAATTCTACAAAATGAGGGGCGCGGATCACGGGACGGCGGGGCTCTGGAGCGAAGAGGTATATTCCCTGATGGATGCGTTTATCAAAAGGCATTTGCGAGTTTATCGAACCTGGCTTTTCCGAAGAAGGCTTTCTCCGTGTCCGTACCATCAGTGCGGTAGTGCCGGGTTTACGGCCGGCATCGGCACACGAAAAGGCTGGCTTTATCAATAAAGAGGCTGCCGCAAAATGAAAGCTTTGCGGCAGCCTCTTATTTTATGCTTCCGGCTTGCGAGGGCTCTGGACAAACTGACGTTGGAAGTCAGGTTGTTTTGACCACCTGGATCTCGAGCGCCTCGATGCGCAGGCCCTTGCCGGTGGTGCCGGCAACCGCCGCCTTGGAAATATCCGTGCCGTTTTCCGTGGTCACCCAACCGAGCCAGCCCTTGCTCTGCACATAGACGCGGTACTTCGCCGCGTAGCCGGTAAGACCTTTCAGCGTGATGCGCAGGGCCTCAAGACGCAGAGCCTTCCCGGCTGTGCCCGCCACCGCTCCGTCCGAAACGGCCGGCAGCCAGCCGGATTTCTGCACATGGGATTGGTATACGATGGAGGCTCCCTTGGGAAGCGTGCCGGTCAGCCTGACGGTAACCGCTTCGTCGCGCAGGCTTTTGCCGGTGGTGCCGGAAAGGGCGCCGTCGGCCGCCGCGCCGAGCCAGCCCAGTTTTTGCACCTGGGAGGCATAAAGTACGCCGATCGGCGTATTCTGTGCCGCGGAAGTGATGACATAGGTGCTGAAATGCTTGGTGGTAAAGGTAACCGTTCCGGCCGCAAGGTCGAACACGGCACCCATATCGCTCAGCGTGCCGGCGGAGGGGTCGTAGTAGCAAAGCTTCAGATCCGAAACTGCCTTGAGTTGTATCAATTGCTCCGCCGTCAGGCGGATGGAAACGGTGGCATTGCCGTTTAAGTCGTGTACGGGAGCGGAGGTACCGTCGCCGGCGGAGCGTGTCAGGTCAATGTCCCAGGCGGCGAGCGCCGCAAGACCGGTATCGCCCGCCGCGACCTGGAATTGCTTCTGCGTTGCGTCTGAAGGCGCCGACTGGATTAGGCTGAGCGAGGAGCCGCCGCCCAGCGCATCGTTCAGCACCGAGGCGGGAACGGTGACCGTTACGTTGCCGAGCACTGCGCTGACGCTGGAAACCGTGGAGGTGTTGGTGCCGGAAGCCGGAATCGTCGCCTGGATAGCCGTAGTGCCGTCGCTTTTTGCCGTGCTTGTTCCCGTAACCGTGATGGGAGCAGGCGCCGGGGAGGCGGGCGCGGACGGTGCCGCATGAACCGTCACGGTGATTTGGCCGGAGACGTTTCCGCTCATGGCGGTGATGACGGCCGTGCCGGGTGCTACCGCCGTGACAACGCCGTTTGCGTCAACCGTGGCGACGTTTTCGTCGCTGCTCGACCAGGCAACGGCCGCGCCGGCCATGGGCTGGCCGAACTGATCTGCCACTGCGGCGTTCGCCGCAATGGTGCCGCCCGCCGACAGGGATGTCGTGGGCGCCGTAACCGTAACGGAGGCCGCCGCCGGCGTCCCGGAGCCGCTCACATAGCCGATGCGCAGCTCGTTGATCTGGCTGATCGTGGCGGATGAGCCGTCCGGCTTCTCCGCAGAGTTGATAACCAACTTGACATACCGTGCGGGTACGGGGGTGAAATGATCCTCCACCCATTGGGCGTTTTGCGTATTGAAATTCCAGTTCCAGGTTCCGGTGAAAACCTTCGTCCAATCGGTGCCGTTTTCGCTGACCCAAATCTCGTGGCCGGTGATATAACCGGTCCAATAGATGTTGGTGAGCTTGAGTTGCGAAACGTCGTAGGTCTGGCCGAGGTCAACCGAGATCCACTGAGGGAAGCTGTTGGAATTATCGTCGGAGCTCCAACTGTCGTAAAGATTGCCGTTGACGGCGTTTGCCGCCACACTCCCTTGATCCCAGTAATTGACGCTCGAAGCCATCGCCGTCGTTTGGGAATAGGGTACTACCTGAACGGCGGGGTCCGGAACGTCCAGATAGAGATTGCGGGAAACGCCGCCGCTCGCTGCGGAGATAAAGACCGCTCCGGCCGCGACCGCCGTGACGACGCCGTTTGCGTCAACCGTGGCGACGCTTTCGTCGCTGCTCGACCACGTCACGGCCGCTCCCTCGATGGTCTGGCCGTTCGAATCGCGCACCGCTACGTCCAGCGCGACGGTACCGCCTACCGCAAGCTGAAGCTGGCCGTCGTGATCCGGAAGCGTATAAGGCGCCGCAACCCAAATGGACGTGGCCACCTGCGTCGAAGACGAAACCGTCACGGTAAGCGTGCCGGAGACGTTTCCGCTCATGGCGGTGATGACGGCCGTGCCGGGCGCTACCGCCGTGACGACGCCGTTCGCGTCAACCGTGGCGACGCTTTCGTCGCTGCTCGACCAGGTAACGGCCGCGCCGGCCATGGGCTGGCCGAACTGATCTGCCACTGCGGCGCTCGCCACGGTGGTGCCGCCCGCCGACAGGGATGTCGTGGGCGCCGTAACCGTAACGGATGCCGCCGCCGGCGTCGGGTTCGAAACGGTGATGCTGACGCTGCCCGAGACGCCGCCGCTTGCGGCGGTGATGGTGGCCGTGCCGGGCGCTACCGCCGTGACGACGCCGTTTGCGTCAACCGTGGCGACGCTTTCGTCGCTGCTCGACCAGGCAACGGATGCGCCCGCCATTGGCTGGCCGTTCTGGTCTACCACCGCGGCGCTCGCCGTGGCGGTGCCGCCCGCCGGCAGGGTGGCGGAGGGCAGATCGACAAGCACGTCTGCCGCCATCGGCGGAACCGAGATGGATTCGCCCGTGGTGTACTCGAACGCGTTAATCAGATCGTACGCGTTGCCCGAAACGGACTTTCCGGCCACTGCGACGCTCACGGTGTGCTGGCCGTCCTCAAGACCGTCCTTCTCACACACGAAGCCGTCGCGCTGGATGTCGGGGATGTTCAGGTACGTGTCGTACGTCCCGATCAGCGTGCCGTCAAGGTAGACGTTCGCCTTGCCACCGCCGTTGAACCTGCTGAGGTTGACACGGATGGAATTGCCGGTGAAGGTGAAATCGACGTGGTCGGGGTTGCTGCCGGGGTCGCTGCCGACGCCCGTATACATCCAGGCCCACGAATCGCTCCACCAGCCGCCGCCGGTAAACGAGAGGAACGGGTACTTGTTATCCGAATTGTAATCGAACCACCGGCTGCTGCCGGGCGCCGTGGAGGAATCGACGCGGGCGATCGTGGTGCCGCCGCCGGGGACGGTGACCGGCACCTTTGCCGTCAGGCCGGCGCCTGTCACCGTGATGACGGTAAAGCCCGGCAGGCCCGCCGTGACGGTGCCGTCGGCCGCCACCGAGGCGACCGACGGATTGCTGCTCGTAAAGCTCACAGCGCTGCCGAAGGCGCCGCCGAACTGGTCGTACACCGCGGCCTTGATTTGGCGCATGGCGCCCACTGCCATCAGGATCGAGCATGGGTCGGCCTCCAGCGTAGTCGCCTTGGGCGCGGCCGTCACCGTGACGTTCACGGCGGCGTTCAGGCTGCCGCAAGCCGCCGTCACCGTCGTGGTGCCGGCAGTGACGCCCGTGATGTTGCCACTTGAGTCAACTGCCGCGACGGTAGGATCCGCGCTCGTCCAGACGACGGCCTGGCCGCTCATCGGCTGGCTGTTCTGATCGAACACCGTGGCGGAAACGGCCTGGGAGGAGCCCGCGGTGACTGTCACCGATGACGGGCTCACCGATATTGAGGCCGGGGCTGAGGCTTGGCCGATGTTCAGGGAGGTCTGGCCCGCCAGAATCAGGTCGCCGTAAAGGGTCGGGTCTTTCCCCGCGCCGATGCCGCTCATGTACTGGATCCAGCCGAGGCGCCCCGTGCCGTTGTTGTCGTTGACAAGCAGCGAGAAGCCGAGATCCATGCCCGCGTACGGCGCCATGCCGGAGGGCAGGATATCCGTCCAGCTGATCGCCATCTCGTAGTTGGTGGTATTTGTCGCGTCGTCGCGCGTCACCTGGATGTCGCTGTCGGAAAGGCCGCCGGCGCCAAAACCGCCGGTTGCGGTAACCCCGCCGCCATCCGAGCGCAGCGCGATGTTGTTTTCGGTGTGCGGCAGCACGCCGTACCCCTGGCCGCGGCCCGGGTCGATGGAGAACTGCACGGAATCGCCCATCCAGTTCGAGCCGGCGGCGTACGTGTTGTAGTTTGTGGGGTCCGTTACCTTCACGTCGAGGTAGAGGTTATTGTCGTCCCACTTCACATAGCCGGTGGCGCTCAGGAAGTCCGCGGTCCAGTTCGGAATATTCACCGCCTGGGAGGCCTGGTCCAACTCAAACGTCCGGGCGTTCGCCCATTCGGCGGCGTCGTACGTGCCGTCGATCGTGGGCGCCGTATCCGCCTTCACGGCCGTGAGGGAGGTCATGCTGCGCGTCACGACCTCGGAGGTTCCGTCGTCGCGGTCGATCTGCAGCTTCACGCTGGTGGGGGTGTACGCGCTGAGGGAGGAAAACGGGAAGGTCACGGTGGCCGTGGAATCCGGGGCGACGGCGGAGAATGTCCGGCTGCCCGCCATGCCCGTCGGTTCAAGAACCGTTACCTTGCCGCCGCTCAGGGTCAGCTTGCCGCTCTTGTTCGTGACGTTCACCGCCAGCATGTAGCCCGTGCCGTCGGCGTTTACCTCGGGCTGCACCTGGATGACCGAGGGCTCGATGATCGTCGCCGAAACGGAAAGGGCCGCATAGCTGTTTCCGGAATCGTCTCGCGGAACGATGGTGATCGAGCTTGTGCCGGCCGCGGCCGTATCGGGCACGGCGACGACGAGCGTATCCGTCGCGCTGCCCGCCTCAAACGTGCCTCCGGATTCGAGCGTCCAGCCCGCGGGCAGCGTCACCGCGTACGTGCCCGAGAGGGCCTGGGCGTCCGCCGAACGGTTGACATGGATGGTAATGTCGTCGCCCGGCGCGGCCGAAACGCTCGCCACATCGGTGGTGAACGCCGCGGCGGAAAGGGTGGGCGCCTGCGAAAAACTGCCCTCCACGTAGACGGGCTGCTCGGCGACGTTCAGCGTCACGGCGCCGTTCACCGCCGCGTAGGTGCTGAAGTTGCCGAACATGTCGCCCACCAGCGCCGTGCCGCTGCCAAGGTTCAGGCTCACCGTTTCCGGGTCGCCGTTCGACCAGATGGCGTAGACGTCCTTATTATCGGTGGAACGATGGAACTTGTAGACGCGGAGGTTTTGGTCGAGCGTGTTATAGGAGGCCGTATAGGCCGCGCCCGCAAGCTCGCTTGCCGCCGCGTTGAACGCCACGAACGAGGGCTTGGCGGTGTAATCCGCGCGGATAATGCCCCCGTTTGTTTCATAGGAGGTCGGATCGGTGCCGTCGTTCATGAAGTCGTACCAGTCGATCTCCTTGATAAGATCCTGATGGATGAAGCCCGTGACATAGAGCTGCGCCGCATAGGCGGCCGAGGTGAGCTCGCTCATGCCGCCCCAGCCCGCATCCTGCGTGGCGTAGCCCGTCTCGGTGAGGAGCAGGTCGTAGCTGCTGCCGGGCTTCTTGCCGAGAATGTAATCGTGCAGGTCCTGGAAATCCGCGACGAGGTTCTCCTGTTCCGGGTTCAGGCCGCTGTAGAGGTGGAAGGAAACCGCGTCCGAATAATCGAGCCCGCCGAGATCAATGACGGCCTTGAGCCAGTTCGCGTCGTAGCCGAACGCCACGCCCATGACGACTTTGATGTTCGGATCGACGCTCTTTACCGCCGCGTAGGCGAGCTTGAGCTGGTCGAAGTACTGCCGGGCGGAAAAACCGCCGCTGGAGTTCGACTCGTTGCCGACTTCGAAATACTGGATCTTGCCGTCGTCCTGCGTCACCGTGTTCTTCACGTTCTGGACGAAGGTATCGAGGCCGGACTGCGACGTGTCGTTCGTGAGGTACACCAGCGCCGCGCGGCTGCGCGTCGCGCCGGATTGACTGAAGATCCAGGCGAGCTGCTGATTTTCGCTCTGGTAGCAATCCACCGGCACGTGATTCTGCCCCAAAAACTGCGCGATGTCTTTGCCGGCAAGATCCGTGATGACGCTGAAGTTGACGGTGGTATTCACCGTCTGCGAACCGTCGCCGTTTTCGGCCGCCGCCTTGAGCCGATAGGTGCCCTTGGGCAGGCTCGGGAGCGCGACGGTCTGCACGTCGCCCTCCTGCCCGGCCGCAAGGCTCACGCCGAGCTGGCCGTCCGCCACGTCGCTCCCCGCGGAGTTGACGGCCTGATAGGTCACGCCGAGATTCTCGGCGGTATCGAACTGATTGCCGAAAGTCAGGCTAATCGCGGGTGTGGTGCCGCTTGTAAAGATATTGCCTGGCTGGGCGCTGCCGCCGTCCATCGTCAGAATGGGGATCCGCGTCACCGTGACGCTGTGGATGCAGACGTCGGAGTCGCTTGTGAAGATGCGGAAATCCGCGCCGTTTTCACCGTTGGCGAATTTCGCGTCGTCGAGCACGTACGTGGCGGTCTTCCAGGTGTTCGTGCCCGTCAGGTACGTGGTGGTAGCGGCGGAGGAAGCCCACGTGGCCGCCAGGGAATCGTACGTGATGCCGAAATCCTGCTTGCCGTCGAGCTGGGCGTCGTAGTATTCGATGGCGACTTCCACCTTGTGGTGGCCGCCGTATATGTAGCTGTCGCTGACATTGCCGTAGATGACGCCGTAGCCGGGCTTCGTCTGCCAGCCGGTGACCCCGCCGTAGGTATCGACGGTGTAGCCCGAACCGTCGCCCGTCCACACGTTGATGCCGTTATCGGCGGCGTTGTTGCCGCCGAAGACGACGCTCACGGGCATATCGGCGCTCACCGTTACGCTCACCGGCGAGGTAAGGCTCCCGCAGGCGGCCGTGACAGTCGCGGTGCCGGGGGCGACGGCGGTGAGCCTGCCGCCGCCGTCCACCGTAACGACGGAGGCGTCGCCGCTTGTCCACGTCACGCTCTGGCCGCTCATTACGGCGCCGTTCTGGTCGAACACCGTCGCGGAAAGCGCCGGGCTGCCGTAAAGGCCGATCGTGATGGAAGATGGCGACGCGCTGATGGACGCGGGCGTGAATTCACCCGTACATTTGGTCACCGTGATCTGCGAAAAACACACGTTGCCGGAGGTGTCGATGCGGAAATCCGCGCCGTTTTCACTGTTGGCGAATTTTGCGTCGGGAACCGCATAGGTCACCGTCTTCCACGCGTCGGTGCCGCCGAGCGCGGTGGCGGCGGTGCCCTTCCAGGCGCTGCTCGCCCCGTCGTAGCTGATCGAGAAGGCCGTTCCGGCCGCGCCGCCGTCATAGTATTGAAGGGCGATGTACACGGCGTTTGTCCCGCCGCTGATAAACGAATCCCCCACATTCGCGTAGATGTATTCGGCGCCGGGCCACGGCGGGCAGGTTTCGAGGCCGTTTACGCCGTCGTAGGTCTTCTGCACCGCCGCGCCGTCGCCGCCCCAGGCCGACATGCCGCTTTCGGCATAGTCGGAGCCTAGCTTGACGCTCACGGAATCGCCGATGGTCACCGGGATGTCGGCGCGCGTGCGCATCGGCAGCAGGGTGCCCGTTCCCAAAAGAGCGGCCGTCAGCAGTGCAGAGAGGAATTTTCTGAACTTCATCTTTTCAAACACTCCTTTTCACACAAGCGGTTTGGTTTCCCCGGAATTTCGCGCGGAGTTGAGAAGCATGGAAAGGAACCGGCCACGACGCTCCTGGTGAAGCTCACCGTTTTTCTCACCGCCTCCCTGCGAAACAAATATGTAAATATTTACATATTAACTATAATTTTATATTTCAAACTTTCAATGCGGGCATATTAACAAAACGTACTCAATTTTAACATATTCGACATGCGCTGCCGCCCGCGGAAAAGCCGGCCGCCAAACAGGGGAAACGCACAACGGACGATTGGAGAGAAGGAGCGGGAGGAATACCTGGACTTTCGGAAAAGACAGGGGTTCAACGTGCTGCAGATCAATGCTCTGCCGCAGTGGGATGCGAGCGAGCATACGCCCGAAGCGCTCCCGTTCCGGAAAACCGGGGATGGCGAATACGACTATTCGGCGATCGACGACCGGTATTTCGACAGGGCCTGCACGTTTCTCCGGATGGCGCGGGACAGGGGCTTTATTCCCGCTCTGGTGCTTTTATGGTACAATTATGTCCCCGGAACCTGGGCTTCGGATGGGCAGCGAAAGAAGCCCATGCCTTTTGAAGCGGTTCGCCCCTATACGGAATATGTCGTGCGCCGGTTCGCCGCGTTCGACCCGATCTACATCATCAGCACGGGAAAACGGATTCTTACCCCCCGGTTTGAAAAAACGCAGGACGGCAGCATCCTTCAAATATGTCCGTTCAATTCGGACACGGTGCTGATCGGCACCCTGTGAAAAGCGCCCGCCGGGGAATGCCGGAGCCGTTCGGAAGGTCGGTTTGAAGCAAAAGTATCTGAGCGCGAAAAACAGCTGCCGCACCGTCTTGCCGGACGCTAAAATTCCGGCACTTTCCTCCCGCCGTGTAAAAAGCTATTGACAAATCGAAATAGGGCATATATACTAAAATCAATCGATATGAAAACGAAATCACATGTGCTTTAATTGGCTCCGCAGGAGGTGGAAGGTTCCTATTATTAAGATTGTCGACATCGCTCATGCGGCGGGGGTTTCTCCGGCTACGGTGACACGTGTGATCAATAAGAGCGGTTATGTCTCCGCTGAAAGCTGCCAACGTGTAGAAAAAGCGATCAAAGAACTCGGATATATTCCCAACAAAATGGCTCAAAACCTGAAAAACCGCAAAAGCAATCTGATTGGCAATATGGTGCCGCTTTCCGATAGCAACACGATTTTTGCCCTTATCAGTGAGGCTGTGGATAAGGCCGCCGATAAGAAGAATTACAATGTGCTCCAGCTGATCTCCCAGAACAGCCCCCAGAAAGAGCTGCGGCATCTCAATGAGATGATCGGCAGCATGGTGGAAGGGATCATTTATACGGCGGACTCCTTGCTGGACGATGCGGCGATCCGGCGTGTGGCGAAGATGGATATCCCGATCGTTATGATTGAACGCGGCCGGCACATTCCCTGCGTGGACCAGGTGCTGGTCGATAATCTGCAGGGCTCTTATATGGCGGCGGCCCATATGCTGGAGAAAGGGCACCGCCGCATTGGATTTGTGGGTTCCGCGGCCGATCATCCAGTGGAAAGGGATCGCTTCGGAGGCTACCGCGACGCCCTGGAGGCGGCCGGCATTCCTCTCGACGGCGGCATTGTAAAAAGGATGCCGGATTACAGCTTTTCCTATGGGTATGAAGCCGTAAAGGAGATTATGGAGCGCGAAACGCCGCCCACGGCGATTTTTGTGGCTTCCGATCTCTTTGCAGCCGGCGCGCTCCAGTATTTTTACGTCCGCGGGCTGCGCGTGCCCGACGATATTTCGATCGTGGGGTACGACAACACGCTCTCGCAGCATCTTGCGCCGCCGGTCACATCGGTCGCGTTTCCGTTGGATGAAATCGGCGACACCGCAATCAAACTCCTGGAGGAGCGGAACCGGGAGGGGCGAAAGGTTGCCAAAACCGTTACGCTGAGCCCGATTTTCATTGACCGGGGCTCGGTAAAGGATATCCGGCAAAACGCCTCTGCCCACAGGGAATAACGGCGCGGCGGCGGCCGTCGTGAAACCCCGTCGGGCGCGGGCCTCTGCCGGGAGAGAACCGTTCTGTTTTTTGCTTTGCGCAAGGGATAGATGTGTTTTTTTGTCGCAATGTGAAAACGTAACCACATAAAAAATTGATTTGGTCAGATGAGAATCGTAAAACAAAAAATATATTGCGATATATGCAGCACTATTTCCTTATTATATATGATATAGATTGGAAATATTGGCATATATCAATAGATATATTTCTTATAAGGCCGTGTTTTCCGAATGGTTTCGATACCATGTTCGGCCCAATTACTCGCGGAAAGAAAGGAATGTTTGCATGAAACTCTCCGTTTGTATCGACGCGGTCTTTGCAGGCAAAAACCGGGCGGAAAGCCTCCGAGCGCTGAACGCCGCCGGCATAGGCGCGTTCGAGTTCTGGTCCTGGTGGGATAAGGATACCGCGGAGCTAAAACGGACCGCGCAGGAACTGGGGCTCACCGTGGCGGCTTTTTGCACGAAAATGGTCAGCTTGGCCGACCCCGCTCGCCGGGAGGAGTATTTGCGCGGGTTGGAGGAATCCGTTGGAGTCGCGCAATATCTCGGTTGCCGTTCCTTGATCACGCAGGTGGGCGGCGACACGGGCTGCAGCCGCGAAAGCCAGCGCCGCAGCATCGTGGAGGGCCTGAGGGCATCCGCCGGGCTGCTGGAGCCGGCGGGCGTCACGCTGCTTGTGGAGCCGCTCAACACAAAGGTGGACCACCCCGGATATTACCTTTCCAGTTCCCTCGAAGGGTTCGACATCATCGGGGAGGTGGGCAGCCCGAACGTGAAGCTGTTGTTCGATCTCTATCACCAGCAGATTACGGAGGGGAATCTCACATCGAACATCGTGCGGAATATCGGGAAGATCGGCCATTTTCACGCGGCGGGTGTGCCTGGGCGGCACGAGCCGGGCAGCGGAGAGCTCAATTACCGCTATCTTTTTGAAAGAATCGACCGGGCGGGGTTTCAGGGTTTTATGGGGCTGGAATATTTCCCCGCCGGCGACCCCGCGGAGGGGCTTCGCGCTTTGGTGCGAACAATGCCCGGCGCTTCTTGACGAAAGTGCCGGTGCCGATAGAAAGGCGGATAGACAGATGAAAAAAATGCTTCTTGGGTTGCAGGTATATACGATCCGGGACGACGCCGAAAAGGATTTTCCGGGGGCAATGGCGAAGGTGCGGCGGATGGGGTATGACGGCGTCGAATTGGCCGGGCTCTACGGCCATACGCCGCGGGAGATCGGTGCGGCCATCCAAAATGCCGGCCTCCGGCCGATTTCCGCTCATGTGCCGTATGCGGAGCTCCTGGACGATACGGACGGCACGATCGGCCGGTATGTAGAAATCGGCTGCTCCTACCTCGCCGTTCCCTACCTGACGGAAGAATACCGGCCCGGCGCCGGGCGGTTTGAAGAGGTGGTTGAAAACATCCGCAGGATCGGCCAAGTCTGTGCCGAAAAGGGCGTTTCCCTGCTTTACCACAACCACGATTTTGAGTTTGCGCGGATGCCCGACGGCCGCTACGCACTGGATGTTCTTTATGATTCGGTTCCCGCCGCCGTTTTGCAGACGGAGTTGGATACCTGCTGGATCAGGGTGTGCGGAGAGGACCCCGCGGCCTATATCCGGAAATATACCGGGAGGTCGCCCCTCGTGCATCTGAAGGATTATGCCGGCGCAAAATCGGCGAACATGTATCAACTCATCGGGATACAGGGGGCAGACGATACTCCTTCCACCGGCTTCGGCTTCCGTCCGCTGGGCGGCGGTGTGCAGGACTTTACCGCTATCCTCCGGGCGGCGGAGGATGCGGGTGCCGAATGGCTCATTGCAGAGCAGGATGAGCACCCCACCGGAGCCGCGATGGAGGACGCCCGCATCAGCGCCGACTTTTTACGGAAATTGCAAGAGCGGTGAACGCGCCCGCGCTTCCCCGTATGAAAAGGGGGCCGGCGCGTCCGACGGCCGATCGAACGAAAATGCCCCGACGGAGCGAAGTCCCCGCGGGGCGAATGGAACTTGGAGGAATTCATGATGAAACACGTTGTAGCCGCGGGCCCGAAAAAAAACGTCATCCGGGAGATTCCGATGGTGTCCCCCAACGACGACCAGATCCTGATTCATCTGAAATATGTCGGCGTCTGCCGGTCCGAGCATTACGACTGGTCGGTGGCGAAGGCCGGCGACGCATTCGGCCATGAGCCGATGGGCATCGTCGAAAAGGTCGGGAAAAATGTCGAAGACTTTGCCGTGGGGGATCGGGTGAGCGGCCTGTGGGGCAGCACGATGCCGGGCTCCGGCGGAATGGTCGAATACGCCACGGCGGACCCCCGGAAGGATATCGTCGTCAAGCTGCCGGACGGCGTCCGCGACGAAGACCTGATCCTCGAGCCGCTGGCCTGTATCATGAGCGCGGTAAGCAAAACCCGAACGGCCATGCCGGGCACGACCGTCTGCATTGTGGGCTGCGGCTATATGGGCTGCGGCGCCATCAGCCTGCTGAAAACCCACGGCGCACGCGTAGTGGCCATCGATATCCGAAACGAATGCCTGGAAAACGCAAGGCGCTTCGGCGCGGACGAGACACTGCTCGTGGACGAAGCGAAGAAGAAGTACCTCGGCGGGAATTTTCCGGGCTTCGACGTGGTGATGGAGTGGGCGGAAACGGATGACTCGCTGGACTTGGCCATCAACCTCACCAAGGAATGCGGCCAGCTATGCATCGGGGCCTACCATACGGGCGGCAAGCGGCTGGTGGATGTCCGGCAGCTCAATGTGAAGGCCATCGAATGCCTGAGCACGCACCCGCGCGAACGGGTCCTAAGCGAGGCGGGCGCCCGCAACTCGGTGCAGTTGCTGGCGTCGGGCGCATGGAAGTTCCTAAACGTTCCCGTTAAAATCTATCCGATGAGCCGGTATGATGAGGCCCAGGAAGAACTGACGACCAAATACGGGCAGTACATGAAAGCGATTATCGATATGCGCAGGGAAGACGGCGAACCGAACCTCCTGGCGTAATGAAAAACGGTATCCCCGTATTCGGGGGTGCGGATTGCCCGCCTGCCGGGCAGCACGCACCCCCGGTTATCCGTGATTGCTTGGAAAGGAATAAAGAGATGAAACCCACTATCGTCGGGGTAGATATCGGAGGAACGAAGCTCCGCATCGGGCTGGTGGATGAAACGGGGGAAGGGGACGCCCTGGAGCAAAGGCCGCAAGGCGACATCCTCTTCGGAAACTCTGCGGAGAACCTTTGCCGCTTTATCGACGAGTATCTGCGCAGGCACGGGGCCGAGCAGAATGCGGCCGGCGTGTGCGTCGGCCTGCCCGCCGTTCTGGATGCCGCCCGTGAGGTCGTGCTGAACGCGCCGAACATCGCCGGCCTGAACGGCGTGAACGTCGGGCGGCAGTTGGCGCGGCATTTCCGCGTTCCCGTCTTTCTGGACAGGGACGTTTCCATGCTTTTTGAATACGACTGCAAGCGCCTCGGCCTCGATCTTTCCGGCATCGTTCTGGCTTACTATGTGGGCACGGGGCTCGGGAATGTCGTCGCGATCGACGGCAGGCCGATCACCGGAAATCACGGAGCCGCGGGGGAACTCGGGCATATTCCGGCGTGGGATTCCAACATAGCCTGCAGCTGCGGCAACACCGGCTGCGCCGAGGAGCTGGTGGGGGGAAAATACCTGGAACGGCTGCAAAAGGAGCGGTTCCCCGGCACTGGAATCCGAACGCTGTTTGCGGAACACGCGGACGCCCCGGAACTGGCCGACTATGTGGCGCACCTTGCGCTGCCCATTGCCGCGGAAATCAATATTCTGGACCCGGAAATCGTCGTTCTGGGCGGCGGCGTACTCTCTCTCCCGGGCTTCCCGATGGAGGCGCTCCGGCAAAGAATCCTGGAGCATGCGCGAAAGCCGCTTCCCTTTGAACGGCTCCGTTTCGCGTTTTCCGGGGCGGCGGACGAGAACGGGGTGATCGGCGCCGGCCTGCTTGCCTGGAGACAAATAAAGCGGAGGAATGCGGGATGAGAAAACTGCTGTGCCCTTCCATGATGTGCGCGGATTACGGCAACCTGAAGGGGGAAGTGGAGGCGCTGGAAGAGGCCGGCGCCGATATGTTCCACGTAGACATCATGGACGGTCATTTTGTGCCCAATTTCGCGATGGGCCTGCAGGACCTGGCCTGCATAGCGAAAACGGCCCGGAAGCCGGTGGACGCGCATCTGATGATCGACGCGCCGGAGCGCTATATCGACCGCATCGCCGAGGCGGGGGCGGACGTGATCACCATCCATGTCGAGGCGGGCTGCCACGCCCCCCGGACGCTGCAGCAGATTTTGGACCGGAACGTCCGGGCCGGGATCGCCCTGAACCCGGGCACTCCGGTGGAACAGGTGGAACTGCTGCTGCCCCTTGTGCAGTATGTTCTGGTGATGACGGTCAATCCCGGTTTCGCCGGGCAGAGCTATCTTCCCTTTGTGAACGGAAAAATCAACAGGCTGCTGAAATACCGCGGCGCATACGGGTACCGGCTGCTGGTGGACGGAGCCTGTTCGCCGGAAAAAATCGCGGAGCTGGAAGCAAAAGGAGTGGACGGATTCGTTCTGGGAACGTCGGCGCTTTTCGGCAGGGGAAAACCCTATGCGCAGGTTTTCACCGAATTGCGCGCTTTGGAAAGAGGAGATCATATTGAAAATTGCGATGGGCAGTGACCATGTCGGGCTGGAATTAAAAAGGCAGGTGGCCGCATACCTCAGGGAATGCGGCTATGAAATCGCCGACCTGGGGACGGACAGCGCCGAGCGGTGCGATTACCCCGTCTACGGCGAACGGGTGGGCAGGGCGGTCGCCTCGGGCGAAGCCGGCCTGGGCATCGTAATCTGCGGCACCGGAGTCGGCATTTCCCTGGCCGCAAACCGGGTGAGGGGGGTTCGGGCCGTCGTCTGCAGCGAGCCGTATTCGGCAAAGCTTTCGCGGGAACACAACAACACCAACGTGCTGGCGTTCGGCGCGCGCGTGGTGGGAAGCGAGCTTGCCAAGATGATCGTCGATCAATGGCTCCGCGCCTCCTTCGAGGGCGGCCGCCATCAAAGGCGGGTGGAACTGCTGGAGGCCATCGACCGGACAACGGAAGGCCGCGGCGTTCGGGGAACGACACCCGTCACGCCCGGAGGGGGCACTTGACGAACAGGAAGCAATGTGATATAAAAAACATAATCTCCTCACATAGAAAGATGAATTTATGCAAGATTGATTATTCGGTGATACCGGATGCGTTTTTACCGGGGGATGGAACGGATCCGCTGGAATAATGGGGGAAGATTCCGGGGGCGCGGCAGAAGGCAGCACGGCAGATGGGAGTGTGAGGGCATGTTATCTTTGCTTTTAGTGGACGACGACAGCATCGCGCTGGAGGGGCTCACCACGTACGTGGATTGGGCCGCGCTGGGGTACACCGTAATCGGAACGGCGCTTTCGGCTCAGAAAGCTATCGGCATCGTGGAGACGGAAAAGGTGGACGTCCTGCTCACTGACATTGTGATGCCGGAGCGAGGCGGGTTCGAACTGATTCAGGACGCGCTGCTCGTCAATCCCTATATCAAGGCGGTCGTCTTAAGCGGGCATTTTGAGTTCCATTACGCAAAGGAAGCGCTGCATATCGGCGCGTTCGATTATCTTACGAAGCCCGTGGATTTTGACGAGCTGCGTGCCATGTTCACGCGTCTGAGGGGAGTCATCGAAAAAGAGACGGAGGAGCGCCGGCTGCTGCTCCAGGAGCGCGCCCGCCCACAGGCGGAACGTGCGGGCAGCCGTGATTTCCCCAAGCCGGTCGGCCCCGTGATCGAAACGGTGCTCGCCTATATCGACGCCCATTACGGCGAGGAGGTCACGCTGCAGAAGCTCTCGGAGATCGCCTTCGTCCACCCGGTGTACCTGAGCAAACTGTTCAAGGAAAAGACGGACGAGAGTTTTTCGGATTATCTGACGGGCGTGCGGGTGGCTAACGCCCAGCGGCTGCTCTCGGATCTGTCGCTGCGAATTTACGACATCAGCGAGATGGTGGGGTACGACAGCCCCAAGCATTTCAGCAAGGTATTCAAGGAAAAAACGGGGCTTACCCCCAAAGAGTACCGGTACCGCTGCCATGTGGCGACGGATGCGCAGCACGGATGACGGGTGGGGCATGAAAAAAATTCTACAGTCCCTCATCGACGGGTTGCGGCGCTACAGCATCTACAAAAGGCTACTCGTCATTATGCTTGCCATTATCATCACCACCAACTTCACCATCGGCATGCTTTCCTACACCGTCAGCTCGCGGGGCCTCGACAAGAGCATCTCGCAGAGCACGCGCCAGGTGCTGAGCGATCTGGTTGCCACGCTGGACGAAACCTTTTCGCGGTACGAGGGGCTGGCGACCCAGATCAGCATCAACGCGCAGCTGCGTTCGCTTCTGCTACAGTGCCGGGAGCTTCGCCAGGCCGGAATGAAAAGCGCGGCCGACCGGCGGAAATACGACGGCTACAAGCAGCAGATCGAGACGACCCTGTTCCAGATGGCGATGCCCTATAACATCAGCGATCTGGAGATCGTGAGCGATTTCGACGATTTCGGCGAGGTGGATTACACGGGCGCGCCGCGCGGCGGCAGGGTGGTGGACTCCGCGGCATACCGTTCCGATGCGAAGTACCGGCAGGCCGCGGAAGCCGCCGGCTCCCCCGTGTGGTTCGACACCACGCGCGAGCAGGGGAGCATCCACTATGAGGATTCCAAAACCCTCGGCCTCCCCAACTACCTCACGATGCTGGAATCCATTCCGAATTTCGGCGAACAGGGGCCCCTGGGCGTCATCCTCATCACTTTTTCCTGTTACACCCTCAACAACAGCGTCAACCTGAACAACATGTACGACCCCGAAGAAGTCCTGTTTCTGGCGAGCCCTTCGGGGATCATCTCCATCCTCAACGGCACCTATCTCATCCATGGCATGCCGGGGGACAAGGTTTTGCAGCGCATAGCGGAGGCGCGGGATGGGACGCTTACCGCGCAGGTGGCCGGAAAAACCAAGCTGTTCATCTTCAAATCGTTCGGGAGGCAGACGAATTTTTTTGTGGTTTATATGGCGAGCAAGGACAGTTTGTACCGTTCCATCGCCATCGTGCGCAACATCATCATCGGCATCACGCTGCTGTGCATCTGCCTCGCCGTGATACTGGCGTACCTCGTCACCGCCAGCATCTCGCAACCCCTGCAGGCATTGGAAAAAACGATGCAGATGGTGGGCGGAAACCGGCTCGACCTGCAGTATCACGACGATCATAAAGACGAAATCAGCGTTTTGGGCGCGCAGTTCAACCTGATGCTGGGTCAGATCCGGAATCTGCTCGACCATCTGACGAGCACGGAGCTCAGCCGGAAAAACGAGGAACTCAAACGGAAAGAAGCGGAGTTCGATTCGCTCCAGCTGCAGATCGACCCCCATTTTCTGTACAACACCCTCGATATCATCCGCTGGAACGCGATCTTCGAGGAAAAGGGCGAGGGCAAAGTCAGCCGCATGCTGGCCGAGTTTTCCACTCTGCTGCGGTTCAACACCTCCCGTATTGACAAGCTGGTGGATCTGCGCATGGAGATCAATCATGCGCAGTCCTATGTAAAAGTGATCAATTTTAAAACGAATTTCCGCATCCGTCTTGCAGTGGAGGTTCCGGAGGAACTGTTGCGTTGCCTGCTGCCCAAGCTGGTGCTTCAGCCCCTGGTGGAAAACGCCGCGCTCCACGGCTCGCGCGAGGATATGCCCGAGCTGCTGGTTGCCATCCGGGCCGCGCGGGAGGGCGGGCTTCTCACCGTGGAGGTGCGCGATAACGGCGCGGGCATCGCGAAGGACCGGCTCGAGGTGCTCAACCAGCAGCTTCGCAAGGGGAAACCCACGGGGCGCAGCATCGGTCTGCGGAACATCAGCGAGCGCATCCGCCTGCGTTTCGGCGACGCATACGGCCTTTCCCTGCAAAGCGAGGCGGGCCTTTACACCGCCGCCGTTCTGCGCCTGCCCGTGCTGTTTGAACAGGGGGAGCCCGGAACGGAAAAAGGCCCCGAAAACGGCTGATGGCGCAATATGCTAAAACAGCGGCATCGGGCATCTTTTTTTTTGAGCAAAAAGGTAAGTGGTTAATTCCGCTTACCTTTTCTTGATTTAGAGACATTTAATTAAAAATCACAGAAGGATATACTATAAACACAGCAATATCACGAATATCGAACGGAGGGAAAAGTATGCAGACAAAAAGAATTCTCAGCGCCGCGCTGGCCTGCCTGATGGCGGCTACCGTAGCCACCGGTTGCAGCAAGAACAAGCCATCCAGTAGTTCCTCTTCCAGTTCCGCTTCGGGCTCTTCCGAATCCAGCAGCTCGTCCCAGGTGCCAAAGGCCACCATCTCCATCTGGCAGACGCCGGCGGACGTTACGGCGACGGAAACCGACCTTCAGAATCAATTCAAGGCGAAATATCCGAGCATCACGCTGAATATCATACAGACGCCGCAGAACGCCGATATCCTCTCGGCCATGGCGGCCGGCACCGCGCCGTCCCTGCTGGCCAACGGCTACCCCGGCTTCAATTCCTGCATCTACCAGGGTGTCTACATGCCGCTCGACGACTATCTCAACAATTGGCCTGACACCGCGAACTACGACAAAACCCAGCTCGATACCTTCATGGTCAACGGCAAGCATTACGGAATTCCGGGCGATAAATACGCCCTCTGCATTCAGTACCACAAGAGCCTCTTCAAGGCCGCCGGCATCACTGAGGCTCCCAAAACATGGGACGAGTTCCTGGCGGATTGCAAAAAGCTCACCGTTCCCTCCAAGCACCAGTACGGCTTCGCTCTGGACGGCACCCAGTGGGCCGGCTGGCACTTTGAAATCTGGGTCTGGGCGGCCGGCGGGGACGTTTCCAAGAAGAACGCCGACGGAACCCTCGCTCTGACGTTCACCGACCCGGCCGCCATCAAGGCCGCCGAGTTCTACCGCACCCTTGAAAAAGCAAACGTCATCCAAACCGACCGCACCCTGCAGATCGACGGGCTGAACAATGATTTCGGTCTGAACAAGGCCGCGATGATCGTGGGAACTTTGGGTGACGGTACCGGCGTTACCAAGCAGGGCGGCGACCCCAGCGACGTCGGGTTCTTCACCTTCCCGGGCATGGACGCCAGCCATCCGGGCTATAACATCGACGGCGGCGACGGCATGGGCATCGTCTACACCAAGGACAAGAACGTCGAGGATGCCGCGTGGACCTATCTCTCCTTTATGAACAGCAAAGCGGCATGGGTCGAAACTTACAAAGAAAAGGCCTCTAAAGGTACTTGGGTTCCCATCATCCCGCCGCGCACGGATATCGACATGAGCCAGTTCGGCTCCGTGCCCGCGGATACGCAGCAGGCAGTGGATGAAGGCAGCAAAGTGACCAAGCACGAGTTCTACGGAAAGGGCGCCGTGGGCAGCTTCCTGGACGACGCCGTCGCCAAGATCTTCGGCAACACCAGCAGCGACATCACGGCCACCCTGACGGATGCACAGACCAAAGCCGCTTCCGCGGTGAGCCAGTTCAACGCGGCCCTCACCAAAAAATCGTAAGTCCGTTCCCATAAGGGGCCTTATACCCGCAACGCGAAATCAACTTTACAGGCACGGGGTTTTGTATCGCCGGGAACCTCGCCGCGTTGAAAAATGCGGCGGGGTTCTTGTCGATACCGCAGCCGAACCTACATATTAATTCCGAGGAGGCCTTTTCGTGAAAAATCCAATGCCGGCTGGCGTCGTGGATACCGGAATCGGCGGCGCGCCGCTCCGGAACAAAAAGCAGTCGCTGTTCAGCTCCAATAAGTTGCACAAGGTGCTGATCCCGGTTTTATTCCTATCCATCGGCGTCGTTTCAACCTTCGTGCTGAAATATTACGTCATTTTCAAGGCCGTCCAGCTCTCCCTCTACCGGTTCAATATCCAGAGCCCGCCCGGGCTTTTCGTGGGGCTTCAGAATTTCATCGATCTGTTCCACGACCCGGATTACTGGCAGGCCTGGCGGAACACGTTCGCCTATCTCGGGCTCAACCTGGTGCTCACCTTCCTCATTCCTCTCATCCAGGCGCTGTTCCTCGAAGAGGTGGTGCGTTTCCGCAGCTTTGCCTCTACTGTTTACATATTGCCCGCGGTGATTCCCGGTACCATCAACATCGTGCTCTGGCGCTGGATCTGGGAGCCGAGCTACGGCCTCGCTAACTTCATTCTGAGCTGGTTCGGCATTCCGGCGCAGACCTGGCTCTCGAGCACCCATCTGGTCAAATTCTGCCTGGTGTTCCCGGGCATCGTCGGCGGCGGCATCGGCGTCCTCATCTATCTCGCCGCCATTTACGGTATTTCGGAGGACGTTAAGGAAGCGGCCCGGCTGGATGGCTGCGTGGGCATCAAGCGCATGTTTTACATTACGCTTCCCAATATCGGTTTTCTTGTCTTCATCAACCTGGTGCTCAGCGTCATCGGCTCGCTCCAGATTCTCGACTGGATCTTCCAGTTCACCAACGGCGGCCCTGCGGGATATTCGGAATCCGTGGCACTCTTCATCTACCACGATTACATGACCAAATTCAACTACGGGGCAGGCAGCGCCGCATCGCTCACGCTCATGGTTGTCATCGCGCTTCTGACGTTCTTCCAGATGCGGCTCAATGAAAGACAGGACTGAGGAGGGGCACCATGAAAATAAAAGACAGATCCGAACGGGGCACCAAAATCGCGGCGTACGTGGTCACGGGATTCTTCATGCTGCTGCTGCTGTTTCCCCTGATCTACATCATCAGCCTCTCGATACAGGGGGAGAACGCCATCTACTCCTACCCGCCAAAAATAATCCCGCCCGCGGCCCAGAGCGTCAGCATCGTGCTCGACTATTCCCAGTACAAGGATCTCACGCAGAGCAAGCTTCAGGATACGGTTCTGCGGGATTCCACACTCGCCATGTATTCCACCATCTATTATGTGAACAAATCCAATATTTCCGAGATCAAAGTGTATGGCGTCCAAAACGGAAAGACCATTTACTACTCCCGGGCGCACGGTTTAATGCTCAAGCTGCAGCTTCAGTACGACACGTATTTCCAGTGCCTAGTCAAACGCGACGCGCTACTGAACCAGAACCGATACCTCGCTTCGGCGCAAAAGATCGGGTATTCCTTCAATCCGGCCGGACTGAAAGGGTATGCGGCCCCGCACACCGCCTCCGACGAGTTCGGGGGGGCGATCCGGTCGTATCTCACGAAGGACTTCAAGACAAGTGGCGCCTTTGTGGGTACCAGCACCCACGTGAACGACCTTCTGATGCTTGAAAATTTTAAATATTACTATATGGTGCCGCAGATCGAATACCATAATTTCTCGAACATCAGGCAGTTCAGCTTCTTCGCCTTTATGGGCAACACGCTGCTCACGCTGATCTGGACGGTATTCTGCCAGGTGTTCATCACGGCGCTCACCGCCTACCCGCTTTCCAAGCTCATGAACAAGCGCGCTTCTAACTATGTGCTGCTCTATTTTCTCATTACCATGATGATCCCGTTCGTCGTCATCATGATCCCGCAGCTTCAGTTGGTAAAGAGCTGGGGAATGTACAATACCTACCTCGGCATGCTGATCCCGGCCATCGTGCCGTCGCCGTTCAATATTTACCTCTACAAAGGCTTTTTTGATAACGTGCCGTCCTCCTATTTCGAAGCGGCGCGCATCGATGGCGCCAACGAGTTCTACACGTTCACGCGCATCTGTATGCCCATGGCGAAGTCCATCGTCATCCTAATTGCGCTGCAGTCCTTTATCTGGTGCTGGGGCGACTTCTTCTGGTACTACCTGGTGGCCAACCGTCCCAATCTGTGGACGCTGAACGTGGCCATCTACACCCTTTCGCAAATGAAGGACCAGGTGAAAGAGAACTTCCTGATGGGCATGTCGCTGGTTACCATCCTGCCCGTCATGATCCTCACAGCCGTATTCTCGAAGCAGATCAAGCAGAGTGTTATGGGTGCCGGCGTCAAAGGCTGACGAGGTGCTTTCACAGGTGGCGCCGGAATCCGCGGGGGTTTTGCGCCGCCCGTAAAACGGAAAGGAAAGAATTGCGATGGAGCAGACACAGCCTCACGGCGATTATGCACAGCTTGTGGAGCCCAGAATGGGAGCGGTGGGCCACCTGCTGACGGCGACGGAGCCCACGGTGGCCGTGCCGTTCGGGATGGCACGGCTTGCGCCGGCGCCAGTGCCGGGCGTGGAGCCGTATTTCGCAAGACTCCACGGCCTTGCGGCCGGCCCTCTGACGCTGCTGCCGCTGCCCGAAAACGCCCCGGCGGACCTCGATGCTTCCACTGTGGACCACGACTTTGAGCGCAGCGCTCCGTTTGCCTATGCGGTGCTGCTCGAGGATCTGGGGCTATGGGCGGAGGGCACGGCGACGCAGCACGCGCTCCACCTGCGCTTCACCGGCGGGCGTTGCGGTGCTTTGAAAATCCGTTTTCCGGCGCAGGCCGAGCTGCGCGCGCCCGGCGGCGATACGTTCGAGGGCAGCGTGGCGTTCGACGGCGCGCGCTGCTGCTTTTTTGGGGCGCTTTCGGCGCCCTACGGCCGCTGCGAGCCTCTCGGGGGGGAAAACGGTGCGCTGGTGCGCCTTGCAGAGCCTACGGAAGAGCTCCATGTCAAGCTGGGACTTTCGTATATCGGAATCGCCCAGGCGCGTGAAAACCTCATGCGGGAGGACCCCGCCTGGGAGTACGAAGCCATCCGGGAACAAAACCGCGCCGTGTGGAACGCGGAGCTCGGAAAAATAGCGGTGGAAGGGGGAGGCGGCGGGGAGCGCCGCACCTTCTACACCTGCCTGTACCGCTCGTTGCTCCACATGTCGTGCATGAGCGAAAACGGCCGCTATTACAGCGGCTTTGACCATGCCGTTCACAGCGACGGGGGCCGCCCGTTCTACAACGACGACAATATCTGGGATACCTACCGCACCATGCACCCGTTGCAGCTGCTGCTCGAACCGCAGCGGCAGGCGGATATGATCGATTCCTACCTGCGCATGTACCGCCAGTGCGGCTTCCTGCCCCAGTTCCCCTGGAGCGGCGGCGACCGGCCGATCATGACGGGAAACCATACGGCGGCGATGATCGTGGACGCCTACGAGAAAGGCTGCCGCAGTTTCGATGCCGAAACGGCTTTTGAGGCCATGCGTTATAACGCGCTCCAGTTCACGATGCTCCCGTGGAGGAACGGGCCGCCCACGGAGCTGGACGCGTTTTATCGGGAGAACGGCTATTTCCCGGCTCTGCGGCCCGGAGAGCGCGAAGCCGTGCCGGAGGTGCACCCCTTCGAGCGCAGGCAGGCCGTTTCGGTGACGCTGGAGCACGCCTATGACGACTGGTGCGTCGCCGTGCTGGCGAAAGCGCTGGGCAGGGAGGAGGACGCCCGCCTGTTCTCTGCGCGGGCGCAGAATTACCGGAACGTGTTCGACCGCCGCGTCGGGTTCATGGCGCCCCGGGCGGCGGACGGCGGCTGGGTGGAGCCGTTCGACCCGAAGCGCGGCGGCGGAGTAGGCGGCCGCGACTATTTCACCGAGTGTAACGCCTGGATCTACACCTTTCACGTGCAGCACGACATTGCGGGATTGATCGGGCTGCTCGGGGGTAAAGCGGCGTTCGAGCGAAAGCTGGACGCCCTGTTCGCGGAGCCCTGCGGCGCGCCAAAGTATGAATTTTACGCGCAATTTCCCGATATGACGGGCCTTATGGGGCAGTATTGCCAGGGCAACGAGCCGGCCTTCCACATTCCCTACCTCTACAATCACGCCGGCGCCCCGTGGAAAACGCAGCGCCTGGTGCGGGAGATTATGAAGACCTGGTACAACCCGGGGCCGTTCGGAATCTGCGGCGACGAGGACGCCGGCGCTATGTCGGCTTGGTATGTCTTTTCGGCGATGGGGCTTTACCCCACCTGCCCGGGCCGGCCGGAATACGATCTCGGCAGCCCGCTTTTCGAGCATGTTCTGCTCCGCGCGGGCGAAGGGACGGTGCGTATCGAGGCGGAGGGGGCTCCGGAAAACAAGTATATCCAATCCGCCGCGCTGGGGGACCGGCCATTTTCCGGGCCTTGGGTGCGGCACGGCGATCTTCTGAATGGCGGCCCGCTGGTGCTGCGCATGGGGCCCCGGCCAAACCCCGCCTGGGGCGCGGGGGAGCGCTGAAGCCGAATGTGCGGGCGGATGCGGAAAGCACCGAAAAAACGGCGCAATGAAGCGGTTTGCACGGCCAGCGCCGGGCAAACCGCTTCATTGCGCCGGGAAGCCTTGCAAAAACCGCGTTCAGCGCCCGAAGCCCACCCTCGAGAATCTCCGCTGCCCTTCACTGAGCCCCGTCCTTTCCGGGCTCAGCGGACGGGCGATGCCGCGCCGGCGGCCAGATAGCGTGCGGCGGGCCGCCGGATACGGCTTTCCCTGTGCGTGCGGCTTCGGTAGCTGGAGGGGAGGTCCGGGTCTCCGCAGACATATTCCGCAAACTCCGGGTAGGCATACACCGGCCTTTGCGCCAGGATTTCCCCGGCGGGGTTACCGCCCCTGCGGGCCGACGCGAGCATCCGGTCGGGTGCCTTCCCGTTTTCCACCCACTCCATTAGAGCCGAGAGAAACGCGTTATCCCCGATATCGAACGAGAGCGTGCTGCCGTGGCAGCGCCCCGGAATCAGAAAATATCTGAAAAAATCCCGCGTCCGTTCCAGCCCGCGCTGAGCCTCCGCCACGCGTTCGTAGTAGTTCAGGGCATCCGGATAGGGGACCAGCGGATCGGCGGTGCCGGAATACAGGAGGAGCTTGCCGCCGTTTTTCCGCATCGCATCCAGATCGGGGCTGTTGGCGTTCAGAATCGGCGCGAGTTTTTGATTGAGCGCATCGAGGTCGCGGTCGAAATCGAACGCGAAGCAATCGAAGTCGCCGCCGAACGCCCATTGGAAAGGATAGAAAAGGTCTTCCGGGCAGTGCTCGGAATCCTCCTGATAGAGCAGCCCGTAGGGCGAGCTCTCGCTCCCGAGGGGGATCGGCGTGTAAATTTGCTCGCCCGTCCGCGGATTGACCGGCCCGGCGTAGATTTTTTCCAGCGCCTCCTTCTGTTCGCCGCTCAACGGGAGATCTTTCAAAATCTCGCCGGAGCTGAGCTCACAGGAGCCAGGGTCCGTGAAAAAGGCGTCCTCCGCATTCCCCCCGTCTTTCGGGGAGCGGAGGGAAACGGCTTTTCGGGTGATGCGCTCGATGTCCTCCCGTTTCAGCAGGCTGCCGGGGCCTTCCCGCAGCGCCCTGTAATTCCACAGGAAGGCGGTATGCAGCAGGGTGCGGTTGTTGGCCGGCACCCCCGCGACGATCCCGTCGTAATCGGAGGGAAAGCGCTGCGCCTCCATCAAACCCTGCTGGCCGCCCGTGGAACTGCCCATAAAATAGGCGCGGTCGGCCGGCCGGCCGTAAAATTTCCTTATGAGTTCTTTTGCAACGACGGTCATGACATGCGTGGCGCGGTAGCCGAAATCCGCCCACCGTTCCGGAAAGCCTGCGGCGCGGTTCGCGTCGGGGCTGGTGCCCATATCGGTATTCGCCGCCGCGAAGCCCTGGCGGACGCCGTTTGCCAGCACGGGATGCCAAATGCTCCCGGCCCCTCCGCCGTTTCCCGTGCCGAGGAGCCGGCCGTTCCAGCCCGTTTCGGGAAGCCAGACCTCCGTGTTGACGTTCGAACCCGGCGCCGGCTCCGAATGAATCTTAACCCGGAAAAAGGGCGGAAGGCCTTCCTCCCGCCCGCCGCCCGGCAGTGCGAACGTCCCCGCCGCTACGAATTGAACCTCCCGGATCGTTCCGCTTTCCAGAGAAATGCAGGAAAGCGCCCGAATATGCTCCTCGTTTTCCATCTGCCTTTCCTCCCGTTCCCTCACTGCTTTACGCGCCCGTTCCGGCAACAGCCGTTTCAACCGTCTGCTCCAGCTTGACGCCGATCAGGCCTCCCGCTTCGATCGCTGCGTCTTCCCATGCGCACTCTTTTAAAATCTTCATGTTCCACAGGTCGTAGACCGTCGCCCGATAGCTCCGGCGCTTGCCGTCGTCGAACCCGGGGGTGACAATGCGGTCTTTTTTCGGGCATTCCGGCGTAAACAGATAGAAAAACACGTCATAACCGCACCGCGTGCAGAATTTCGAAATACCGTCGCAGAACGTGAGATCGGGGGTCATCCGGTCAAACGGCATGGTTTCGACGATTTTTTTGAAATACCCGATGCGCGCGGCGCTTTCCCCCCTGATCTCCCCGCCGTAGGACCAGAACAGATCCGTGCGGTTCCCGTCGACGACAAAGCATTCGCCGTGGGTGGCGTAGCCCCCCGCCATAAAGGAAAGCAGATGCCGCAGCGTTTCCTGCATCCCGCTCAGGTTACCCCATCCGTAGGAAAGGTTTCCCTCATATTCGTATTCCTCGGCGATCACGGGCTTTCCCGGATACAGGCTTTTGAGCTGCATCAGAAGGCTGTAGGTGTTCTGCTTTTGGTAGGAGACGTGGGTCATCCATTGCCTGTTGGGGTAAACGGGGCCCCAGTTGTGGATGGAGCGCAGATGGCAGAACGGATCGTTTGTCCGCAGGAAGTCGCCGATGCCGTCCCAGTCCCGGCGGTCGGGCGAAGTCCGGGCCCTTCCGTTTTCGAAGATGAGGTCGCATTCGTTGGCGAGGCTCCACCACACGTTCCGGAAGGCGCCGAGCCTCGCCAGAAGATAGCGCAGGTAAAACTGCGCCGCGCGGTCGGACATGCCCGAATCGAGCCCCCACATACCGAAATCGTAGAAGTGGAACAGGATCAGGTCGGCTTGGATGCCCGCCTCCAGCAGGGCGGCGACCCTCCGTTCCAGCAGCCGGAAATATTCGGCCTTCGGCCTGGAAAAATCGTAGGCGTTTTTGCCGCCCTCAAAGGGGAGAACGGGCGGCTCGCGGCGCAGATCGATCTCGTCCATCCCGGTGAGATGTTTCGGAAACACCAGCATCCGCGCCTTGTTGAAGCCATATTTTTTCAGGGAGGCGATCGTTTTGCCGCACACCTCGTCCGGCCGGTACCACCAGGCGTAAACGGTGGTTCCGCAGATATAGGCGGGCGTGCCGTCCGCATAAACGAAACGGCCGCCCTCCGCGCGGACCGGACCGTGGTTGCCCTCTTCCGGCAGGACCGCGCGGAAGCTTCCGCGCAGATTGTTGAGTTCCCCGATATTCGAGACGGTGCGGAACTGATATTCCCCGATGCATTCGGGCATGAACCGTATCTTCCAGACGCCCTCCCCATCGTAAAAGCCGCTTACTTTTTTGCGGGAGCCCCCGCAGAAAAATTCCGCTTCTAAAGAGACTTCGGTAAACGGGTTATCGAACGTCCCGGAGCATGGAAAGGATGCCTCGAAGAGAGACCATTGCTCAACCGCTGTGTCTGTCATGTTCATCCGCCCTTCTTCTTTATTTGGTAGAATGTTTTTCCACAAAAGACGGGTTTGTTCCGGAGCGTTTCGCCGAACCGGGAAAGGCGGCCCGGCGAAACGCCGCTTTGCTCACTCTTTATTGGAATGGCTGCCGCGCACGGAGGTCCAGGCTTTCGCCGCATTGCTCTGCAAAACGGCTTCGACGATCTTCATTTCGTTCCACCCGTCCCTGAAATCAGGGGGCTTTACGGCTCCGCCTCCGCGCCCGATGCTTTCGTAAAAATCGCAGAAGAGATTCCGCATGGCGTCGGCATAGCCGGTGGGGTGCCCCGAAGGGAGCCTCGCATAGCGCGCCGTTTCTTTGCTTTGCAGCGAGGGGCTTTCGCAGAAGACCGCGTTGGGTTTGTCGCGATAGCCCTGCCAGAACTCGTTGGGCCGCTCGTGTCTCCATTCCAGCGAGGACGCGGTACCGTAAACCTGCAGGTCGATGGAGACTTTCCGCCCTGCGCAAAGCTGGCAGACGGAAAACACCCCGCGCGTCCCGTTTTCAAAATGCACCAGAACCGAACCCGCGTCCTCGAGCTCGACGGGCACCTCGGTAAGCTCTTCCGGCTTGTTTTCGCCCCCGGAAAACGTGTTTGCGCTCCGCGCGCCCTTTTTCCGCACAGGGATGACGGTTTGCAGATCCGCCATGACCTCCGTGATGCGGGAACCCAGCACAAACTGGGAAAGATCGCACCAGTGGGTTCCGATATCCGCCACGGCCAGGGAATTGCCGGAAAAACGCTTGTCCAGCCGCCAGTTGTAATCGGTGTCGTACAGCAGCCAGTCCTGGTAGAAGTGCCCCGCAACGGAGTGGATTCTCCCGATTTCGCCCCGCCTTACGCGGCAGGCCATCTCCTGCACGACGGGGTAGTACCGGTAGCAGAAATTGACCCCCGTGGAAAGGCCGCGCTCTTCCGCCAGCTTCTGGAGCTCCTCCGCCTGCGAAGCGTCCACCGCCAGCGGCTTTTCGCAGAGCAGCTGCCGGCCGGCCTCCAGAATCTCCTTGTTGATGGAATAATGAAGGTGATTCGGCGTGCAGTTGTGGAAAACGGCGATGGCGGGGTCTTTCAACAGAGCGCGGTAGTCGTCGGTATAGACATCGATCCCGTACTGCTCCGCAAGCTCCTTTGCCGACGCGAGATTTTCATCCGCCACCGCCGCTACCCGGACCCGAGGAACACGCATAAGCTCCTGGACGTGCAGCCTGCCGATAAAGCCCGTGCCGATAACCGCAACGTTTGTCATATCACGGTCTCCAATCGGTGCCGTTGGGATGGATGAACGCCTTGACATCCTGCTTGGAGCGCAGGGCTGCAAAGGCCGTTTCCCACTCCTCCAGCGTATAGCGGCTGGTGAGCAGCGCGCCGAGGTTGAACACCCTGCGGGTGATCAGGTCCACCGCCCGTTCCCAGCTCTCCCTGCCGTTCCAGCTCCAGCATCCGTTGATGTCGAGCTGATACAGGGAAACGGGGTCCGCCTTGATCGTGATGGGCGCGCCCCACAGGCTGATGAAGGAGATGACCCCGTTGCCGCCACGGCCCTCGGGGGATTTGCGCGCGCAGTCGATGGCGTGCTGCACGCCGCGTTCGGAGGCGGAGCATTCGAGGACGAAATCGGCGCCCTTGCCGTGCGTGATCTCCATGAATGCTTCCTGCGGGTCGTCTTCGGAATACAGAATGTGGTCGGCGCCCACCGCCTTGCCGATGCGCAGGCGCTTTTCGTCCTGCCGAAGCCCGATCAGCGTAACGGAGCGCGCGCCGCGCAGCTTGGCAAACTGCACGCCCAAAAGCCCCATCGGCCCGGGGCCGACGATCAGCACATCGTCGCCGGCGCGCACGTTGTTGCGCTCCTGCATGCAGTGGATCGTGGCCACCACCGGCTCGGTGAAGCAGGCGTCGTCGAGCGAAACGGTGTTCGGGTAGACGTAGATCTGGGCTTCGGGGACGGCTATGTAGGGAGCGTAGGCGCCGTCCGTTGAAACACCGAGCCAGCCCCTCCGGGTTTCGATATTCGCTACGACATGATCGCCCGGCGCGACGTGCCGGACCTCGGGGCCCGCCTTTTCCACCACGCCCGAAAATTCGTGCCCGATCACGACCGGCGCCTTGTAGAAATGCTTGTCCTCCTGGATCAGCAGGTCGCTTCCGCAGACCCCCGCCGCCCAGATTTTCACAAGCACCTCGTCGGGAGCAATGCGCGGAATTTCCTTTTCCACGATGCCGACGTTTCCGTACCCCGCAGCGGTTTTACACACTGTTTTCATAGCTTGTCTTCCTTTCCGCATTTACCAGCGAGTTTATATAAACATTTATATAAACGACTGGTTTAATTATACGGTATTCCATCCAAAAAGCAAGAGAAAAAAACACGATTTTGCAGGTAGAACGACTGTCCGCGATACGGCCGGATTGACAATGCGCGGAGACGGCTTTATAATTTGTTTATAGCTTCTCGCAATACTTTAGCAAAATTTCCACAGCATTTTCCGAAAAAGATTGACGCATTCGAAGTGTTTCGCCGCATCAAGGGAGGCGAACAGACGCACAGAGAAATGACGCGCGGGAAGCGGCGCATGAATGGGGTGGACCGATACGCTGTGAATATCGCCGATATTGCAAAAATGGCCGGCGTTTCCAAAACCGCGGTTTCCTTTGCATTGAACGATAAACCGGGGATCAGCAGGGAAAAAAGGCAACGGGTTCTCGAAATCACGCGGAGGTACGGCGCGCCGGCGAAACGTCCGAGCCGGGCCGACGGCGCGGCTTCCGGCAGCTCGGATATCCTCACGCTTGTTTGTTCGCGGACGGATATCACGAAGGTACGGTCGGGCATGCCGCAGTTCTATTCCGAGCTTTTGCAGGAGATCGAACGGGCCGTCAATAAGATGGGATGCCGTTTTTGGCTGCGCACGATGGACATCGACGAATCGTTCGCAGCCCGCGTCTCCGCGCTGCTATCCGAAAACAGGGTGCGCGGCGTGCTGCTGATCGCTTCGGATATGCTGCCGGAGGATCTGGCCTGCATTGCCGCGCCGGACCGGAACCTCGTGGTGCTCGATTCCTATTTTGAGGATCTCGACGTCAACTGTGTCGTCATGGATAATTTTCTCGGCGGCTATACCGCCGCGCGGTATCTGGCCGGACTCGGGCACCGCAGGATCGGCTATGTGCAGTCCGTCAACCGCATCTACAATTTCCGCATGCGGCGGGCGGGCTTTGAGCGGGCGCTGGAGGAAAACGGGCTCGGCCTCGGGCCGGCGGACGTGTTCGACGTGTCTCCCACGGTGGACGCGGTCTTTGCCGGCATGTCGGAGCTGCTGCATGGCCGGGACGCCGGCGATCTGCCCACGGCCTTTTTTGCGGAAAACGATTATATCGCCCTGGGCCTGATCAAATGCCTGCAGAATTGCGGGCTTCGGGTGCCGGAAGACTGCTCGGTGGTCGGTTTCGACGATATCGAGTCCTCGAAGATCGTTACGCCGGAGCTTACGACGATCCATGTGCCCAAAGACGTGATCGGCTCCGTGGCCGTGCGGAGACTGGAGGCG
>JAEWAU010000113.1 GCA_023391535.1 Bacillota bacterium | reverse complement strand
CGCCGCCCCGCCGCGGCGGCGGGGGGTTGGGGGCGCCCGCGATTCCATATTCCGCTCCGCCTTCCGGAAGGCCTCGTCCGCCAGCGCGCCGATGAGTTCGCCTTGCAGCTGCGTAAAATTTTTCTGGATATTCTCCATGCTGGGCAGGATATTCTGCGCCTGCGTAGGGCAGCTCACCTCGCACAGGAGCTTCACGGTTTCCCACTGCCCGTTGAGCGACGCGAGGGCGTCCCGGTATCCCCGCACGCCGGGCATATGAGGCAGCAGGTCGCGGCTTTGGAATTCGAGCATGTTCCGGCTCCCCTTCCCGATTTTCGGCCCCGGTTTTCGGCTTTTCTTCACGCTTGCCGGAGAATAGTACCATTGTAACACGCCGGGGGAAAAGCGCAACCGCGCGCGGAGAAAAGCCTTAAAAAAACGCATGAAACGGGAAAAATTGCCGGATACTATAGAGCGATTCTCTTGAGTTGCGAGCGCACGCCCGTTCGCCTTCTTTGATGCGGCGAAACGCTTCGGGGCGTATCGATTTTTCTGGAAATGCTGTAGGCAAACGCCGTTCCGGGCGGCGGAAAATCCGGAGGGAGCCTGCGATGAACGGAATTAGAAAGCGAAAACTCGTCATACTCTTTTTTACGCTGCTGCTGCTCTTTCTGGGGCTGGATGCACGCCTGGCGCTGCTTTCCTCGGGGACGGCGGAAGGCGCCGCGCAGGCGGGGGCCGACCACGGGCGCTATGCCGTAACGGTGAACACGGGGCGCGGAACCATCTACGACCGCAGCCTCAGGCCGCTTGTGAATACGGAGGCGGAATATGTCGCCGTAGTGGCGCCGGAATCCGACGCGGCGGCCGAGCTTGCCGCGCTGGCGCCGCACGTATCGGATCTTTCCGCGCTGGAGCAGGGGTTCGAGCGCGGCCTGCCCTTCACCATCCGCGTGGATTCGCCCGATATCCGGGCGGACGGCGTCACGGTGGTGCGCACGCTGCGGCGCTATGCCCAAACGGCCGTGGCCCCGCATGTGGTGGGCTATGTGGACGGCGACGGCAAAGGCGTTTCGGGCATTGAAAAGGCGTTCGACGCCGCGCTTTCGGCGCAAAGCGGCAGCGAAACGGTGAGCATCGCGGTGGACGCCCTGCGCCGCCCGCTGGCGGGCGTGGAGCCCGAGGTGACGCAGAAAGGCGACAGCGCGGCGGGCGTGGTGCTCACGCTCGATAAGAACATCCAGCTCGCGGCGCAGGAGGCAGCCGCGAAATACCTTAAATCGGGCTGCGCGGTGGTGATGGACGTGACAAACGGCGATCTCCTCGCCGTTGCGAGCGAGCCGGCCTACTCGCCGGACGACGTGGCCGCGGCGCTCAAAGCGGAGGATTCGCCGCTCGTCAACCGCGCCTTTTCCGCCTATAACCTCGGCTCCATCTTCAAGATCGCGGTGGCCTCCACGGCGCTCGAAAACGGCGTGAGCTCCGCGCGCACCTACACCTGCACGGGCGAGGTGGACGTTTCGGGCCGGGCCTTCCACTGCGAAAAACGCAGCGGGCATGGCACGGAGGATATGGCGCTGGCCTTCGCGAATTCGTGCAACACCTATTTCATTACGCTGGGGCAGCTCATCGGCGGAAAAGCCATCCTCGCCACGGCCGGGCGCTTCGGCTTCGGAACCGGAACCGTGTTCGCGCCGGGTCTTGCTTCGGACGCCGGGCAGCTCCCGCAGGCCTCCGTGCTCAGCTCCCCCGCGGCGGTGGCGAACCTCTCCATCGGGCAGGGAACGCTGATGGTGACGCCCGTGCAGGTGGCCTGTATGGTAAGCGCGGTGGCGAACGGCGGGCTTCTGCCCACCGCGCGTTTGGTGGACGGCACCACTTCGGGCGACGGCAAAGTAAAGGACGAGTACCCGAACGCGGTGCCGGAGCGCGTGCTTCCGGCCTCCGTGGCGGCGCAGGTGCGGGGTTTCATGATCGAAACGGTGGACGAGGGAACCGGGCAGCCGGCCAAGCCCGTTTACGGCGGCGCGGGCGGCAAAACCTCCACGGCCGAAACGGGCTGGGTGCAAAACGGAAAAACCATCAACCAGGCGTGGTTCGCGGGCTTCTACCCGGCGGCGAGCCCGCGCTACGCCATCGTGGCGGTGTGCGAGAACGGCACGGCGGGCGGCGCCGACGCCGGGCCGGTGTTCCGCTCCATCGCAAACTCCCTGGCCCCGCTGTGCGGCTACCCCTCCGTTCCGCAATAACGGGCGGCGGGCGGCGGGCGGTGCCCGCATCCAAGGCGCGGGGAGGCTTTACCGAAAAAAGGAATCTGGAGCACGCGCACGCAAGCAATCGACTATTTGCAATCTGCAAAAAAAGCGGGATGAGTGCGGGCGCAAGCAGGGCGGGGGCGATTTTCGCCCCCGCCCTGCTTCGGGAAACGGTGCCGGTTTTTCTTTCTCTTATACTTTATTTTATCGTGAACGTCCGAGCGGACGACCAGGCCGCATGCCCCGCGCCGTCGAGAGCGGCGGCGCGCGCCGTGTACGTGCCGGGCCTGAGCGCGCCCTTGGGAACGGAGACGGAGAAACCGCTGGAGGCGGGATGGGCGTAGCCGAAGCTGACGAGGGCGTCTCCCACGTCGGTGCGCTGGGTGAAGCGGGCATAGGGAACGGAGGCATAGAACCTGCCGTTGAGGTAAATATCCACGCGCGAAACGCCCGCGGGGCCAACGGCCCAGCCCGTTACGGGAACGGCGCCCGCATAGCTGCCGCCCGGCAGGTCAAGATGCGCCTGCAGCGAGGGCGCGGAAAGAACGAAGAAGGGAATCCTGTGGTTTTTGGCGTAGCTCTGGGCCGCCGAACCGGCAAAGCCGGAAAGGCGCAGGCGCGGGCAGAGCGCAAAAACGGAATCGTCGTCGAGCTGCGTTACGCTTTTGGGAACGGTTACGGAGGCAAGCGCCGTGCAGCCGATAAAGGCTGAACCGCCGATCCGCCTGCACCCCGCGGGGATATTCACGCTTTTAAGCGCGGTGCAGTAGGAAAACGCGGTATCTCCGATATACTGGATGCTCGCGGGCAGGGAAACAGCGGAAAGCGCGGAGCATTCGGAGAACATGCCGCTTCCGATCTCCACAGCGCCCTCCGGCACCGTCGCCTGCGTCAGCGCGGGGCAGCCGCTGAAAATATCCGACCGGTAGGTCACATCGCCGGCCGGCAAACGGACGCTTTTGAGGGAAAGGCACTCGTAGAACGCCATATCGTCGATCTCCTCCACGCTGTCGGGAAGAGAAACGCTTTTGAGGTCCGAATAGGCGAACGCGGAATTTCCGATGAGATTCAGGCGCGAAGGCAGCGCGACGGCGGAAAGGCGGGTGCCCTCGAACGAGCCGGTGCCGATGACAGCCACGCTTTCCGGCAGCGTAACGGAGGTGAGGTTCAACGCGGCGGCGAAGGCGTAGTCCCCGATGGAGGTAATCCCCGCGGGCACCGCGAAGGAACCGCCGGCCTTGCCCGCCGGGTAGGCGAGCAGCTGCGTCATGCCCTTGTTGTAGAGCACGCCGTCCGCGCTGCGGTACACCGGGTTGGCCGCATCCACGTTCACGGCGGTGAGCGCGGTGTTGCCGATCCCCGCGTCCGTTACGGGGGCGCTGAACGCGGCGGTGCCGATGTGCGTCACGCTCGCCGGCACGTTCACCGAAGTAAGCTTCGGGCAGCCGGCGAAGGCGTCGTCGCCGATGGAAATCACTCCGTCCGGAATTTTCACGGCGGGAAGCGCCATGCACCACGAAAACGCGGAATCTCCGATGGATTCAAGGCCCGCCGACAGAGCAACCGCGGGCAGGGACGCGCAATCCTGAAATGCGCCGTCGCCCAGCGTTTTCAGGCTTTGCGGCAGCGTCACGGAGGTCAGATACTCGCAGCCCTCGAACAAATTGATGCCGGTATCCGCAACGCCCTCTTCCAGCGCGGCGCTTTTTAAGGCGCGGATATATTCGAACGCGCCGTCGCCGATGCTCGTTACGCCGCCCGGAATGGTGACGGAAGCAAGCGCGCTGTACGCGAACGCCTCTTCCCCGATGCTTTTGAGATTTTGCGGCAGCGCCGCCGACTGCAGCAAGACACAGTCGGAAAAAGCTTCGTCCCCGATGGCGGCGAGGCTTTGCGGCAGGCTCACGGAGATCAGGTTTCCGCAGCCCTGGAACGCGTCGCTGCCGATGCTCACCACGCCCTCGGGGATAACGACGGAGGTGAGGAAATTGCACTGCCGGAACGCGCGGTCGCCGATGGCGGTGACGCCCGCCGGAATGACCACGCTGCCCCCCGCGCCCGAATAGGCGGTGAGCACGCCGTTTTGAACGGTGAAGCCGCCCGACGCGGCGGAATCCGCGAGGACGGTAAATTCCGCGCCCGCGGGAAACGAGCAGACGCCCACGGCAACGGCCAGGGCCAGCGCAACTGTTTTTAAAAAACGCATCAACCATCCACTCCTCTTGTCTTTGTTTCTGCGTTTACCAACACAAATTCCAGCGGCTTTGCCGCGCGGTTCGGGCTGCCCGGGAACAGCCTTGACTCTACCAGTATAGCCCAGTTTGCCCGGATATTTGTAACAGGTGCGCAACGCGGCGGTAACAGTTCCGGCAACGAAAAGTGACAGCTTCGTTACGCGCGGGGCAAAAAATCGCGGGCGCGGGGCGCTATGGCTTGAATTAGGCAATTTTGCTGTGCTATAATTAAAATATTGCCTTTCCGCGCTTCCGGCGCGCCGCTTTGCCCGCAAAAGGGGAAGCGGCTGCGGCGCCGGGGGCGCGGAAAACGACGTTTGGCCGCCGGTTTAGAACAATTCCATTAAAGATTGTGAGAAGCCGTATTTCGAAAGGCGAAATACCCCGGAACGGTTCAATCTTTTTTGGAAATGCTGTAGGTAGAACGCGAAAAAATCAAGGGGGATTCCGCAGCCATGGAATGGACGGGCTTGAACGAACTGAGGGAAAAATACCTCGCTTTTTTTGAAAGCAAGGGGCATGTGCGCCTGCCGAGCTTCCCGCTCGTGCCGCAGGGCGACAAGTCGCTGCTGCTCATCAACGCCGGCATGGCGCCGATGAAGAAATACTTCCTGGGGCAGGAGAAACCGCCGGCGAAGCGCGTGTGCACCTGCCAGAAATGCATCCGCACGCCCGATATCGAGCGCGTTGGCAAAACGGCGCGCCACGGCACTTATTTCGAGATGCTTGGAAACTTCTCGTTCGGGGATTATTTCAAGCACGAGGCCACGGCCTTCGCGTGGGAATTCTGCACCAAGGTGCTCGCCATGCCCGCCGATAAGCTCTGGGTGACCGTCTACGAGGACGACGACGAGGCATTCGACATCTGGACCAAAGAGGTGGGGGTGGACCCCTCCCATATGGCGCGCTTCGGGCGCGAGGATAATTTCTGGGAACACGGCAGCCTGCCGTGCGGCCCCTGCTCCGAAATCTACTTCGACCGCGGCGAAAAGTACGGCTGCGGCAAGCCCGATTGCAAGGTGGGCTGCGACTGCGACCGCTACGTCGAGTTCTGGAACCTCGTGTTCCAGCAGTTCGACAGCGACGGCAAGGGCCATTACACCCCGCTGCCCAAACCCAATATCGACACCGGCATGGGGCTCGAGCGCCTGGCCGTCATCCTCCAGGATGTGAACAACCTCTTCGAGGTGGACACCATCCAGAACATCATGAAGCATGTGGGACGCATCGCGGGCGTCACCTACGGCGAGAATGAAAAGGCCGACGTCGCCCTGCGCGTCATCACCGACCATATCCGTTCCACCACCTTCATGGCGGCGGACGGCATCCTTCCCTCGAACGAGGGGCGCGGCTACGTGCTGCGGCGCCTGCTGCGCCGCGCGGCGCGCTTTGGCCGTCTGCTGGGCATCGAAGGGCCGTTTTTGGCCGACGTGGTGGATACCGTGGTGCGCGAGAACGAGGGCCACTACCCGGAGCTGCGCGCGAAGAAAGACTACATCAAGCGCGTGCTGGCAAACGAGGAGGAGCGGTTCGCCGCCACCATCGACCAGGGCCTGAGCCTGCTCGAAACCGCCGCGGCCGGCCTTACGCCGGATGAAAACGGCAAAAAGACGCTGGGCGGCGAGGCGGCCTTCCGTCTCTACGATACCTACGGCTTTCCGCTCGACCTCACGCGCGAGATTCTTTTGGAGCGCAACATCGACGTGGACGCCGACGGCTTCGACAAACTCATGGCCGAGCAGCGCGAGCGCGCCCGCGCGGCGCGCGCCGCCTCCGGCGAGGGCGCCCTGGCCGATTCGAACGACGGCGATACGCCCGTTACGCAGTTTGTGGGGTACGAAACGCTCGAAAGCGAGGCGACGGCAGCGGCTCTGTTCGCGGGCGGCGAGCGCGTGAGCTTCGTCTCAGGCGGCGAGGTTTCCGTCATTCTCGACCGCACGCCCTTCTACGCCGAAAGCGGCGGCCAGGTGGGCGACTGCGGCGTGCTCGCCTCCGATACCGCCGTGGTGCGCGTGAGCGTGTGCAAAAAGTCCCCCTCGGGGCGCTACGTACACGTGGGCGAAGTGATTTCGGGCACCCTTTCGGAGGGCGACCGCCTCACCGCGCGGGTGGACATTACGGCCCGCGCCGCAACGATGCGCAACCACAGCGCCGCGCATCTGCTGCAGGCTTCGCTGCGGCGCGTGCTGGGCAGCCATGTGGAGCAGGCGGGCCAGCTCGTGGATTCCCGCCGCGTGCGGTTCGACTTTACGCATTTCACCGCGCTCACGCCCGAGGAGCTGAAGCTCGTGGAGCAGGGCGTAAATGAAAATATTCTGGCCGCGCTGCCGGTGGAAACGCAGGTGATGCCCATCGAGGAGGCGCGCAAAACCGGGGCGATGGCGCTGTTCGGCGAGAAGTACGGCGATAACGTGCGCGTGGTGCGCATGGGCGGCGGCGAAAAGCAGGCGTCCATCGAGTTCTGCGGCGGTACGCACGTGAAGAACACCGCGCAGATCGGCCTGTTCCATATCGTTACCGAAACCTCCGTGGCGGCGGGCGTGCGCCGCGTGGAGGGTGTTACGGGCCAGAACCTGCTCGAACTGCTCGGGCAGGAGGAGGAGCGCGCGCGCGAAGCGGCGCAGACTCTTAAGGCAGGCCCGGCGGAGCTGCCCGCGCGCGCCGCGGCCCTGATGCAGGAGCTGCGCACCCGGGAGAAAGAAATTGAGGAACTGAACGCCCGGCTCGCGCAGTCGCAGCTCGGCGGGCTTCTGGCGGGCGCGAAGAGCGCGGGCGGCTTCAAGGTTGTTACCGCGCGGCTTTCCGAGGGCGGCGACACGCTGCGTCTGCTCACCGACCGCGCGCGCGAAACCGAGCCGGACGTGGTCATCGTGCTCGCGGGCGTGGCGGACGGCCGCCTGAACTTCGCAGCGGCCTGCGGCAAAAACGCCGTGGCCCACGGCGCCAACGCGGGCGCGCTCGTGCGCGCGGTGGCGAAGATCGCGGGCGGTTCCGGCGGAGGCCGGGCCGAAAGCGCCATGGCGGGAGGCAAGCAGCCCGAAAAGGCGGACGAAGCCCTCGCCGCCGTGGCGGGCCTCGCCGCGGACATGTACAAATAAACGCTCTCTATACTTTTCTCCGGTTTAAAGGTGATAAAGATCCGCGGCAAAAGCTTTCCTCTATGGGTTTTGGCGCGGATTTTATCCACATGCTGGTCGGAGAACAATATTCGCGCTCCGGCACCGCGTAAACTGCCGCCGGGGCGCCCATACTACCGGGGAGGGCGCATGATTTCGGAAAAGGAGGCCGGGCGGCATGGAAGACTGCCTGTTCTGCAAGATCGCGGCGGGGGAAATTCCCTCCAAAACGCTGTATGAGGACGACGCCGTGCGGGCGTTTTACGACATCAATCCGCAGACGCCGGTGCATTTTCTCGTGGTTCCAAAAGTGCACATCCCGTCCGTGAGCGGCATCGGCGCGGAAAACAGCGCGGTGGTGGCCCACATCTTCGAGGTGATCGCGCGCCTGGCAAAAGAGCTGAAGCTCGAAAACGGATACCGCGTCGTTTCCAACTGCGGCCCGGACGCGGACCAGACCGTTTTGCACCTGCACTTCCACGTGATGGGCGGGCGCAAGATGCTCGGAAAAATGGGCTGATACGAATATCCGGACCCAAAGCGGAGCAAGTCCGCGTGAAAAGAATCTGTACGGGTTTTGGCGCAGATTTTCGGCCGCAACCGGGTCGGAAATTCGCAGGATACTCCGGGCGGCGCCCGGCGCGCCGCGCTCCAATTTTCGCGGCGCAAAACGACCAGGGGAGGAAAGGCTTATGGCTACATATACGCTGAAGGTGGCGGGCCTCACAAGGGAACTGCCCATCTGCCGGGTGGACGACCATCTGGACATCGCGGCGTTCATCATGTTCGGCGACGTGGAGCTTACGGTGAACTGCGCGCGGGAGCTCATCAAAGTCGCCCCGGCGCACGATATTATCATCACGGCGGAGGCCAAGGGCATTCCGCTCGCCTACGAGATGGCGCGCCAGCTCGGGGTGAACAAATACCTCATCGCCCGCAAGGGCCCGAAGCTCTATATGAAGGACCCCATCTCGGTGGAGGTCAAATCCATCACCACCGCCAAGCTCCAGCGCCTGTATATCGACCGCGACGACGCCGCGGCCATGAAGGGACGCCGTGTGCTCATCGTGGACGACGTGATCTCCACGGGCGAATCGCTGACGGCCGTGGAAAAGCTCGTGGAGGAATCCGGCGGCGACATCGTGGGCCGCATGGCCGTTCTGGCCGAGGGCGACGCGAAGGACCGCAAGGATATCCGGTTCCTGGCTCCGCTGCCCCTGTTCTTCAAGTAACAACCGCCGCAGGGGAGGAGGGGCGAACATGCGGGTGCGCAGGCCGTTCGCGGTGGCCGGCTTTTCCGCGCTGGGCGCGCTCATCGCCGCCGCGTTCGCCGGTTTGGGCGCGAGCGCGGCGCTGGGGGCGTTTTGCGCGCTGCTCGCCGCGGCCGTTTTGTTCGGCCTGCCGCGTTTCCGCAAACGGGCGCAGGCGGCGTTGGCGCTGCTCACCGCCTCCCTCGCCCTGTTCTGGTTCTGCCTGGCGCAAATTCTGTGGGTACAGCCCGCCGCCGCCCTCGCGGGCAAAACGGCGGTGCTTTCGGGCGTGATCGCCGACGAGCCGCAGCAAAGCTACGGCTCGTATTATTATCCCGTGAAGGCCGATTCCATCACGGTGAACGGCAAACCGACCGGCGTGCGCGCCACCGTGCGGCTCAAAACCGCTTCGCCGCTTTCCGCGCGCCCGTTTGACCATATCACCGCAAAAGCGGCGCTCACGCTGCCCCCGGCGCAGAGCGGCTCGGGCTACACCAGCCGCATGTACTACCAGTCCAAGGGCGTGTACCTGTTCGCGGCGGCGCAGAGCGTTTCCGTAACGCCCGCGTCCTCGCGGCCGCTCTATTATCAGGCCATCCGGCTGCGCGTGTGGATATCCGAAACGCTCGAGCGCCTGGTGGGCGGACGTGAGGGGGCGCTTGCCGCCGGCATCCTCATCGGCGATACCTCGGGCCTGCCGCAGAGCGTCTCCGATGATTTTTCGGCCACGGGCATCTCCCATATCCTCGCCGTTTCGGGCACGCAGGTTTCGCTGCTCATGGAATACCTGCTTTTGCTGCTGGCCGCGCTTCGGCTGCCGCGCCGCGCTTCCGCCGTGGCGGCGATGGCCGCCGTGGCCGGGTTCATGGCCCTCACGGGCTTTTCGGCTTCGGTGATGCGCGCGGGGCTGATGGGACTTTTGTGCCTTTGCGGCGTGCTGGTGCGGCGCGAGGCGGATACGCTCAACGCGCTGGGCTTCGCGGTGCTTGCGCTCTGCGCGGCAAACCCCTTCGCGGCAGCGGACGTGGGGCTGCTGCTCTCGGCGTTCGCCACGCTGGGCATGGTTCTGGTTTCGCCCCGGCTGTACCGGCCGCTGCGCACCACTTTCGGCCGCCTGCCGCGTGCGGCGGGCTTCCTGCGCGCACCGTGCGCACTGCTGTGCGAAACGGCGGGTGCCACGCTGCTCACCTACCCGGTGATCGCGCTCGTGTTCGGGCGCGTTTCGGTGGTGACGCTGGCCGCAAACCTTCTGGAGGTGCCCGTTTCGTTTTTCGTCACGCTGGCCGCGGCGGTGCTGGCGCCGCTCGCCGCCGTTCCGGCGCTTGCGTTTCTCGCGCGCCCGCTGGCACTGCTTGTGCGCCTTGCCTGCGCGCTGATGCTGTGGGCGGCGCGGGGGCTCGCGTCGCTGCCGTTCGCCGCCGTTTCGGTGCAATACGGGTATTTGAACCTCTTTCTGCTGTTCGCCGCGCTGCTCGCGGCGGCGTCATTTGCGGCGGCAAAACGCGCTTCGCGGGCAAAAACGCCTGAAACGCCCGCGTGCCCGCCGCCTGCAACCCTGCCGCCGGAAGCCCTTCCGGAAAGCCCGGCGCCGGAGATTGCGGCGGCGGACGCCGGTTCCCGCCCGGTAACGCTCCGCGCCGCGTTTGCCGCCTGTTTTGCCTGCGTGTGCTTCCTGCTTTCGGTGGGCGCGCTGAGCTATACGATGGCCGCGCGCGGCGTCACGGTGGTGGAGGCGCTTTCGGGCGGGGGCGCGGTGGTGGTTTCGGGCGGCCGGGCCGTGATTCTGGGCCTGCCCGAAACGCCGGGCGGCGCGTCGCAGGCCGAGGCGGTGCTCAGGCGCCGGGGCGTCGCATCCGTGGACGCGGCCGTGCTGCTCGGAAGTTCGAGCGGAGAGGCCCGCGCGCTCGCGGTGCTGGAGGGCGCGGTGCCGGTGCGCTACGCCTATATGCCCGCGAAAGGCGGTACCAAAACGGATACGGGCTTTTCGCCTCCGCAGGCGGTCTCCGTGCCGTCGCGCATCACGCTGCCCTCCGGCGCGCAGATTCTGCTGCTGCCGGATTCGACGGGCAGCTGCCTGCTCGGGCAGCTGCGCTGCGGCGCGGCCCGCGCCGAGGCGGCCTCGGGCGGGGATTATTCCGCCTATACCCCCGCGGCGCTTTCCGCCGCGCTGCTTTTGTGCGGAAGCGCGGAGCAGGGGAGCCTTGCCGGGTGGGCCTCGCCCGCGTTCGCCTCGGGGGATGCCGGTTCCGGAATGCTTACCCAGTGCGCCGGGCTGGGGGCGGCAGTGCGCGCGGCGCCGCAGGCGTTTTACACGCGCGGGGGCGCGTTCACCGCGCCGTAGCCGGGCCGGGCTTTGGGCGGAAAGAGAAACGGAACGAAAGGAGGGAGCGCATGGACGCCGCCGAGCTTCAAAAACGCCTCAAAGCAGGGAGCCTTTCGGGGCTTTGCCTGCTCTACGGCGAGGATGATTACACCAAGGAATTGTGCAGCCGCAAAATTGCCGAAACGCTCGGCGGCACTCTCCCGGATTTCAACCTCCAGCGGTTCGACGGCGCGCGGCTCGATTTGGCGCAGCTTGCCGCGGCGGTGAACAATCTGCCCGTGATGAGCGACCGCAAATGCGTAACGGTGAAGGACCCCGACCCCGAGGGCCTGCGCGCGGCCGAATGGAAGGAGTTCGAGGGAATCGCGCGGGAGCTGCCGCCCGAATGCGTGCTGGTGCTGCATTTCGATTCCGTAAAACCGAACCCGCGCAAGGATAAGCGCTTTTCCGCGCTGCTGAAGCTCGCGGAAAAAAACGGCGCGGCGGTGGAATGCGCGCGCCCTTCCCGCGCGCAGGCGGCCCGGCTGCTCGTGCGGCGCGCGCAGAAGCTCGGCGCGCAGCTCGACGAGGAAACGGCGGGCTTTCTTTACGACCGCTGCGGGGCCGATCTGAACCTGCTGCTGAGCGAAACGGAGAAGCTCTGCGCGGGCGCGGGAGGCGGGCCCGTTACCAAAGAACTGGCGGAACGGCTCACGGTGAAGCCGATGACGGCCTCCATCTACGACCTGGCCCGCGCCGTTTCGGCCGGGCGAGTCGGGGAAGGGCTTCGGCTGCTCGACGAGCTGTTCTACCAGAAGGAGGAGCCGGTGGTGATCCTTTCGGCGCTTTCGGGCGCGTTCTGCGATCTCTACCGCGCGCGCGCGGCGTCGCTTTCCGGCGTGCAGGAGGCGCGCGTCGCCGCCGATTTCAATTACCGGGGGCGGGAATTTCGCGTGCGAAACGCCCTGCGCGACGCGCGCGGCATGAGCCTTGGCTATTTGGAGCGCGGCCTTGCGCTGCTGCTGCGAGCCGACACGCGCCTCAAAGGCTCGCGCGAGGCGCCGCGTACGGTGCTCGAACGGCTGCTGGTGGAACTCGGCGCGGAAAGACGCTCCGGCGCGGCCGCGCGGCTTTCCTGAGTGGATTGAGCCCGGTGTTCCGGGCCGCGAAAGGGGTTTTGTGTATGAAAAAGCGGACCTTCACGCGTGCTCTCGCCTGTTCGCTCGCGGCGGCCCTGCTCGCCTGCTGCACGGGGTGCAGCGCGGGCATCGCGGCGCTGCGCGGCGCCGCCCGGGCGGCAAACAGTTCAAAAGCGGAACTTTCCGCAGCGGTTTCCTCCCCGTCGATCCAAGGCTCCACGGCGGCTTCCGTTCTCGTGGGTACGGGCAATGTGAGCATCCGCGCGGGGAGCGGAGGAGGCGCCGCGGTGAAAGCCGACTGCCGCGTGACGAAGGCGGCGGAGCCGACGGCCAAAACCATCCTCGCGCAGGCCGTGCTGGCGGTTTCCCCGCGGAACGGGACGCTTGTGATCACGGTGGACGACAGGTCGGGCGGAAGCATCTGGGATTGGATGAAGAAAAATTACCCCAAGGCGCAGTTCGAGGCCGATCTCGACATCACGCTGCCCGCGGCTGTTTCCTCGTTCTCGGTGCAGGACGGCGTGGGCGACGTGGCGCTCACAGGGCTTTCCGGCCCGGTGAACATTGAGGACGGCGTGGGCGACGTGGCCTTGCACAGCCCGGTGCTGAGCGGCGAAAGCACCATTTCCGCCGGGGTGGGCGACGTGGCGCTGGCGTTTACCTCCAAACAGAAAGCGGGCAGCCTGCGCGCGGAATCGGGCGTGGGCGATATCCGCGTAACGGCCTCGGGCGTTTCGGTGCGCTCCGCCGGCAAGGCGGGCGGCTTTACGGGAGGCACGGCGGGCGCCGCGGTGGACGGCGGCCTTCAAATGACGCTCACGGCGGGCGTGGGGAGCATCAAATTGCCGTGAGCAAAAAAGCAGAAGCGACGAAACCGGGAGGGCAGCGGTGATTCATGTAAACGAAACGGTGATTGTGGAGGGCAAGTACGATAAGATCAAGCTTTCCTCGCTCATCGACGCCGTCATCATCGAAACGGGCGGCTTTTCCATCTTCAACGACCGCGAACGCCTGGCGCTTATCCGGCGCATGGCGGAGCGCACCGGGGTGCTCATCATCACGGACAGCGACGCAGCGGGCTTCAAAATCCGCCACTTCCTCGGGGGCGCGCTGCCGAAGGGCAGCGTGAAGCACGCTTACATTCCGGATATTCTGGGCAAGGAGCCGCGCAAGGCGGCGCCTTCCAAAGAGGGCAAGCTCGGCGTGGAGGGCGTGCCGGCGCAGGTGGTGATGGAAAGCCTTGCCCGCGCGGGCGTGCTGTGCGAAGAAGCCCCGTCCGCCCGCCGCGTGACGAAAACGGATTTTTATGAGGACGGGCTTTCGGGCGGAGAGGGCAGCGCGCAGCGCCGCGCCCGGCTGCTGAGGCTCCTCGGGCTTCCGGCGCGCCTTTCCTCGAACGGCCTTTTGCAGGTGCTTGGCGCCATGATGACCTACGACGAATACAAACGGGCGGTGGCGCGGCTGCGTGCGGAGGAAGCCTTATAGCAATGGAATAAATGAATTCCACATTCCGTGATTTGACTTTCGTGCCGAAAACCGAAAAGCCAGATTACGCTGATTTGTTTTATTTGTTCCATTGCCATAGAGAGCCTTGCGGGCAAACCGGTTTGGCAGATGCCCCGCGTATACAGGAATAAGCCGCCGCGCAAGCGGCGGGATGGAGAGTTTTATGGTCTTTTCCTCGCTCACGTTTATCTACGCCTTTCTTCCCCTAATGATGGCTATTTATTACGCGGTGCCCAAAAAGGCAAAAAACCTTGTGTTGCTGGCCGAGGGCCTGATCTTCTACGCCTGGGGCGAGCCGCTCTATATTGTCGTTGTGGTGCTTTCCACCGTCATGGATTATTTTTACGGCATCCTGATGGATAAACACCGCGAGAACCGGCGCACGATGAAGGGCCTCATCCTCCTTTCGGTGGTGACGAACGTCGGTATTCTCGCCGTGTTCAAATACAGCTCCTTTCTCATCGAATCGCTCAACGCCATCTTCCACATCGCCATTCCGGACCCGCACATTCCGCTGCCCATGGGCATCTCGTTCCACACGTTCCAGAGCATGTCCTACACCATCGATATGTACTTCGGCACCATCGCCGTGCAGCGCAACCTGGTGGATTTCTGCACCTTCGTCACGCTCTACCCGCAGATGATTGCCGGGCCGATCGTGCGCTACAAGGACGTGGAGAACGAGATCGACCCGCGCAAACGCACGGTGGATTTAAACGCGCTTTCCGAGGGCGTGGCGCGCTTTATGAAAGGCCTCGCCAAAAAGGTGCTGCTGGCCGATAACGTCGGCGCCGTCTGGAGCACCATCCAGAACACCTCCGTTTCGCGCCTTTCCGTGCTCGGGGCGTGGTTCGGCATCCTGTGCTTCACGTTCCAGATTTTCTTCGATTTTTCGGGCTATTCGGATATGGCCATCGGCTTAGGGCGGATGCTGGGCTTCAAAATCCCCGAAAACTTCAACTACCCCTATCTTGCCGCGAGCGTTTCGGAATTCTGGCGCCGGTGGCACATCACGCTCGGCATGTGGTTTCGCTCCTATGTCTATATCCCGCTCGGCGGCAACCGCTGCGGCAAGCTCAAACAGATCCGCAACCTGCTCATCGTGTGGGCGCTCACGGGCCTGTGGCACGGCGCGAGCTGGAATTTCGTGCTCTGGGGCACCTATTACGGCGTGTTCATCATCCTCGAAAAGTTCCTGCTGCGCCCGCTGCTCGAAAAGCTGCCCCACGCTGTGCAGGTTCTTTACACGTTCCTGCTTGTGGTGTTCGGCTGGGTGTTCTTCGTATTCGACGACGCGCACGGCGGCATTTTCGCTGCTTTCCGTTATTTCGGCGCGATGTTCGGCGCAAACGGCACGGGGCTGATCGACGGCCGCACCGTTTACTGGATGTATACGAGCGCCGTGGTGTTCGCGCTCTGCGCGCTGTTCTGCACGCGCCTGCCCGCCAAAGCGCTCGAAAAGCTGCGCGCCGGCGCGCACGGCGAGCGGTTTGTGCGGTTGGCTATGCCCGCCGCGGAGGCGCTGGGGCTCGTGGTGTGCACGGCTTACCTCGTAAGCTCCACGTTCCACCCGTTTCTGTATTTCCGCTTTTAACCGCCGAAAGCGCATAATTCCTGCAAAATAAGTCCGATTCGTATAAACCGGATAAAATTCAACAGAATTTGACCGATCCGCCGCTTTTGCGGCATCCGGGATTGGGAGGCCCTATGAGCAAAAAAATCAGCGTGTTCCTGTTCGCCTTTTTCATCGTGCTGTTCCCCGTGCTTTCACTGCTCTCGCCCTACCGCAGCCATTCGGACGTGGAAAAGCGCGACCTTGCCAGGTTCCCGGCGTTAACCCTTTCAAGCTACGCGGACCGCGGCTTTGCCAACGGCTTCAACCTGTTTATCAGCGACCATTTCGTGGGGCGCGATGTCTGGATGGTGGCGCACACGGCGCTCACGCTGCTCACGGGCAGCCGTGAGAGCGGTACGAGCGTGGATACCACGGGCGACCAGAAGAACGCGCAGACGACGGCGGAGAGCGGCCAGGGCGGACAGGCGTTTCTGGGCAAGGGCTGCCTCATCGGCGACCTGCCGGAGCCCGATTCCGAGTCGTCGCCCAATTACCGGCAGCAAAACGGGAAATTCATCTACCAGAACAACGCCGCCGCCATCGACGCGTTTGCCAAAACGCACGCTCTGCCCGTCTACCTGATGCTCGTGCCTACGGCGGAGGAGGTGGAGAGTGACAAGCTCCCGGCCTTTTCACCCACATGGAGCCAGAGCGCGATGCTGCGTCAGGTTTACGGCAGCTTTCGGAGCGCGAAGCCGCTCGACGTGCTCGGCGCGCTCACGGCGCACAGGAACGAGTATATCTACTACCGCACCGACCACCACTGGACGAGCCTCGGCGCGTATTACGCCTACGAAGCCTCCGGCAAGGCGCTGGGCTTTACACCGCTGCCGCTTTCGGCCTTCCGCGTGGAGACGGTTTCCAAGAACTTCAACGGCACGCTCTACAACGAGAGCGGCTACCGCATGATAAGGCCCGACCAGATCGACCTCTACCACAACAAGGCAGGGGATAACATCCAAAGCCTGCTCATCGAAAACGGCGGAGCGAAAAAGACCTACAAGAGCATCTATTTCCGCGACGCACTGAAAACCGCGGACCAGTACAACGTGTTCTTCAACAGCAACAACACGCTCGAAACGGTGAAAACCGGAAACGGGAACAGGAAGCTGCTGCTCGTGAAGGATTCCTTCGCGCTTTCGCTCGCGCCGTTTCTGTGCAACCAGTACGGCGAGATCACGATGATCGACATGCGCGGCAACACCGATACGCTCGACCAGATGGTGAACGTGAAAAACTACGACGCGGTGTTGTTCTGCTACAACGTGGAGGAGTTCGAGAGCGACAGCGACCTCCAGAACATCAACCCGTAAAAAAACGGCGTGCCGGAAGGAGGAACGCTATGTGGAAGAGCGCGGCGCTGCGAAGCGCATTAGCGTCTGCCTGATCGTAAAGGACGAGGAGCCGTGCATCGAACGCTGCCTGCAAAGCGTTCGCCCGTTCGCCGCCGAGCTGCTGGTGGCGGATACCGGCTCCTCCGACCGCACGCCGGAACTGGCCGCGCGCTATGCCGACCGCGTGCTGCGTGTGCGGTGGCGCGACGATTTCTCCGCCGCGCGCAATTTCTGCGCGGATGCGGCCGAAAACGACTGGATTCTGACCCTGGACGCCGATGAAACGGTGGCGGAATGGGACGAAACGCGCGTGGCGCGCCGCCTGGAGCGCCCGGAGGAAACCGGCCTTGCGCGCGTGGTGAGCGAGGTGCAAACCGGCGGCGAAACGCGGCATGTTTCGGAATGGATGCCGCGCCTCTATAACCGGCGCTTCTACCGCTACGAGGGCGCCATCCACGAGCAGCTCGCGCGCCGGGAAGGCGGCGCGCCCTGCGGGGGCGGGGCGCCCCGGGAGGACAACTTGCCCCGGCGCGCGGACGCGGGCATCGCGCTTTCGCACAGCGGGTACAGCGCGCGGGAGGTGGAACGCAAGCACAAGGCGGAGCGCAATATCGCGCTGCTCACGCGCGCGCTCGAACAAAAACCAAACGACTGCTACCTGCTTTACCAGCTCGGGCGCGGCTACGAACTGGCAAAGGACGCGAAACGCGCGCGGGCCTGCTACGAGCGCGCTTTGCCGCTTATTCCGGATGTTTCGCTCGCCTACGCGCGCGGGCTTTTCACGGCCTGCGGCTACGCGCGCATCAACACCGGCGACCCGGCCGGCGCGGCCGCGCTCGGGCGTTTTGGGGAGGCGTTTTCGCAAAGCCCGGATTTTTTGTTCATGCTCGCCTACGCGGATATGCTCTGCGGGCGGTTCGACGAAGCCGTGCGCGGTTTTCTGCGCTGCGCGGAGCTGCCCGGCGGCGAAACGGAGGGCGTCACGAGTTTTCTGCCGCTTTACAACGCGGGCGTCATCGCCGAATGCCTCGGAAAAACGGACGAGGCCCGCGCTTTTTACCGGCGCTGCGGCGGGTACGCGAGGGCGAAGGAGCGGCTGGCCGCGCTGGGCGGAGCGTAAGCGTCCACAGCCTTTGAACCGGCTGTTCGTTTCAAATGGATTCCAACCGTCAAAAAACCCGGAACCGGGGAGCCTTTCGGCGCCCGTTCCGGGTTTCTTTCTGTATGGGAGCGGTGAATTGCGTCAGCCCGCCACATCGCGCTTATCGAACGCAAGGTAGGAGCCGGCGAGGAACAAAAGCGCGTACGCGCCGCAGATGAGCAGCGCCAGCGGCAGCGTGATGCCGTAGAACGGCGCGCCGCTGACGAGAAAGCCGCTGAAATTGGTATCCACGAAGAAGATGAGCTTGCCCCAGATGAAATGGGTGGCCACAAGGCCGAACAGGCTGCCGCTGAACATCAGGAAGATGGAAAGGCCCGTGGCCAGCGCGCGCGAGCGCGAAACGGCCGAAAGCGCGAAGCCCAGCAGCACGTATACGAGCGCCGTGCAGAAATCCAGCGCCTCGCCGAGCAGCGAGGCCGCGAAGCCCGGCATGGCGACGATGGAGCCGTGCAGCCACAGCAGCGCGGAGTCGCCGATTCCGCCGGTGCCGAAATAGGCCGCGATGGCCGCAAGCGTGCACAAATACGCGAGCACCGAGAGAAACAGGGTGTATACGACGATGACGAGCAGCTTGGCCGTGAGGATCTGCCACCGCGCGAAGGGGCGAGGCAGCATCGTCTTCATGGTGCCTTCGCCGAATTCGCCCGCCACGAGCGCCGAGCACGCGATGATGGCGAGCAGCGCCACAAACTGCCACATGCCGCTGCTCATCACATTTTTCCAGAACGGGATAGTCGCCTTGGTATTGTAGCTGCCGTCTTCGCTCAGCGTGGCGGGGCGCTGATTATGCGCAAGATCGTACTGATTCTCGGCAAGCTGGCGCTTATCCGAATCCAGGCTGTTTTTGTCGAGCTGGTGCGTGCTCTTCTGGGCGGCGTCGATCTGCTGCTGCAGGGCTTTGTCCTGCAGCTCGAGCGCGGCCTTCCAGCCGCCCGGCACGGCCTGAACGGACGCGCCGGATTGCTGCATCCGTGCGGTGGAGACGACATTCGATTCCAGCTTCACAAGCCCGAGCAGGCCGAAAACCACGGCGATGAGGATGAGCGGCATGATCTTTGTGGAAATGCGCTTCCAGAGCTTGATGTTCTCCACCCAGAACAGCGAAAGAAAATTACCCATGCTGCTTGTCCCCCTCCGTGAGCTTCATGAATACGTCTTCAAGCGAGCGCGTTTCCTGCGTGTCCATGCCGAATACGTCGATATCGGCGCGCACCAGCGCGCGCACCAGCTCCGGCACCTGCGCGGGCTGCGCGGCGACGTGCACGCCGCCCTCCTGCGCCTGCGCCTTCAGGCCGAGCCCGGAAGCGACCTGCAGGGCCTTCGCGTCGTCGCCCGTGCGCAGCAAAAGCCTTGTGCTGCCGTCACGCGAGGAAAGGGTGGTGAGCTCCTCCACCGTTTTTACGGTGACCATGCGGCCGTGGTTGATGATGCCCACACGGTCGCACATCTGCTGCATTTCGGCGAGGATGTGGCTCGAGACGAACACCGTCATGCCCTCGCCCGCCAGCGTGCGGAACAGCGCGCGCATCTCGCGGATGCCCGCCGGGTCGAGCCCGTTCGTGGGCTCGTCCAGTATCAGGAGCTGCGGTCGGTGCAGAATCGCCTGTGCGATGCCCAGCCGCTGCCGCATGCCCAGCGAGTAGGTCTTGACCTTGTCGCGGATGGCGCCCTCGAGGTCCACGAGCTTCACGACTTCGTCGATGCGCGCGGAATCGACGTTTTTGTAAAGCCGCGCGAACAGCTTTAAATTGTCGAGCCCCGACATATAGCGGTACATCTCGGGGTTTTCCACGATGCAGCCCACGCGGCGCATGGCCGAGCGGTACTGCCCGCGCACCGAGCGCCCGCCGATTTTGATTTCGCCCTGCGTGATGCGGGAAAGACCCACGATCATGCGGATGGTGGTGGTCTTTCCGGCTCCGTTGGGGCCGAGAAAACCGAACACCTCGCCGGGGCGGATATCCAGGTTGATGTCCGAAACGATGGTCTTTTTGCCGATGTCTTTGCGCAGATTTTCAATGAGAAGCGCCGAATCCGGCATGTGAAATGCCTCCTTATGGCCGAAAAATAACAGGCGGGAACACGGCGCGGCCAAAACTGCGGCCGCACCGAACCCGCGCGGGGTCAGGACTGCAGCAGCTTGCGGTTTTTGTGCCGCAGCACCGCCGTTACGATGATGAGCGCCACGCCCGCCAGCAGGAACACCCAGAACAGCACCGTAATCAGGGTGGTGTTGATGGACGAAGCGGCCATCAGCAGCATGGTGGCCGCGGGGCTCGTGCCGGAGGGGTAGGCGGCGGTGAGCGTGTAGGTGCCCGGGGTTTTGATCGTGAAAGTTTCCACCAGCCCGCTGACGTTCTTCATCGCCACGGCGGCGCCGGCGCTGTCCTTAAGCGAGAACGTAAGGCCCGCGTAGGCGGAACCGCTGGTGACGGGATTTCCGTTTGCGTCCTTCGAATAGGTGAGCGTGTAAACGCCCGCCTTGTCGAGCTGCAGCGAGCTTGTGCCCGGCACCTGAACCTTCAGGGAATTGCCCAGCGCGGTGATCGCGCCGTTCGCAGCCACCGCCACGGAGATCACGATGCCGGCCACGATCAGCAGCGCGCCGATCCAGTAGAGCCATCTGCCCGGTTTGATTTTTGCTTTTTCCATGATTGTCAGCCCTTTCTTTTTTTGCGGACGCCGCGGGCGCCGTGCCCGGCACAGCGGCCGATTGTAAAATAAATAGAACAATATAGAAAAAAAGTGAAGCGCAAAATGCGCGGGAGGCCGCCGGAACGGTTCCCCGCCCGCGCTGCCGAATTCGCCGTTCCCGTAAAAAACGGGAGGGGAACCGGCTCAGCGCAGGGAAACGGCTTTTTTGATCAGTTGTGCGGTGCCCCAGAACAGCACGGCGGAAAGCACGATGCTGATGAGCAGCTCCGGAAGCATGTTCTGCCAGGCGTAAAGCCCGCCGATATCCGGCGCCGCCTGCAGCGAGGAGAAGCTCGAGCGCAGGTAATTGCGCATGCCGGGCAGCAGAAACGACGGGATGGACTGCAGGATGTAGATCACGATAAAGGCCAGAACCCCCATGGCGGTGCCACCCTTGCTCCAGACAAAGAGATGCGCCACCGTTACGGAGAAATAGATAATGAGGGTGCTTTCGGCAAGGCCGAAGAGCATCGTCACCACAAAGGCCGATATGTTGCCGAAATTGGGGTGGTAGATGCTTGCGAGTATGCCGATGACCTGCGAAAATTCGCTGTCGGAGCTCAGAACGACCCAGAGCACCACGCCCGAGGCCACCATGAGCAGGTAGGCGATCACGTTCCACAGGTAGGCCACCGCGAAATGCGCGAGAAGAAGCTTTTCGCCGCTCGCCGGAAGGGTCAGCGTCAGGTGGCCTTCGTCCCCGAACATCGAGCTGTTGTAGTGCAGCAGGATGAAAATGAACACGAGGATGCACATCGCGCCAAGCCCCAGGCCGAAAACGAGGGCGGAATAGATTTCGCCCGCGACATGGTTAAACAGAAACAGCACGGCGGGCAGCGCCACGCAGAGCAGCGCGTAGGTTAATAACAGGACGAGCATTTTCTTCCAGGTGGAGCGCACCTGCCATTTCAGCAGCTTATTCAGCATCGGAACACCTCCCGGAACAGGCCGTCCACCGACTTTTTGAACCGCTCGCGGATGACGTCCACATCCTGCGTGAGGATAACGGAGCCCTGCCGCAGGAAAATCACGCTGTCGAACATGCGCTCCACGTCGGCTACGATCTGCGTGGAAAGCAGCATGGAGCCGCCTTCGGCGTACTGCGAGAGGATGGTGTCGAGAATGACGTCGCGCGCCGCCGGGTCCACGCCGCCGATGGGTTCGTCGAGCAGATAAAGCCGCGCCGCGCGCGAAATGGCGAGCACGAGCTGAACCTTTTCGCGCGTACCCTTGGAAAGCCGCGAAAGCTGCGCCGAAAGATCGAGCTGCAAACGCTGCGCGAGTTCCAGGGCCTTCGCTTTGTCGAAATCGGCGTAGAAATCGGCGTAGTAATCCACGGCGTCGCGCACGCGCATCCATGAGCCGAAGGAGATGCGGTCGGGCAGGTAGGAAACGGCCGCCTTGCTCCCGGGGCCCACGGGCATGCCGCACACCCGAATGGTTCCGGAGTAGCCGTTTTCCACGCCCGCGATAAGCTTGATGAGCGTGGTTTTTCCCGCGCCGTTGGGGCCGAGCAGCCCCACGATGCGCCCGGGCGGGATGAGAATGTTCACACCCTGGAGCGCTGCGCGGCTCCCAAAGCGCTTGGTAAGCCCCCGCACCTCCAGAATGGGTGTTTCCGCACCCGGGTTTTGGCTCTGCGCGGAGAGAGTTTCCTCATTCTGCATGGGAAAGGCCCCCTTCCAGGCAGCGGCGCACGAGGTCGAGAATCTCGGCGTCCAGAAGGCCGGAATGCCGCAGCTGCTCCACAAAATCGGCCACGGTGCGCGCCACGGAGTCCTCGCGCACCTGCCGGATGCGCTCGCGGTCGCCGGTGATGAACCGGCCGCTGGTCCTTTCCGTATACATCAGCCCCTCACGCTCCAGTTGTGCAAATGCCCTCTGCACGGTGTTCGGGTTGACGCCGAGCGTGCAGGCGAGGTCGCGCACCGGTTCGACCTTGCTTCCCGGCTGCCGCTCCCCCGCAACAATCGCGCGCTTGATTTCCCCCATGATCTGCAGGTAAATCGGCTCGGAAGGTTTGAACTCTACATGCAAACGCATCGCCTCCGTTTCCAAGCCCGTATCATTGTATTAAGAGCATAGTACAATAATACACGGAGCGCGTGCGGCTGTCAAGGCCCGTTCCGTATTATTTTTGACGGAATGCGGCAAAATCTTACCGGTGCGCGCTTGACAGCGCAAAAGAATAATTGTATTATCTGTTTAGTACAACAATACAAAACGGCCGGCGGCACTGCCGCGCCCGGCCTGTGGAGGGGATTCGCGTGCTCGCCGTCAGCCATCTCACAAAAATCTACCATAAAACGCCCGCCAACAACGACATCAGCTTTAGCGCCGAGCCGGGGCAGGTGACCATCCTGCTCGGGCCCAACGGCGCGGGCAAAAGCACGGCCATCAAGTGCATTATGGGCCTTCTGCGCTACCGGGGCGAGATCACCGTGTGCGGCAAGCCCAACAAAACACTTGAGGCGAAGGCCGCGCTGGGTTACGTGCCGGAAGTCCCCTCGCTGTACGACCTGCTCACGGTGGGGGAACACATGGAGCTGATGGCCCGGGCCTACCGCCTCACGGGCTACGAGGCGTACGCGCAGGAACTGCTCGAGCGGTTCGAGCTGAAGGATAAGGAGAGCAAGCTCGCGCGCGAGCTTTCCAAAGGGATGCAGCAGAAGGTGAGCATCTGCTGCGCGCTGCTGCACCGCCCGAAGATCGTGGTGTTCGACGAGCCGCTCGTGGGGCTCGACCCGCACGCCATCAAGGAGATCAAAAAAACCTTTTCCGAGCTGCGCGGGGAGGGTCGCTCCGTGCTTATCAGCACCCACATCATCGACAGCGTGCAGGACATCTGGGATAAGGCGGTGATCCTTTCCCAGGGCAGCATCCTGCGCGAGCTGACGCGCGAGCAGGCCGAGGCCGAGGGCGTAAGCCTCGAGGACGCGTTTTTCCGCCTTACGGAACGGGACGGGGACAACTGACCCGCGCCGTGAGGGCGCCAAGCCGCCGCAAGGGCCGCGATACCCGGTTCCGGCCCGGGAAAGGATGAAAAAAACCATGCCTGCCATCGTCTACCTCGTGCGCAAAACCGTGAAAAACTGGGTGCTGGACCTGCGCAATAAGCCGCAGATGCTCATCCTGATCGCTTTTGTCGTCGTCATTCTGGGCCTTGCAATGGCTTCCGGCGGAACGGAGGCGACAAGCCCCTACGACCCGCAGAAGGTAAAGCTGCTGCTGCTTGTGGCGGCGCTGCTGTTCGGCGGGCTTACGGTGTATAACGGCCTGAGCGAAACGCGCGCCTTCTTCCGCATGGCGGATGTGAATTTCCTGTTCCCCGCGCCGCTGCGGCCCGCGCAGGTGATCGTTTACGGCATGCTGCGCAACCTGGGCTCGCTTGCGTTTGCGCTGCTGATTCTGGCCTATCAGATCGGCACGCTGCACTATTCGTTCGGCATGTCCGCCGGGCGCATCGCTTTGGCGTTCCTTTGCCTGTTTTTCGCGCTGCTGCTTTGCCTCACCACCTCCATGTGCCTGATGCTGTTCTGCAGCGGCCGGCCGGACCGGCTGAAAAACGTCAAAGCCGCGCTGCTCGGGCTGCTGATTCTGCTGTTTGCCTACGCGCTGCTGCAAACGCGCGCCTGGGCGGGCCAAAGCCCAGCGGAGATGATGGCCGCGCTCACGGCGGCGCCTCTGCTCACCTGGTTCCCCGTCGTGGGCTGGGCGGCCGGGTTTTATGTGTCGCTCGATACGGGCGCGATCCTTCCGGCCCTGTTGTACGGCGCGGCGCTGTTCGTGTTGCTGGGCGCGGAGGTATGGGGCATCGCCCACACGCGCACGGATTATTACGAGGATGTGCTCGACGGCGCCTCCCGCTTTGAAACGGTCATTGCCGCGCGCAGGGGCCGGGGTGCGAACGCCATGCTCTCGGTGAACCGCAAACACAAAGAGAAAACGGTGAAGAGCTTCGGATTGCGCGGCGGAAGCGGCGCCTCCGCGCTCTATTACAAGCGGATGCTGGAGCGCAGCCGCGGTGCGTTCGGCATCGTGGGCCTTTCCTCGGTGCTCGAGGCGGCGTGCGCGCTGTTCCTGGCGCTTATTCTGCACACGAACTTCATGGTTTTCACCATCGTCTCCGCCTACCTCACGCTGCTGTTCCGGCGCGTTTCCTCCTGGGAGGGCGAGCTTGGGCGCGTCTATATCTACCTGATGCCCGATCCGCCGGAGCGCAAGCTGTTCTTTGCGCTGGTGCCGGATCTCTACGCCGCGCTGGTGGATGGCGGCATCGCGCTGCTGGCAGGCCTCGCGCTGTTCCGCGCGCCCATCGCCGGGGCGCTTGCCGGCGCGCTGGCCGTGGCCAGCGTGGGCACGCTGCTCACGGCGGGCTCCGTGCTCACGCGGCGCGTTTTCGGCACGGATTCGCAGAACGCCATGGTGCAGCTCGTCGCCGTTTTCTTCCCCATGCTCCTGCTGGGGCTGGCGCTGATTCCGGCCATCATCGTGCAGGAAGCCTTTTTTGCGGGGCAGGCGCAGCCGGTGGCCGCTTTTCTCATCATCGCGGCGTGGGATGTTCTGGTTTCCGCGTTGCTGCTGGTGCTCGGGCGCGGCGTGCTGGATGTCGCGGGCCGCTGAGCGGCGTTTTTCATGTGAAATTCCAATCGGGCCTTTTTCGGGGCGCCCGCCGGCGCGCGGGCGCGCGGCGG
>JAEWAU010000106.1 GCA_023391535.1 Bacillota bacterium | reverse complement strand
ACCGATGGCGTAGGCGCTTTTCCCGTCCTGTGCTTTTTCCCGTATCATGAGAATTGTTCCACTCCTCAACATTCGGCCTACCTCCATGGCGTTTCTTTAAGCCATGGTAGCCGTTATTCTTGAGTGGGTCAATTCCTCCGGCGTTTTGGGTCAATTATACTCCGGCGATTACAGTTGCACACTTCCAAAGGCATTATCAGCGGCTACTTTCGAAATAATTCTATAAGCATCGTAAGGCTTTTGACAGCTCTAAGCACCCAAAATCTCATCACTAGTTCCATCTACATGACCCTCAACCCTCCAACGGATGCATGTATAGCGCGCAGCGATTCAAAACTTACACCTTACGCGAAAACCACGACAAAAGATTCGGATATTGAGCGTATCCAATGGTTACACATCGATTTAGACCCGAAGCGCCCCACTGGTGTACAGGCAACTCAATCGGAAGTTGATTACTCCCAAAAAAAGGCGTTGGAAATACGAACCTATCTCGATAGTCACGGTATCACCGACCCTGTTTTCAGTTTCAGCGGCAATGGATATAATTTAGATTACCGCGTGGATTTGGAAAACACGAAGGAAAATGTCACCGTTCTGAGAGCTACACTGAAACACTTATCAGATAAATTTACAGACAACGACGTTGACATCGATCTTACCACTTATAACCCGGCGCGTATTGTGAAACTATTTGGGTGCCTTTCCTGCAAAGGAGAAAACATTCCGGAACGTTCTTATCGATATTCAAAAATAATATCCGTTCCCGAATCTATCACTGTTAATGACATTTCATTTATTAAATCGTTAATCGCTGTAAAAACTGCTTCTGCCATTTCTAAAGTCTCTAATACTGACATCTACACTGTAGAGGATTGGCTGAATTCTTACAACCTAAATTTTACAAAAAAAATTGAAGGTGATGGCCGGGAGCTATTCGTCTTTGATGTGTGCCCGTGGAACGGTGAGCATAAAAATGGTTCGGCATTTGTCACACGTTTCCCAGATGGAGGGTTGATGGCGAAGTGCCACCATAATTCCTGCCAAGGCAACGACCTTGATTCTCTCTTCAAATTATATCCGCCACATTCGCCACTTGTTCCGCAAAAACAGCAAAAAGCCGAAAAATCGGCAGCTGATACGCTGTTAGATCTAGCCACCAGAAATATGGAGTTCTTCAGGGACACTGAACACCATGCATACGTTTCATATAATGACGACGGCAAAAAGTGTACAGTCAATGCCGAAAGCGATAGCGTGTGCTTATTCCTTCGCAGTCTGTACTATAACTCCTGTCGAAAGGCCATTGGAAAGGATATTCTCCGACAGGTTGCAGAGACCCTGGATATGTTCGGAAAGACATCTCACGACATACGACTGATACATAAGCGCGTTGCCTTTGAAAACGGCTCCCTGTTCTATGATTTATGCGACCCGCACTTTCAAACCGTACGGATAAGTAGTACTAGCTGCGCCATATCCGGCGAAAATATTCCCGTATGCTTTATCAAAGACGCCAATCTGAAAGCCCAAATATTACCCGATCTCTCAGCTGACCCTTGTGATTTGCTCGATTACATCACCCAGCATTTCAGAGTCAAAAACGAGCAGGAAAGTGTTTTATTGGCGGTCTATATCGTTTCATGCTTTCTTGAACAGATAGGCCATCCGATCTTAATCATTCACGGCGAAAAAGGCTCTGCAAAATCGACTAGCATGCGAATAATCCAGCAGATCGTTTCCCCCTCCGTAAGCGACCTGCTTGCCATTCCCAAAACCAAGGAGGATCTTGCCGTTGTTCTGAGCCAAAGCTACTTTGTTGCTTTCGATAATTTAAGGATGCTTGACCATGACAAATCCGATCTGCTGTGCATGGCAACGACGGGCGGGAAATACATGAAGCGGAAATTGTATACCGATGGTGAAGGAGTTACGCTAAGCCTAAAAAACTGTGTCGCCTGCAATGGTATAAATGTCATCGCAGACCAGCCCGATCTTTTAGACCGCGCTCTGCTTATTGAACTGGAACGCATTCCCGAAAACGAGCGTCAAACCGATGCTTATGTCTGGTCAGAATTTCAAAAAGATTTGCCGCAAATACTCGGCTGTTGTTTTAACGCGCTATCGAAGGCACTGGGCTTTATTGACCAGCTAAAATTCGATTCTTTGCCGCGAATGGCCGATTTTATGCGTTGGGGCTGTGCAATTGCGATGGGCATGGGACTCGATTACAAAATATTCCGTGATGCTTATTTCGACAACATTCGAAAAGCCCAACGGGAACCTTTAAATGGTAATGGATTGGCAGAGTGCCTTATGGCTTTTCTGAAGAGGCAAAACGGATTTCATTGGAAGGGTACATGGGCGGAACTATACGAGCATATCAAAGCGATGGCATATGAGTTGTCCATCAACCCTAAAGACGGCTCATTACCTAAGGCACCTGCCGTGCTTTCAAGAAAAATGAAGGAAATTCGCTCTAATCTGGAAGCGGAAGGTATCTTCTACGAAACCGGTTATGACCACGACAGCAAAATCGTGACGCTAAGAAAATTGTAAACCGACGCGACGGCGTAAAGTTTAGGTCCAGCCTGGGATTTGCGCCGTCGCCATTCTCTCAAATTTTTACGAGGAGGCGGTTCCTTGATCTATAGGCTTTGTTCCGAGATTGGCCGCAGCGCGTTACCTTTGAATACAGACCGTTGCACCACATACTGTACTGAGCAGCATCCCACATCTAATGAAGAAATTGAAGAATTTATACTACCGTTAGCCGAGGCCATTTGTGCCGCCATGAAAGAATCCGCTTGATTATGAAAGCAACCGCCTTACACGAAAGCTTAGCCTTCCGTGTAAGGCCTATTTATCAAATATATATTATCTTTGAAAATAAGGATTGGAGCGCATAAATGTGGAATGTTTAAGAAGGGCGGCTGCATACGCCCGGTTTAGTTCCGAAATGCAGCGCGAGGACAGCATCACAGCCCAATTGCGGGCGATTGATTTTTATGCCGATCAGAAGGGTTTTCAAATTGTCGAATCCTACGCGGATAAGGCGAAAAGCGGAAGAAGTATTTCCCAGCGAACGGAATTTCTGCGCATGATTGAAGAAGCCAAACAGGGAAAGTTCGAAGTGGTTATTGTCCATAAACTCGACCGCTTTTCGCGTTCGGCAGCGGATACTATGAAGTATGAACAGGAATTGCGTGACTACGGCGTCGAGCTTATCTCCGTGACCGAACAGCTTGACAATTCCCCCGAAGGCGAACTGATGAAGATGATTATTCTGGGAATGAACCAATTTTATTCACGCAACCTTGCCCGTGAAGTCCAGAAGGGCATGAAGGAAAATGCCTACCATTGCTTACATAACGGGGGAACGCCCGCGCTTGGATACGATGTGAATCCGGATCATACATATTCCATCAACGAAGAAGAGGCCGTCATTATCCGCATGATTTTTGATCTGTACGCGAACAAGGGCTGGGGATATAAAAAAATCATCAACGAATTAAATGCTTACGGCTATCATACCAAAAAGGATCAGCCTTTCGGCAAAAACAGCATCCACGAGTTGTTGAAGAATCCGAAATACAAGGGCGATTTCGTCTACAATGCGGCAACGGCGCGTAATTCCAAGGGTATCCGCAATCATCATCGCCTCAAGCCGCAGGATCAGGTAATTACCATGAAAGACGGCATTCCGGCTATCGTTTCCCGTGAATTGTTCGACAAGGCCCAACAGCGTTTGGCAATCAACCGGAAAATGCCCGCCGCTTACAAGGCAAAGGAAGTCTATCTGCTTTCGGGAAGGATATACTGCGGCGAATGCGGCTGCCTGATGAACGGAAACGCCCGCGTGGCCCAAGCCGGGAAGTCCAAATATATGAGCTACCGCTGCAATAAACGGGACCGAACCAAACAGTGCAACAATAAGGAAGTTCGCCGGGAATATGTGGAGGCATTCGTGATTCAACAGTTGGAACGGAATCTGTTGAATGATGAGATCATTCCGGTTCTTGTTAAGAAGATCAACCAATACCAAAGCAATTCCAACAGTCACGCGGCAGAGGAACGTAAGGCTCTTCAATCGCAATTGGACGAGGTATCGAAGCAAATCGGTAACATTGTAACGGCGATTACCAACGGCATGTATCAGGATGTTTTCAGGCAGAAGATGCAGGAGCTTGAAAAACGAAGAGGGGATTTGACCTATCGAATGGAACAACTGGATTCGGCCAAGGATTCCCCCTGTTTCACCGAGGATATGATTCGTTCCTATTTTTCCGTAATGAAGCGCCATGTGCACGACCGAAACATGCCCGAAATCAAGCGAATGATTGACCAATATGTGGAACGCGTCGTTGTTTATCGGGACAGAATCGACGTTCACTTTAAAGTCGCGTTACCGCAGAACGATGCCGCCTACCAATTTGACAGCGACATTGGACGGAAAGACGTGTGCAAGTGTTGGAGTAAGGTCAGCTGATTTATAAGGAGGATGGTGAGATGTTTACCATCCTCCTTATAAATATTTCAAATAACGAAAATTATAGACAGCTAGTGGTTCAAAGTATTGTACTCTTCGATACTCTTAAAGATTGAGCTAGCTAGTCGAGTACCGGTTGAAGCTAACTTTGACAATACTCTTAATTGTTCTTTACAAGCAATACTTTGCGTCTGATGTGGATAGTTGATTGAGTGATCAATCTCGCCCCATATTTCCTCAAACAATGTTCGAATTTGTATTTCACAGGTTATCCAACTGCTAGGATTTGGGCTTACGACATAGTGTACGCTTGTATAATATGTATCACGAACCTCACAATGCAAGCCAAGCTTTAAAAGAAATCTTTGAGTATCAATATCCCACGTAAATGCTTTCGGCTCTTCAACGAAAAACCATTCTCCTTCGATAACTTGATCTAATATAAATTTGTGTAGTGGTTCAAACTGTTCCAAATATAAATGCAAGATGCGGACACCGGCCAAGTCGGTAATACATTTTAAACATTGTTCTGAAGTTTGCGCTTCGCGAAAAGCCGTGGAAAACTTGTCCCATTTCCGCTCGAGTTTATCACGCAAATGATCTGGATCTTTCATTCGAGTTTTAACAGAATGAATTATCGGCAAAACGCCTCTATTTAAAGAGGGTGTACATGAGAACGAACGCTCTACTCTTTGCCTGAATAGATCGATTTTGCTATACCTGGTTTCGTCTTGATACCAAGTAATAATTCTATCAATTGTAATATCATCCATATTGCCACCTATATTAAGGACAACCGGTAAATTAGATCATTGGTGAATATTTCATAGCTATTTTTGGTGCTAAAATATCTTTCTCTATTTGGCTGGATAGTATTCATATCACTTGGCAATAAGTCACTTCTATTTGGTAATTCCCACATCGGACAATGATATTTTTGTGCGAAACTAGGATATGTATTATGACTATGAATCACACTTTTTTGCCCAATATTAGTTAACAAAATATCCTCGCTGATTGTCATAGGAACCTTAGCTAATATAAAATCCTGAATTGCTGTTTTGATTTCATTAACATAATTGTAATGTGCAGTAGCCAGATCAAGTTCGTTTCGATCTTTAGACTGCTTTTTTGCATTATATAATGTATATCCTAAAAATTGAACGAAATTTTCGGGAAACAGTTTTCTCTTCTCCGGCGATAATAAAGAATAAATCGTATCAAGTTCTTTCTTCCATCTACTAAGAGAATTTCCTATATTCCGTATCCCGTATAATGTAAACATATCGGGGGAACACGGAATAAGAAATCCGTCTACAGAGCTTATAATAACTTTATTTAATGCGCCTAAACTTGGCGATGTATCTATTACAACATAATCATAATTATTTCTCCCAGAATACTGTCTAGCGAGTGATCTTATCCGAGTTATCGTTCTAATAGCTAGTGGGTCAGATAGATAAACATCACTCCAACGATCCGCAATCTTATTTTCATATTGATGGAGCGTCAAGCGCCCTACTATCAAATCAAGATTTTCTTTTATATATAAAGGAGGTGGTAATTGATCATCTGTGAAATCTCCTGTGCCCTCTTCAGTAGGCTTAAGAAGAAAATGTATAGAGCGACTTGATTTCACAATTTCCCTAAAACTGCTTTCGCTTTTTGTCTGTTCAAACCCCTCATCAATAAAAGGGTTCTCCACCGACCATATTTTTTCTATTTTTTCTACGTCGATTGAATTTATAGTCAGGTTACATTGCGGATCCAAGTCCATTAATAGAACTTTATAACCTAGTTCTGCCATAGCGCAAGAAATATGATAAGTCAACGTAGTTTTTCCGACGCCGCCTTTATTGTTAAATATCGACAATATTTTCATAACCATTCATCTCCCCAATCACTTTACCCATCTAAATAATAATTGCTACGAGCAAAAAAGTCAATGTCTGGATACAACGCTCAATATAGCATCAAAAAACCCGACCGGCGCAAGCCGATCGGGTTTCCTGTTTTATCCTATTCGAGGATATGATGGTGCCGGTGGCGGGGGTCGAACCCGCACCCTGTTGCCAGGACAGGATTTTGAGTCCTGCACGTCTGCCAATTCCATCACACCGGCATATTGCGGCCCATCCGCGGCCGCTTGTTCCGCATGCGAAGGCGGCGGCATGTGCCGGAGCCGCGCGATGCGATTCGACTTATTATATCAAAGCGCGCTTCTAAAATCAAGTGGCGCGTACCCCGTTCGCGCGCCGGCCTGCGGGGCCGCGGCGCCTGCCGCGCCGCGCGCGTAAAAAAGCCGGAACGCCTCCCGCCGGAGGCGCCCGCTTTTCCCGATTTAAAAATCCGTTTCGTCGAACCGGCGGCTCTTGAAATAGTACGCGCGGTCGGCTTCCGTGATGGCGCGGAGTACGCGGCACGGGTTGCCGGCCGCCACCACATTCGCGGGAATGTCCTTCGTAACGACGCTGCCCGAGCCCACGACGGCGCCGCAGCCGATGTGCACGCCGGGGTTCACCACCACGTTTCCGCCCAGCCAGACGCTGTCGCCTATGGTGATGCCGATGCCGTACTCATACCCCTGATTGCGCGGCTCGGAATGGATGGGGTGGCCCGCCGTGTAGAGCGACACGTTCGGCGCAAACAGCACGTCGCTGCCGACCACCACTTTGCCCGCATCCAGAATCACGCAGTTGAAGTTCGCGAAGAAACGGTCGCCCACCTCGATGTTGATTCCGTAATCGCAGTGGAAGGGCGGCTCGATATGCACCTCCGCGCCGGCCTTTCCGAGAAGGGAGCGGAGGAGCCGTTCGAGGGTTTCGCCATCGTCCGGAGGGCAGCGGTTGTATTCCCATAGCTTTCTTTTCGCTTCCCTGCGCAGCGCGGAAAGCCCGTCGAGCCACGCCCGGTAGGGCAGGCCGGCCAGCATACGCTCTCTCTGATCCAAAAAAACACCTCTCCCGATATCCGCTTGCCTGCATGTTCGCGCAAAAGGCCGCAAAGAGGCCCGGTTTCCCGTATTTTCTCAACGCCTGCGAAAGCAGCGCAGGAAAAACAGCCGCGGCTTCTCAAGCAGCCTGGATATTCCGAGCCACTCCACGAATCTGTACCAAAGCCTCCAGAAAACAACGGAAAGCGCGAACAGCACGAGAATAATTACCGTGAGGCGCAGCACGTCCATCGCCCAGGCTCCTTCCGGCATCCCCGTTCAAGTTTTGATAAATATTGGATTGCTATGAATAGGATACCACGTTTTCTGCCGCACGGCGCGTCCCTGTGAAAAAAACGGATCAATTTACGCCGCGGAAGCCCTTTCCGATGATCTCGCTGCTGTTGGTAATCATGATAAACGCCTGGGGCTGCGCGTCCCGGATGAATTTGCGCAGCTGCACGGCCTGCCCGCGCCGCATCACCGTGAGGATCACCTGTTTTTCGTGGTTCGAATAGGTACCCTCCGCTTGGAACACGGTGGCGCTCCGGTGGAGCTGATGGTGGATATAGTCGCAGATGGGTTTCGGGTCGTCGCACACCACCGTGAAATATTTGCACAGATTGATGTTTTCCACCACGGTATCGATCACCAGCGTTTTGGCCAGCAGGCCGGCTACGGAAAACAGGCCCGTGGTGGGACCGAACACGAGAAACGCGCCCACGACGATGCTCACATCCACCAGCATGAGCGTGACGCCGATGTTCAGGCTGGTGTATTTTTTGAGGATCATGGCGAGGATATCCGTGCCGCCGCTCGAGGCATCCTCGTTAAACAGCATAGCCGAACCGAGCGCGGGCAGAAAGATGGCGAACAGCAGCTCCAGCACCGGCTGATTTGTGAGCGGCTTCGTCATCGGGTAGATCTTATCCAGCACGCTCAGCGAAACCGACATCAGCACGCTGACGTATACCGTCTTGACCCCGAAGGATTTTCCCACGAAGAGGAAGCCCACCAGCAGAAGCACCATGTTGATGATGAAGGTGAAGCTCGAGGCGCTGAACTTCACCAGCGCGCTGAGGATGACCGCCAGGCCCGTTACGCCGCCGAAGCAGAAGTTGTTCGGAAATTTGAAGAAGTAAATGCCCACCACCATGACGAGCGTGGATGCCGTGAGCAGCGCGTATTCCTTTATAATCCCGGTCAGTTTGCTCATGAAATTGCCGTCCCCCTGCGGCAGCCGTTTTCCGGCGAAAACGGCCGCGATTTGCCGCGCCCGCCGCTTCCGGAAAGGCCGTTCCGGGCCGCGCGGCGCGCCTACATGATTATGGGATAGCCCGCGTGCATTGTCAATATGCGCGCGCAACGAAAAATTCGGCGGATGCCCGAATTTACAACAAAAGCCCGCGGGGGCTTCACAAACAAACGGAAGAATCGGAATTTCGCGTCCTTTTTTCATATCCGCGGCGGAGCGGGCGCCTCCGCGCGGCCGAACAGCGGCAACGGCTTTGCCCCCAGAACGCGCGGCAAACCCGTACTTGCTCCAAGGCTGTGCAGCGGCTCCCTACGCCGCTATTCTTTCTTATCCTGCCCCTTGATCTTCTCCCAGTACCCTTTTGCCGCCTGCTCGATCTTGTCGTCGCCGTACTCGTAATACCGCGCGTCCGAGAGGGCGTCCGGCAGATACCGCTGCCGCACCCAGTGGTTCGGGAAATCGTGCGGGTAAAGATACCCCGCCCCGTGGCCGAGCTTCGCGGCGCCCTGATAGTGCGCGTCGCGCAGATTTTCCGGAATCGGCCCGCTTTTCCCCGCCTGGATATCCGCCTCGGCGCGCTCGATGGCACACACGGCGGAATTGGATTTCGGGCAGGTGGCCAAAAACACGGCGGCCTGCGCGAGCGGGATGCGCGCTTCCGGCAAACCGAGCTGCAAAGCGGAATCCACGCAGGCTTTCACCACCGCGACGGCGGTGGGGTAGGCGAGCCCCACGTCCTCGGAGGCCATCACCAGCAGCCGCCGGCAGGGGGAGAGCAGGTCGCCCGCGTCAAGCAGCCGGGCCAGGTAGTGCACGGCGGCGTCCGGGTCCGAGCCGCGCACCGATTTCTGCAGCGCCGATAGAATGTCGTAATGCTCGTCGCCGTCGCGGTCGTAGCGCAGGGCGCTGCGCTGCGCCACGGCCCGGGCATCCTCCTCCGAGATGCGCGCGGGCCCTTTCGGCAGCGCCAGCGCGAGCATTTCCACCGCGTTCACGGCCTTGCGCACGTCGCCGCCCGTGCCGCGCGCAAGGATGGCCTTCACCTCAGGCGAAACCTCAACGGGCGCGCCGCGCTCCTCCTGTACGAAACGGAAGGCGCGCTCCACGGCGCGCTCCGTTTCCTCGGGCGGCACGGGTTTGAATTCAAACACCGCGCTGCGCGAGAGCAGCGCGTTATACACGGCGAAATAGGGGTTCTCGGTGGTGGAGGCCACGAGCGTGATGCGCCCGTTCTCCAGAAACTCCAGAAGAGTCTGCTGCTGCTTCTTGTTGAAGTACTGGATCTCGTCGAGATAAAGCAGCACGCCGCCCACGCCCGCAAAGGTGTCGAGCTCGCCCACGATGCCGCGGATATCCGCCGTGGAGGCGGTAGTTCCGTTGAGCTTCCGCAGCGTTTTGCCCGCACGCCGCGCGATGATGGAGGCCACCGTGCTCTTGCCGGTTCCCGATGGCCCGTAGAAGATGAGATTCGGCACGTTCCCGGATTCGATGACGCGGCGCAACAGCACGCCGGGCGCGAGCAGATGGCGCTGGCCCACCACGTCGTCGAGTGTTTGGGGGCGAAGCCGTTCCGCCAATGGCGCCGCCATCGTCCTCCCTCCTTTCGCCGCCGATATCCGTTCGGCCGCCGCGTAACGTAAATTTTGTTGCAAAATCAACGCATGGGATATTTTATTTTGCCTAGGAGGCTTCGTCCGGAAGCAGCCCGGCGGGAAGTTCGATTTCACCGCGCGCGTAGAGCACCGCCCGGCCGCCGATGGAAACGCGTTCGCCGCAGTCGCGGCAGAGCAGCGCTCCGCCGCGGCGCGAGAGCTGGCGCGCCGAAAGCTCCTGTTTTTGCAGCCGCTGCGCCCAATAGGGAACGAGCGTGCAGTGCGCGGAACCGGTTACGGGGTCCTCCGTGCCTCCGCATTCCGCAATGAAGAAGCGCGAAACAAAATCGCACTCCTCGCCCGGCGCCGTGGCGATCACGGCGAAGGCGCCCCGCAGCGCGGCGAGCTTTTTCCAATCCGGAGCCAGCAGCCGGACATCCTCCTCTTTGGGGAATACGGCCAGATAGTCGCGGGCCAGGTAGAGCTCGGCCGGAACGGCGCCCAGCGCCTGCGTCACGGCGCCGATCTCGCGCGAGGGGGTTCCCGGCCGGGCCGGAAAATCCAGCGTGACAAGGCCGTCTTCCACCTGTGCGCGCAACTCGCCGCTGCGCGTATAGAACGCGGGGCTGTCCGTTTCCTTCAGCACGCAGGAGAGCACGAAGGCGGAGGCCAGCGTGGCGTGGCCGCACAGGTCCACCTCCTGCTCGGGGGTAAACCAGCGCAGCGCGTAGCAGCCGGGCTGCCGCCGCACCAGAAAGGCCGTTTCGGGCAGATTGTTCTCTTCGGCGATACGCTGCATCAGCGGGGCGGGCAGCGGGGCTTCGGTGACGCACACGGCGGCGGGGTTGCCGCGCAGCGGCCCTTCGGCGAACGCGTCCGCGATATAGCAGGGAATTTTCATGCAAACCTCCGGATTATTCTGGCAGTTCCACAAAAGATCGGGAGAGGTTGTGTTTCGTCTATCCGCCGCCTTTGGTGCGGTGAAACGCCTTAGAACCGATCCGTTTAAAGTGGAAATGCTGTAGAAAAATGGTTTTCGCCAAAAAAGGGGGCGCTGCAAAAAAACGGCGTCCGTTTTGCAGCGCCCGCGCGGCACGGCTTTCGCGCCGGGCCGGATGCGTCCTTTCCGCCGGGCGGAAACGCCCGCGGAAGCAACGGGAAAATACGGGGAAAAGGCGGTTTTCACGTCTTTTGCGGGTGTTTTCCGCTCTGTTTCCGGTGGAAATCGTTTATTCGTATAGCGGATACCGCGCGCACAGCTCGCCCACGCCCGCGCGGATGGAATCGGCTTTGGTTTCGAAATCGGTGGCCGCATCGCGCATGAAATCGGCGATGCGCTCCATATCGGCCTCCACCATGCCGCGGCTGGTCACCGCGGGGGTGCCCACGCGCACGCCGCTCGTCACGAACGGCTTCTCGGGGTCGTTCGGGATGGCGTTCTTGTTCACGGTGATATACACCTCGTCGAGACGGCGCTCGAACTTCTTGCCGGTAAGACGGAACGGGCGCAGGTCCACGAGCATGAGGTGGTTGTCCGTCCCGCCCGAAACGAGATCGAAGCCGTGCCTGAGCAGCGCCTTCGAAAGCGCCTGCGCGTTGTTCACGATCTGCCGCTGGTAGGCTTTGAACTCGGGCTTCAGCGCCTCGCCCAGGCACACGGCCTTACCCGCAATGACATGCATGAGCGGGCCGCCCTGCGTGCCCGGGAAGATGGCCTTATCGACGGCCTTGGCATACTGCTCTTTGCACAGGATCATGCCGCCGCGCGGGCCGCGCAGAGTTTTGTGCGTGGTGGTGGTGACGATATCGGCATAGGGCACCGGCGAAGGGTGCAGCCCCGCGGCCACAAGCCCCGCGATGTGAGCCATATCCACCATGAGCAGCGCGCCGGCCTCTTTGGCGATGGCGCCCAGGCGCTCGAAATCGATGACGCGCGGATACGCCGAAGCGCCCGCCACGATGAGCTTCGGATGCACGCGCAGCGCCGTTTCGCGCAGCTCATCGTAATCGATGCGGTGGGTTTCGGCGCTGACGCCGTAGGGCACCACGTTAAAATAGGAGCCCGAGATGTTCACGGGGGAGCCGTGGGTGAGGTGCCCGCCTTCCGCGAGGCTCATGCCCATGATGGTATCGCCGGGCTTTAAAAGCGCGAAATAAACGGCCGTGTTGGCCTGCGCGCCGCTGTGGGGCTGCACGTTCGCGTGTTCGGCGCCGAACAGCTTTTTCGCGCGCTCGATGGCCAGGCTCTCCACCACGTCCACGTACTGGCACCCGCCGTAATAGCGCTTGCCGGGGTAGCCCTCGGCGTATTTGTTCGTGAGCACGCTGCCCATGGCCGCCATCACCGCCGGGGAAACGAGGTTTTCGGAAGCGATGAGCTCGATGTTGCGGCGCTGGCGGAACAGTTCCTGCTCCATGGCGGCGCCGACTTCCGGGTCGGCTTTCTTTACGAAGCCGATGGTGTCCAGCATGTCTGCATTCATTGGAGACTTCCTTTCTTTTCCGCGTCTTCCCGCCGCGGCATTTCTAAAAAATCGGTGCGTTCCGGTATTCGCCGGATCGAAGAAGCAGACGCTATACGGTTTCTCTCAATCTTTACCGCAACTGCGAGCGGTGCCCCGGGAACCGCCGGGGCGCTCCGACAAAAAAGGGAACGGCCTTTCCCCGGAGGTTCCCGCCCCGTTTCGCACGAAGATCGGAAAACCCCCGCGCCGTGCATTTTTCCCGTGCGCAGCCTGCAATAAAAACATTATATCGCGGAACGTTTTTTTTTACAAGGACGTTGCGCGCCGTGGCGTTTTGGGCGCCGCGCGCATAGGATGGCGTATGTGCGGCGGCCGGCGGGCGGCGATTGCAGCCGCAAGCCGCAAACCGCCGCCCGCCGCAGCAGCCGATCTGTTCGGGAGGAGGAATTCCCATGGGATGCCCTTGCCGTGAAACCGACCCGCCCTTTGAAATGCCCCGGCAGGAGGAGAGGGAGATCCGGCGCGACCCCGAAAGCGCCGAGGATTTCCCGCGCATGAAAATCTACCGGTGCTTCGACCCGCGCACCTTTCAATTCGACTGTGTGCGCATAAAATGAGACTGGGCGGCAAAAAAGCAGGCCCGCCGATAAGGGCGGGCCTGCTTGTGTTGTTTTGTATGGGTGATCCGGATTCCTACCGGTTTATCGGGAAAGGAACGGCCGAAAAGAACGATTCGCTGTTTCCCGAAAGAGACATCCGTTTCCTTGCAAAAGCTCCCTTCAGAGGTTCTTGGAAATGCCCAATCTCCGTTTTCCGTTTGGAAAAGCTTTGCGGAACACTGCCGCTGCGTGCGGCGGGAACGGATTTGGATTTGCCGCGGCGGGAACGGGGCGCTGGAACCAGGCTGCGGACATCCTGACGTTTACGGTTACTGAAAACGGGCGCTCCGCCTGCCGGCTTTGCGGCAGCCGCGGATTCTGCGGCGCCCACCCCAATCGGCTTTGCCGCCGGAACAAAACATCGGATACCGGACCAAATTGCAGCTGGGTTGGCGTGATTATCCGCCGGAACGGGATTGCAAGGTATCGGAACAAGTTTGCGTGTTGCCTGGGGAACTCTTTGCCTTTAAATCACAGGACCAGTGTGTTAAGCCTCCTTGTTCTGCTTTTTGGCGATGTTTTATGCGGCAGAACAGCCCGGCCCGAATCGCTGCCCGAACTTTTGCGGCTCAAACGCCGCGTGTCTGGGAGCAAAGGTTAAATGCCTTTGCGCTCCTGCGCTCCACAAAAACGGTGCGGGCCCATGTTTTTGATTCGACCGGGCAACTGCTGCTCGTCACTACTGCCCATTGGACTCGCCTCCCTCTCTGCTGATTGTTGTTCTTTTCATTCCCTTGGTCTGATTTTATGTTAGCAGAACTTGCGGGCATTGTCAAGGCTATTTTCGCCTATTATTGCAAATATTTTGTGAACAAACTATGTATTTTATCTATATTCCGGTGAATTTGAGTGTTCCTTTTTCTTCCATTTACCTGCCCGTGCTCTTGTGCTATTCTATAAATATGCGCGGTTTTGCAAAGGCGCCGCGGCCGTTTCCGTTTGAATGGTGGGGCGCCGCGTTTTGCCTGCCGCCGCGGCGAAACGCCCCGCCGCGTCCCCGGAAAAGACGGATCTGTTCCAGGGTGTTTTGCAAAACCAGGGGAGGCGGACGAAACGCTGCTTTTCTCCGTCTTTAGTGGAATGGCTGTAAGCCGGTTCATCCAAACCGGAAACGCTTCGAGAAAGGGTACCGCAAATGGACGAAAAGGAACGCGCGCTCGCCGTGGTGCGGGCGCTGGAGGCGGCGTACCCGGACGCCGAATGCTCGCTTGATAGCGGCAGCGCGCTGGAGCTGCTCATCGCCACGCGGCTTTCGGCCCAGTGCACCGACGCCCGCGTCAACATCGTAACACAGGAGCTGTTCGCGCGCTACAAAACGGCGGAGGATTTCGCGGGTGCGGAGATCGCCGATATCGAGCGCATCATCCATTCCTGCGGGCTTTACAAAACCAAGGCGCGGGATATCGTGGCCGCCTGCCGCGTACTCTGCGCCGAATACGGCGGGGAAGTGCCGCGCACGCTCGAGGAGCTTGTGAAGCTGCCGGGCGTGGGACGCAAAACGGCCAACCTCGTGGTTGGGGACTGCTTCGGCCAGCCCTCTTATGTGACGGACACGCACTGTATCCGCATCGTCAACCGCCTGGGCTTCGCCGATACCGACGATCCCTACAAGGTGGAGCTGATTCTGCGCCGGCTCATCCCGCCCGAAAAATCCGGGATGTTCTGCCACCGGCTGGTGTGGCACGGCCGGGCCGTGTGCAAGGCTCGCAAGCCCGAGTGCGAAGCCTGTGCGCTGCGGGAATACTGCGCCTATGCGAAAGCGCAGGGCGGGGAAACGACCGCGCCGGGCAAAAGCGCCCGCGCGGGCAAAAAAGCCCCCGCGAAACGTGCGAAAAAAACGGGCGCGTGAGCAAGCCGGCCGAATATTTGAAAACTGAAAACGTCCGCGCGAAACGGCTGGTTTCGCACGGGCGTTTTTTGTTTTTACATTTACAATGCACGTGTAAAAGGTGAAAAAAGAAGGGCTTCGGGGCCGGAAAACCGTTTTCAGCGGTTCGCGCCGCCCTTGAACGTTTTTTCCACGATGAGCAGCTCCCGCTTGCCCACGCAGGCGCCGTTTTCGAAATCGAGCCGCACGATGTAGGGCATGTAGTCGATGATGCGCAGAAAATCATCGCAGCCGAAAGACGGGTCATAGAGGTTCAAAATGGTACTCAGCGCCGTGCCGTGGGTGCCCACGGCCACGGCGGCGGTCTTCTCTTGGGCGGCCCGCGCAAGAATTTCGGCGAGCGCGGCCTTGTTTCGCTCCTGCACCGCGCCGAGCGATTCGCCGCCCGGTTCGCGGAACGCGAAATCCGCCCAGCGCCGCCGGAACAGGCCGTCCGTGTTGCCCTCGCGGCCTTTGCCGCGTTCGCGCAGGCGCTCGTCGAGGTCGATCTCCATGCCGCGTTCGAGCGCCGCGCCGCGGATGGTATCCATGCTGCGCCGGTAGGGGCTGGAAACGAACCGCCCGATCGGTATTCCGCGCAGCGCTTGCGCCACGCGCGCGCAGTCCCGCGCGCCCCCGGGCGTAAGCGGGCGGGTGCGGTCGTCCTGCCAGGAAAAATCCGGCTGGGCGTGGCGTACAAAATAGACGCTTACTCCGGCCATGTCGTTTCCTCCGCTGTCCGAAAACCTTTTGCTCCGCCGATGCGAATCTCCGGTAAAATGATGGGTGAAATCCGCATCAAAACCCATAAGGGCAGGCTTTTGCCGCGGTTATGCGGTTTACACGTTAAAGCGGAAGAGCACCACGTCGCCGTCCTGCATCACGTAGTCCTTGCCCTCGCTGCGCAGCAGGCCCTTCTCGCGCGCGGCGGGCAGGCCACCGCATTCCACGAGGTCCTTATACGCCACCACCTCGGCGCGGATGAAGCCGCGCTCGAAATCGGAGTGGATTTTGCCCGCGGCCTGCGGGGCCTTCGTTCCGCGCGTGATCGTCCACGCGCGCACCTCCGGCTGGCCCGCCGTAAGGAAGGAGATCAGCCCGAGCAGGTGATAGCTTTTCCGGATGAGGCGGTCGAGGCCCGACTGCTCCAGCCCGAGCTCCTCGAGGAACACGGTTTTATCGGCCTCCTCCATTCCCGAAAGCTCTTCTTCGATTTTCGCGCAGATGGGCAGGACCTCGGCGCCCTCGCGCGCGGCCTCCTCCTCGAGCTTCTTCAGGTGTGGATTCCGCTCCACGCCGCCCTTGAAATCCTCTTCCGAAAGGTTGGCCGCGTAGATCACGGGCTTCGCCGTGAGGAGCGTCGCGGTTGCGAGCAGCGCGTCCTCCTCGGGCGTGCGCTCCATCGACCTTGCGGGCTTCCCCTCCTCGAGCCACGTTTTCACGCGCTCGAAAAACGCCGTCTCGCCGTCAAGCTTGCGGTCCGCCTTCGCGGCCTTCTTCGCACGGTCGATCCGGCGTTCGAGCACCTCGAGGTCGGCGAAAATCAGCTCGAGGTTGATGGTTTCCATATCGCGCAGCGGGTCTACGCTGCCTTCCACATGCAGCACGTCGGTGCCCTCGAAGCAGCGCACCACGTGCACCACGGCGTCCACCTCGCGGATGTGCGAAAGGAACTTATTGCCGAGGCCCTCACCCTTCGACGCGCCGCGCACCAGGCCCGCGATATCCACAAACTCGATGACGGCCGGCGTCACCTTCACGGGATGGTACATCTCCGCCAGCACGTCCAGGCGCTTATCCGGAACCGCCACCACCCCTACGTTCGGTTCAATGGTGCAGAACGGGTAATTGGCCGATTCCGCCCCCGCGTTTGTGATGGCGTTGAACAGCGTGCTCTTGCCCACGTTGGGCAGCCCTACGATTCCCAGTTTCATTTTTCTTTTCTCCTACGGGCGGTGCCCGCACCCAATTCGCGATTTTAGCTGATCAAAATTTTTGCCCTGCTTCCGCGAAGCATTCTTTGCGCTCGGGTACAATCGTCATCGCATCCGGCTCTTACCGCACCGCGCCCGGAGATTGCCCCGGCGTCAGCCGGTCGGTGTAGCCCATGAGGCCGCGCACCGAAACGTCGCCCGCGAAAACGGGGGCCAATTCGCCGCCGCGGCGCAGCAGAAGGCTGCCGTCCGGCCCGAGGGCCTCGGCCACGCCCGTGAGCTCGCCGGAGGGCGTGTGCACGCGCACCTGCCGCCCGAGCGTGACGCACCGCTTCGCGTAGGCGGCGAAAAAGCCCGGCGCATCCTCTGCGCGCAGCTCGAGCAGAGGCTCCAGCTCGTTCAGGACGCCCGCCACCACCTGCGCGGCGGAGGGCGCCGCGCCCCGCAGCATCCTCACGGAGGCGCCCCACGGCAGCTCCGCGACCTCAAAGAACTCCGCGGGCTGCGAAAGGTTCACGCCGATGCCGCACACCGTGGCCGAAAGCCCCGGCGCGAGGCGCGCCTCACACAGGATTCCGCAGATCTTTTTCCCCGCGCAGACGATATCGTTGGGCCACTTGATGCAAAACGGCTCGCGGGACATATCCGGCCCGGACGCATCCGAAGACGTTCCCGGAACGGGCGGCGCAAGAGCGTCCAGCGCGCGGCAGACGGCCAGCCCGCACAGCATGGTGAGCGGCGGAGCCGAAGCCTCCCGCGGGCTTTTGAGCAGCACCGAAAACTCCGCCGTGCGCCCCTCCGCCGAGGCCCAGCGGTTGCCCTGCCGGCCGCGCCCCGCCGTCGGCCCGGGGGCGGCGGCCGCGGCGCCGTCCGGAAGGGTTTCGGCCAGCCGCTTGAGAAAATCGTTCGTGGAATCCACGCGCGCAAGGCACGTCAGGCGCCGCCCCAGGCGCCGCGTTTTCAGCAGCGCGCCGATCTCTTCCGCGCTTTCCATGTCCGCTCCTCCCTCCATACCCGGCCGCCGGCCGCGCCGGGGCAAGCAAAACCGCGAAAATCGCTTCGCGGAAGCGGGAAAAAATTTTTCGCCCGCCTAAAACCGCGGATTGCCGCGGCGCCAGCCGCCGCAGCAGCTAGACGGAAGCGAGGTTCGTTACGATACCCGCGGGCGTGATATCCACGATGCCGTAGGTGGGCGGCCCCTCGCGCGGGGCGCCCGCGCTGCCGGGGTTCAGAATGTAAAGCCCGTCCACGTAGCGGCTCACCGGCACATGCGTGTGGCCGTAAAGCAGGATATCCGCGTGCCGGTCCTTCGCCTCGCACACGATGCGTTCCTCATCGTATTTTACATAGTAATCGTTCCCGTGCGTATAAAATATTCGCTTGCCCGCAAGCTCCGCCACGGCCTCGGCGGGGTACTCCGAGCCGAAATCGCAGTTGCCGCACACCCGCAGAAGGCGCCCGGGTATCAGCTCCGCCACAGCGTCCGCGTCGGCGTCGTGGTCGCCCAGATGAATAAACCAATCCGCCTTCCGGTGCCGGCGGACGATGGTGTCCAGGACATCCGTCCTGCCGTGGGTATCCGAAACAACAATGATGCGCAAAACCGCTCCACTCCAGGCGGCGCCGCTCCGAAAACGGGCGGAAAACCGCAAAAATCGCATGGGTTCATTATACCGCATTTCGGCGGTAATGTCATGGCCTGTCCGTGCATAAAATAGAAGAGGGCCGCTGCGCCCGCGCACGGGGCGGGGGCCCCAATGCGATTCTTCGGTGAACGCGCGGAATCGCCGCGCAAAATCCATAGGGCAATTCTTTCCGCGAGATTGTTGATTCTACTTTTTCATCGGAGAACGCTACTGAAGGAGGTTTTCCCATGCCGTCCAATCCGTCTTTTTCTCAGAAGGATCTCGCCGCGATGCTGGAAACCGCGGGCAAAAAACTCGGCGTCCGGCCGGAAATGCTGCGCGCCGCGCTCTCCGACCCGAAGAAGGCCGAGGAAGTGCTCACGCAGATCAACCAAAACAGCGGCGGTAAAATTGATACAACCAGCCCGGAAACTCTCGAACGGATGGTGCGCGCCAACCCCGCCGCCAAAAAGGCGCTCGACGATCTCCGGCGTTTCCAGAAGTGACGCGCGCCTCCGGCCCTGCCGGCAGCGAAAGGACTGACCACACCCATGGACGATTTTTCCGATAAGGTAAACGCCCTGCTGTCGGACCCCAAGAGCATGGAAAAGATCATGAACCTCGCCGGGATGCTTTCCGGCGGGGGCGCTCCCGAAGGCGATTCCGCCTCGGGGGGCGCTCCCGGGCCGGAGGGCGCCGCAAGCCCGGGTTTCGACCCGGGCAGCGGCGTCGGCAACGACCTGGGTATCGACCCAGCCATGCTCTCGCGCATCGTCCGGGCGCTGGGCGCCATCAAAAAGAACGACCCGCGCATCGACCTGCTGCTCGCGCTGCGCGAAAATCTCAGCGAGCCGCGCCGCAAAAAGGTGGATGAGGCGGTGCAGATGCTCCGCCTGCTGAGCCTGGTGCCGATGCTGCGGGAGGAAGGTTTTCTCAACGGAATTTTAGGCTTCGGAAACGGGCCGTAAAAGGGGGTATTTGTAAAACGCATAACGATGCGTTTTACAAATACCCGGCCAAAACAACGCTTGGGGCGTTCCGCCCCATTTTGCTGCGCAAAACCGCGTCGTTTTGGCGCTCGCAGTTCAAGAGGGTGTTGTGCAACACTCCGATACAGGGGGATTCA
>JAEWAU010000054.1 GCA_023391535.1 Bacillota bacterium | reverse complement strand
AAATTATTTTAAATTTATTTTTGCAACGCCCTCCTTTTTTCGCGGAGCGCGGGGCTTACCCCCGGCGCGCGGGTTCCAGCGGCTCGGCGTTGGGGCACGTGAGCTCGGGCCGTTTCACGGCCGGAGCCGCCCAGCGGACGGCGTTTTGCAAAACGCGCTGGATATGCGGGTCGTAATAAGTGGGGCACGTTTCGTGGCCCGGCTGAAAATAGAAGACCTTTCCGTATCCGCGCCGGTAGGCGATTCCCGAACGGAACAGCTCCCCGCCTGCGAACCACCCCAGAAAGACCGTCTCATCCGGCTGCGGCACGTCGAAAAACTCGCCGTACATCTCTTCCTCGGGCAGTTCAAAATGCTCCGGCAGGCCCTGCGCGATGGGATGCGCGGGGTTTGCGCACCAAAGCCGCTCCCGGTCGCCCTCGCGCCAGCGCAGCGTACAGCTCGTTCCCATCAGCAGCCGGAAGGGCTTGGCCAGATGCGCGGAGTGGAGCGCGATGAAACCCATTCCGCGCTGCACCGCCCGCTGCACCCGAACGGCGGCCTCGTCGGGCACCTCGTCGTGATGCGCGTGCGCCCACCAGAGCATCACGTCCGCCCAACCCACCGCCTCTTCCGTCAGCCCGCACGCGGGGTCGTCCAGCGTGGCGGTGCGCACCTCCACGTCCGGCGCGCGCAGAAAATCCGCCAGAGCGTTGTGAATCCCCTTCGGGTAGATGCTGCGCACCTGCTCCATTTCCTTTTCGTGCCGCCCCTCGTTCCAAACCAATACGCGAATGGCCATCCGATCCAATCCTTTCCCGCCGCAAAAGGCGGCAGCCGATTAATATCCCATCTTCTTCAGGTTTTTGCGGGAAGCCGCCGCGCATTCCAGCGAATCTCCATCCGCCGCGTCCATTTCCACAAAGGCCCACTCCACACCGAGCGAATCCGCCGTTTTCAGGTAGCCAGCGATATCGAGGCAGCCTTCGCCGATATTGGCGTTGCGCCCGCGGCGCGCCGGGTCCTCGTACATATCCTTGATATGAATGGCCGAAAGCCTGCCGGCACATTGATTCATCCAGGCAAACGGGTCGGCTCCGGCCTCCGCCGCCCAATACGTATCGAGTTCCAGCTCGACGCCGTAAGCGCCGGATAAAAACGCATCGAGCTTCACCGCGCCGCCGGCTGCCGGGTCGAACTCCCGGTTGTGGTTGTGGAACGCGAGCTTCAGCCCCTGCGCTTCGGCCGCAAGGCGGATTTTTTCCACTTTTCCGAACGTTTCGGGCGCAAGCAGCAGTTCGGGCGCAAGCCAGGGCAGGGTGATTGTGCGCAATCCGAGCGCCTGCGCATACTCAAACTGAAGCGCCGGGTCCTTTTCGAGCAGCTCCAGCCCAACATGGGAGCCTGCCGCCGTAAGCCCGAAGCGGGTGAGCAGCGCGCCCAGCTCGCCGGGCGTATAGCCGTAATAGCCCGCGAATTCCACGCCCTTATAGCCCATTTCCGCCACGGCGCGCAGGGATGCCTCCGGGTCTTTCTCCGCGTGGTCACGGATGGTGTAGAGCTGGAGGCCGATTTGTATGGACATTTCGGGTTCCCCTTTCTCCGGCGCAGCGGCCGGCTTGCAGCGTCCGTTTTCGGGCGCGAAACCGGATTTCCAATCGGTTTTCAGATAAAAATCCGCATCAAAACACATCGGGCAAAGCTTTTGACGCGGACTTTATCTGCTCCCGAATCGAATATCCGTCTTAAATTTCCACTTCCACCGAACGGCCGGAGCGCGCCGATTCAAACGCGGCGTCCATTACGCGCAGCACGCGAAGCATCTGCGGAGGCGTCACGGCGATGGGTGCGTTCTTCTCGTCCGCATCGCGGAAATTGCGGTAATAATCGCGCGCGTCGCTTTCCACCGCCGGCAAAGGAAGCTCCTCCACGCTTTCGCGCGGGCGCGGCGCCATGGTGCGCGTCGGCCCCGCCGCGGTGTAAACGATGCCCGGCTCCCAACACATCTCCTGAAGCCGCGCCTTCACGATTTTGCCTTCGCAGGAGAAATCATCGATCTGCATGGTGCCGGCGTCGCCGGAAACATGCCAGCGGGGCAGGTTGATGAAAGTATAGGTATCCACTTCAACCAGGGCCGAAAGGCCGCTTTGAAAGCGCAGGAGCAACTTGAAGTTGTCGTCCACCTCCGGAAACTTGACCGAAAGAAGATGGGCGCACACCTGAGTCACCGGCTCGGGCGCGAGGCAGAGGAGCTGATCGAGCAGGTGGATACCCCAATCGTAGAGCATGCCGCCGCCCGCTTCCTTCACGCAGCGCCAGTCGCCCGGAATTCCCTTGCTGCCCTGCACGCGGGATTCGATATAGAACGGTTTGCCGATGGTGCCGGCCTCCAGCACCTGCTTGACGATGAGAAAATCCCGGTCCCACCTTCGGTTCTGGTGGGCCGCGAAAAGCCGGCCCGTTTCACGAGCGACGGCGAGCACGTCGCGCAGCTCGGCCTCGTCCATCATGACGGGCTTTTCGCAGATGACGTTTTTACCCGCGCGAAGCGCGCGGATGGAAAGCTCCTTGTGGAAATTGTTGGGCACCGCGAGAATGACAGTGCGCACGGACGGGCTTTCCAACAGCGCTTCCAGCGTTTCGTAGGCGCGGATGCCGTCGTTTTCCGCCGCTTCCCGGCGCGCAGGGTCGATATCGTAAACGCCGTCCAGTCGAAATTCCTCCGGCAGGCTCAAGAGCTGCTTTGCGTGCCAGCCGCCCATTCCGCCGTAACCGATAATGGCAATCGAATACATGGTTCTGTTTCCTTCCCGCCGCCTTACGGCAGACCGGCTCCGTTTTGATCAAAGCTTCCGCTCTCGAAAGGCACAAGCGCCGTTTGCGGCAAGGCGGCTTCCGTTCCGGGGCTTGTTCAGGCCCAATACATCTCCACTTTTTCGCCCTGGAAGATCATTTCCTTCCGCAGGAAGGCGATGGCCTTTTCGAGCCCTTCCTTCGGCGTCATCAGCCCGTCCTCGTGTTCGATGGACACGACGCCGTCGTACCCCGCCTGTTTCAGTTCGCTGAGGATGGCGCGCCAGGTCTCCTCCCCGTGGCCGTAGCCCACGGTGCGGAAAATCCAGGAGCGGGAGGAAAGGCCCGCCAGGTTCGCCGTATCGAGCACGCCGTTGACGGCGCAGTTATAGGGGTCGATGGCGGTATCCTTCGCGTGGAAATGATAGATGCAGCCTTTGAGCGCGCGGATAGCCGCCACCGGATCGATACCCTGCCAGAACAGATGCGACGGATCCACATTCGCGCCGATCGCCGGGCCCACCGCCTCGCGCAGGCGCAGCATGGTGGCCGGATTATAGACGCAGAACCCCGGGTGCAGCTCAAAAGCGATGCGCACGCCGTGCGCCTGCGCAAATTCCGCCATGCCCTTCCAATACGGGATCAGCTTCTCGTTCCACTGCCATTCGCGGATTTTTTCGAAATCTTCCGGCCAAGGCGCGATCGACCAGTTGGGATATTTCGATTCCTCGCAATCGCCCGGGCAGCCCGAAAAGGTGACGACTGTCTTTACCCCGAGCCGCTGAGCCAGCAGCACGGCGGCATGCAGCTCCTCGTCGCTCTTCGCCGCGATTTCGCGGTTGGGGTGCAGCGGGTTATTGTGGGTGGAAAGCGCCGCCACCGGCAAGCCGTAGCGCGCGACAGTTTCCTCAAAGCGCGCGATCTTTTCCGGGTGCGCCATAAAATCAACGGCATCGGCGTGCGCGGTGCCGGGGTTTCCCCCGCATCCGATCTCCACCTGCTGCACGCCAAGCCCCTTCAGGTACGCGAGGGTGTCGTCAAGCGTCATGCTGCCGAGCAAAACCGTCAAAACTCCCAGTTTCATTGCAATCTCTCCTTTTCCCCGCCGGCGCTCAGTGGAAATAGACGGGGCCGCCCGTCCTGCCCGATTCATAGATGGCGTCGAGGATACGGGTGACGGTGGCGGCCTGCTCCGGCAGAACCGTCAGCTTGCCCTTGCCGCGTACGGCGTTCAGGAACGTCCTCTGCTCGACCACATCGGGCTCCACGGACTGGCCCTCGAAGAATGCGACGCCTCCCTGCTCCAGCTGCGGTTTTTCGACATACTGGGTATTGTGCTTGACGCCGTTTATGCGCAGGCCGTCTTCCATATCGGCGCCCGCCTTCGTGCCGCACAGCACGGTCTTCGCCTCGTTCACATCGAGGGTGTTGAGCGCCCAGCTCGACTCCAGCACAATGGTCGCGCCGTTTTCCATAACCACAAAACCGAAAGCGCTGTCCTCCACCGTGAAATCTTCGGGCTTCCAGGGGCCCCAGGCGTTGCCCGGCTCGGTATCGCCGTTGAGTTTGTGGTACACGCTGCCCACCGCGTATTTCGGCTTGTAATTGTTCATCATCCAGAGCGTAAGATCCAGCGCGTGGGTGCCGATATCGATGAGAGGCCCGCCGCCCTGCTCGTGCTCGTTGAGGAACACGCCCCATGTGGGCACCGCGCGGCGGCGAATCGCCCTGGCCTTGGCATAGTACACTTCGCCAAGCGCGCCCGCTTCGCATTCCTTCTTCAGGTACTGGCTATCCGGCCGATAGCGGCCCTGGTAGCCGATGGTAAGCAGCTTGCCGCTCTCCTTTTGCGCCTGCAGCATGGCACAGGCTTCTTTGTAATTGATGGCCATGGGCTTTTCGCACAGCACGTTCTTGCCGGCGTGCAGCGCATCCACCGTGATGGCGGAGTGGGAGCGGTTGGGCGTGCAGACGTAAACAACGTCGAGATTTTCGCGCAGCAGCTCGTGATAATCGGTATAGACATGCGCTTCCGGCGTGCCGTACTCCTTTTTCGCCTTTTCCGCCCGCTCGGGAATAATGTCACAAAATGCTGCCAGTTCCACTTCGCCTGTTTTCCGGATGGACGGCAGGTGTTTGCCGTTTGCAATTCCTCCGCAGCCGATGATGCCCGCTCTGATTTTTTCCATATGCACCCATTTCCTTTCTATCTGCGTTTTTCAAGTTCTATGGACGTTTCCTTGGTTCGGCCCCGATCCGAATCGCTTAAAAAATCCCCCGTGTTTCCCGGCGGGCCTGTTTTTGTGGGCACCGCCCCCGGAGCACGAACCGCCGCGCTTTCAGGCGCGCTCCTTCTTTTCCCGGAAGCGGCGCCGCCGCGCCGGTTTGGCCGGAAAGACGTTTTTGTTGAAATGGAAGCCGCATTTAGAGTATACTGAATCCGAAATCCGAAGTCGTGTTATTTTGAGGTAAGGAAGTGACAGTTCGTGCTAAAATCCGAATTGATTCAACACGGAATATACGAATCGGAGCGCGACAACGACCGGGCGCCCGCCTGTTGGCGGTGCTTCAACAACAGCTGCAGCCCCCATTTCCACAGCAGCCTGGAATTCGTCTATATTCTGGACGGGGAAATGAAGGCTTTGCTGAACGGCCGGCCGCTCGACGTGCACGCGCACGAAGTGCTGATCGTTCCGAGCCTCACCGTCCATTATTTTTTTACCGAAGCGCATTCCGAGGCCGTCGTGCTGATCGTGCCGCTCGATTATATCCCGACGTTCCGCAAGCAGTTTGAAACGCACACCTTTGCGAACCTGATTTACCAGGACCCGGAGCCCGCAAGCGAGCTGAGAAGCAGCATGGAGCGGCTTTCCGGCCACTCCCTGCCAGGCGGCAGCCCCATCCTCCGAGGGTACACATATCTCATCGTCGGCCTGCTGACCGAGCTGGTGGGCTTAAGGGAGCTGGCGAGCGACCACAGCAGCAGCCTCGTGCGCAGTATCCTCACCTACCTTCAGGCGAACTACCGCTCCCCGCTTTCGCTCGGCGAGCTTGCGCAAACCTTCGGCTACAGCAAAAGCCGGTTCTCGCACCTGTTCCAGAGCAGCATCGGTTACAGCCCGATGGAATATATCGCTTCGCTGCGCTGCCGCAACGCCCTAACCATGATGCACGACGGCTCGCCGATGATCGAAGCCGCGTTCGGCTCCGGCTTTGAAAGCATGCGCACGTTTTACCGCGCCTTCCGCCGCTGTTTCGACGAAACCCCCACCCGATACTTCAAAGGACTGCCGGCCGCCGCAAGCGCAGCGGGGGCGTACGAACGCGCCCCCGCCGGTCCGTCGATGCCGGCGGAACGGCGGGGGCGCTGCTAAGAAGCTGCCGGCTGCTGCGAACGGATTACCGGGCTTCCAGGCTGTTGCGGATATACGGCCGGTTGATTTCCCAAAGCTGATCGAGAATTCCTTCTGCAGCGGAGGTGGACGGGATCACCGGGTCGACCAAAAGGGCCTGCAGGGCCATTTCCCTGCTGCCGTGAACGGCCGCGTTCACCGACATCTGCTGTGCTCCCACCTCAAGCGACAAAATCGCGCTGAGCTGCGGCGGCAGTTCGCCGATGTGCATCTTGTGAACGCCGTCGCCGTCGGCGATTACCGGAATTTCAACCGCAAGGTTGGCGGGAAGGTTGGAAATGGCCCCGTCGTTATAAACGATGGAGGACGGGATATAGGTGCGGGTATCGGTTGCGATGGCGGCAACCATCTCAATCGCCTTTTCGCCCGATTTCTCAAGCCATGACGCGGGGTCCTGTTTTCCCGCGACCACTTCGTCGATATCCTTCCTCAGCCGGACGCGGCCGCGCTCATCCTCGTCGAAGTCGTAGCCGTCTTCCCCGGCTTCGTAGCCGTAGGGAAGATATTCGCCCAGATGGTCGTCGCTGCAGGTCGGCCAATAGCCGAACCGGCGAAACAGCTTGCGCGTGAGCGGCGCAAAGGAGGAATCGAACGTCTTTTCCGCTTCGGCCAGACGCGGATACAGGTCGGCGCCCTCCCTGTCCTTGATGCTGAGCAGCCATTGGAAATGGTTGAGGCCTGCGCCCTCCACTTTGACGTCCTCCGGGCGCATGCCCAGAATTTGGGCGGCATCGTGCTGCGCCATGAAAATTCCGTGGCACAGCCCCACGCATTTGATATGGGTATATTGGTTCACCGCCAGGATAATCCGGCTTTCGGGGTTCGAGAAATTCAGGGACCACGCGTCGGGGCAAAGCTCCGCAATATCCCGGCAGATATCCATGATGACCGGAATCGTGCGCATCCCGAAAAATACGGCTCCGGGGCCGCCGTTTTCGCCCAGCGTATGCCGGACTCCGAACTGCTTGGGAATGTTGAAATCGTGCTTCCACAGCTCGCATCTCTCGATGGCGAGGCTGTTGATGATGAAGCCACGCGGCAAGCTCCCGGGCGAGCTCCACCGGCTCCGCCGCGGCAGCCCCGCGGAGCCGGCCGAGCTGTTCGAGCTCGTTGCGGTTGAGGCTCAGCACGACTTCAAAGGTTTGGCTGAACGCGCGCAGCAGCGAGGCCATTTCCTCCAGCTCGCTCCGCGTGCGCCGGGAGCAATCCAGATTGATGGCAATGGAATGGAAGGTTTGCGATACCTATGAGCAGATGTGCGAGACGGTTGCGCTGGAGCTTGCGGCCCGGCTTGCGGAAAAGCCGGAAAGCCTGATCTCCCTCGCAGCGGGAAACACGTCGCTCGGGGTTTTCGACGCGCTTGCGCGCCTGTTCCGGGAACATAAAGTGGATTTTTCCCGGAGCTTTTTTGCCGCTATGGACGAATGGAAAGGGATGTCGGAAGCCGTTCCTGGCAGCTGCAGCGATTTTTTGAAGCGGAACTTTCTTTCCAAAGTTAATTTTGCGCCGAGCCGCGTCCGTTTGATTCGCGGAGACGCCGCCGATCCCGCTCAGGAGTGCGCGGAAGTGAAAACGTTTATCGAATCCAAAGGGGGAATCGATTTTCTGCTGCTGGGCGTGGGAATGAACGGGCATCTTGCCCTGAATGAGCCGAAAGTGGATTTCTCACTTTCCGTGCATGGAACGGAGCTCGACCAAGTCACCAAAGAGGTGGGAAAGAAATATTTTAACGGGCTTTCCCCCGCTCTGACCGGAGGCGTCACCATCGGGATCGCCGACATCCGCAAAGCCAGGCGAGTGGTTTTAAGCGTAAGCGGCGCGCACAAGCGGGAAATTCTGAAGCGAATCGTAAGCGAGCCGGTTTCGAACCTTCTGCCGGCTTCCGTAATCAAAGAGCTTCCCGATTCGCTGCTGATCTGCGACCGGGAAGCGGCCGCGGAAATAGGGGACGAGCAGGAAAAACACGGCTTTTTGCCGGCCTGAGCAAAAGGGCCGCAAGCCGGTTTAACCTCCGCTGCTTTTGCCTTCGAATCACAAAGGGCTGCCGCAAACTTCTGTTTTGCGGCAGCCCTTTGACGTTTAAACCCTGTTGCCTGAAAAGCGCTGTTTTTCCCGTTTATTGCTTCTTTCCGGCTAAACAGCCTGCCGCAGCGCGAATGCGGGAGGGATGTCTCCTGAGAATTCCGAACGGCGGCCTACGCTTTGACAACCCGCCCGCGCACCATCGTAAAGGCGACCGAAAGATCGTCGCGCAGCAGGTTGAGATCGGCGTCGAAACCCGGCCGGACGGCGCCCTTGCGGTTCTCCGCTCCGATTACCCGCGCCGGGTTCACCGTAGCCATGCGCAGCGCCGAAACCAGATTCACGTGAACGCGCTCCGCCATATTTTTCACCGCCTGCCACAGGAAGATGACGCTCCCGGCAAGCGACCCGCTCTCCACTCTGGCCGTGCCGTTTTGCACGGTCACCTTCTGCCCGCCGAGGCTGTATTCCCCGTCCCCCAGCCCGGTTGCCGAAAGGGAATCCGTGATGAGGATGCAATGTCCGGCATCCTTCGCTTTCGCCGTCAGCCGCAGCACGTCGGGAGCGACGTGGTTGAGGTCGGCAATCACTTCCACGTACGCCTCGTCGCTCGCAAGCGCGGCTCCCACCGTTCCGGGGGTACGGTGATGCATCGGCTCCATGCCGTTATACAAATGCGTGCAGAGCTTCAGCCCCGCTTTTTCGCTTGCGTGGAACGCCTCCGCGGAAGCGCAGGTATGGCCCGCCGAAACACAGACGCCCCGCTGCGCGAGGTAGCGCGTCAGCCCGATGCCCTCGCCTATTTCCGGCGCGAGCGTAACGCGGCGGATGCCCGAGAGGTCGCCGTCCACAAAATCCAGGAAAGCGGGCACCGAGGGCTCGAGGATATACCGCTCGTTCTGGGCGCCCTTGTGCCTTACGTTGATAAACGGCCCCTCGAGGTGCACCCCCAGGACCTCCGCGCCCGTTGCCGGGTTCCCATAGGCACGCACGGCCGCCATGGCCTTCGCCGTCGCCTGCTTCGGCATGGTCACCGTGGTGGGAAGAAAAGACGTCGTTCCGTTTTGGGCCAGCGTTTCGGCGATCGTGCGCAAGGACTCCGCGGTCCCGTCCATCACGTCGCAGCCGGCGCAGCCGTGCAGATGGAGATCGATGTACCCGGGGACAAGCAGCCGCCCCTCGCCGTCGATGACCGTATCGCAGGCGGGCAGCGCATCGCCGCCCTCCCACACGCCCGCAATGGACGTTCCGCTCACGGCAACGGATGCGTGTTCGATGATGCGCGCGCCGTCAAAGCAGTTCACATTCCGAATTCCAATCATGCTGCAATTCCTGCCTTTCGTATTTTTATACGAATTCCAGGGAAACACATTCCGAATTTTTTATAGCAGCTCCTGCCCAAAATGGGATTGCGCCCTGATTCTCGAACAATTCCATTTTGCGCTTACAGCAATTCAAAAAACGTTGCGGACGGTTCGGGGTTCCACGCATAGGCAGAATTCCTATGCGGCGGGCAGGTTGCCGGCCTGGTGTCCGGTTCATAATCGGAATTGCTCTAGAGCTGCTTTTTCATTGGAATTCGCATCAGCCGCGCGGGGCTTCGCCGGCTTCCGCCCGGCACAGCCGTTCGACGGCGTCGTCCGCCCCGCCGCCGCTCTGCCGCAGGGCGTAAAGGGCCGCGCCGGAAACGGGCGACAACTTCGGCGGGGCAAAAGAGATGTTCTTCCCCTTGCTCCGCATCCACTCCCGCAGAGGCTGCATGATCAGCGCGCCGGCTTTGAAAACGCCCCCCGAATAGGAAACCGGGATCGCTTCGCCGGGCGCAAACCCCAGCTCGTCGATCAGCGTGCTAAGAATCAGGCCCAGTTCTTCCGCCGCCTGCCGATAGCTTTCCACCGCACAGGGGTCGCCCTGCTCGGCGGCGCGGCAAAGCAGAAGCTGGAGCTTTGCAATCTCATTGCGCCGCAGCCCCAGGTTTTCGTAGACGATCTGGATAAAATCGAAATCGGCGTCGAAATCGTAGGATTCCCGTGCGATGGAATAAACAGCCCCCTTGGGAAGCCTGCCGTCCGCTTCCTTGCCGAAATATTCCACGAACTTTTTCCCGAGCCAGTAGGCCGAGCCTTCGTCGCCGCAAAAATAGCCCCAGCCCCCGGCTCTCGCCTCGCGGCCGGCCGCGTTTCGCCCGTAGCCCATCGAGCCGGTGCCGGCCAGAAGGTTGATTCCCGGCTTGCAGCCAAGCGAACCCGCCCACGCCACTACGACGTCGTTGACGCACTCCACCCGCCCTTTAGGGAAAAGGCCGCGCACGATCTGCTCCAGCTCCGGAGTATCCCGGGAAATTTCCCCGAAGCTCGGGATGCCCACGCAGACATACGCCAGATCCTCCGGGCGGATGCCCGCCTGCGCGCAGGCCGCGGCGGCGCCCTGCCCGATCACTTCTCCGAACCGGTCTTTGCCGATCTGGATGTAATTGCAGGTTTCCGTTTTCATCAGAGAAAGGATTTTCCCGTCGCCATCCACCACTTCAAAGGCCGTTTTTGTGCCCCCGCCGTCAACGCCAAGGTAATACATTGCTCTTTTCTCCCGTTTGTATAAAGGTTCCTATTCCATTATCGGCCCGCAGCCGGAGAATCCGACGAATCTCCGGCTGCATTCGGCATCAAACTTTTCTCCGATCAAAAAAGAAATAAAAATCCGCGGCAAAAGCTTTTCACTATCGGTTTTGGCGCGGATTTTATCCACATATTTACATGTTTATCGGAAAACCGTATCAGAACTCGTCGATGAGAAATACCCTCTTCTTGCAAAACATGCGAAACGCAAGATCCCGGTGCCCGTTGAGTTCGACGGTGCCCGCATCCAGGCAGTCCTCCGCCGAGGCGAAGCCGCACACGAGCTGTGCGAGCGTGCGAATATCGGTTTCCATATCGGGTTCGGCCTCCGTTTTTTCCGCGTGGGTCGCGCACTCGCAGCTGAGCCGAAAGCAGCCGTCGTTCCAGCTCAGAAAATCGTCGTGCACACGGATGCGGAATGTTTCACCGGCGGGCAGTTTCAGCGTTTGCAGCGCGCGCGCCGCATCCACAATTCTTCCCATACCGCTGCATTCCGCCCGCGATTCCACAGCATACGGCTCGGGAAGAAGCAGCCGCGCGGGGAAATATTCCGGCGCCCGGTACACAAGGGTTTCGTACCGGGCGGTAAAGCCCCCGAGAAAGCCCAGAATGCCCCTTAGACCCTCAGCCCCGGACCAGACCAGCTCTTCGACGTTCATCACGGCCTTGCCGTCCGCATCCTCCGCATGGAAGCTCACATAGGCAAGAGGTTTTCCGCTGTTCGCACGCCAGAGATATGTGTAAGCCCTTTCCGTATAAGGATCTCTTCCGAGCCGCTGCTTCCATTTTTCCTCGCTGCGCAGCGTCATCAGGTTCTGGTTTTCCGCAAACGCACGGTACAGCGCACGGATGGCGCTTTCGTCGTCGCCCGGGCGGATCAGCGTCGCGAACCCGTTCCCGCCGATGCCGGAAAAGGCGGAAAGCGGAACCCGGATTTTCTGTTTGACCATGCAGGATTCGTAGCCGAATTTGCGATAAAACACGTGGGAAAACGGGAAAAGATACGAGACGACATCTCCGTTTCCCCTGGCTTCTTCCAGCGTATACCGGAAAAGCGCGCGCACGAACCCTTTGCGCCTGGCCTCCGGCAGCGTGGCGACGCCGCCGATGCCGGCCATTCCCACCTGCACTCCGTTGAGGAAGGACGGGAAGCGGAAAACCTCGAGGCAGGCACGCGGGCTTCCGTTATCGAACGCGGCGCGGTAGGTGGCGTGCCGCACGTCCGGAACGGGCGGAGCTTCGTCGGCCGTGTCGCGCTCGGCAAAGGCGATTACCTGAATTTTACGTGTTTCGTCATATTCGGAAGGCTGTATTGCGCGGACTTCCATAGAATCCCTCCCCAAATAAGTTCAGCGGCCGGCGCCGGCGCACCCGCAAACGCGGATCTTATGCTGCACGAGCGCCTTGACCTGCTCCATACCGGCGCGGTTGTACTTTTTCGGGTCGAAAACCGACGCGTCGCCCGAAAGCACTTCCCGGACGCCTTTTGTGAACGCGTCCCGCAGCTCGGTGGCGAAGTTCACCTTGCTGATTCCGCCCTCGATGCAGCGCTTCACCTGTTCGTCGCTCAGGCCGGAAGCGCCGTGGAGCACGAGGGGCAGGCTCACCCGCTTGCGGATTTCCGCAAGCCGCTCGTAATCGAGCTTCGGCGTCTGCTTATAAAAACCGTGCGCCGTTCCGATGGCCACGGCCAGCGAGGAGATCGCCGTATGCTCCGCAAAATAAGCCGCTTTTTCCGGGTCGGTGTAGATATCGCCGTCCGACGAAAGATCGTCCTCCTTGCCGCCTACCCACCCGAGCTCCGCCTCGACGGGAACGCCGGAGGGGCTGCACATCTCGCACACCTTGTTCGAAAGCGCGATGTTCTCCTCAAAGGGCAGCTTCGAAGCGTCGATCATGATCGACGTATACCCGGCGCGGAAAGCCCGCGTGGCCAGGTCGTAATCGGAGCCGTGGTCCAGATGGAGCACGACGGGAACACTCGCCTCGCGCGCCGCCGCGCCGACGTTCGCGTAATAGTAAGCCAGCCCGCCGTACCGGACCGTGGAGGGCGTCGTCTGGATGATGACGGGCGCCTTCAGTTCCTCCGCGGCGGAAACGACCGCCTGGATCATCTCCATATTTTCCGCGTTGAACGCGGCAACCGCGTAATGCCCCGCCTGGGCATTCTGTAAAAGGGCTTTGCTTGTAACGAGAGGCATCTTTTTTCTCCTTTTCCATGATCGCACGGCACGGACTGAAAATCAATGTTTTATCCGCGTTCCTTCCAGAAAAGACGGCAATAGCCGGTTATCCCGCGTTTTTTCCGGAGGTGCTGTGGAGCCTCAAACGGCCCGGCCGCCGTTTGGCAGCTTGCTTTCCATAAACCGATCCAGATCGACCGTCCGATGCTCCACTCTGGATTGTTCCGCCGCAAAGGCCATCATGTGGCTTTGCACGGAATCCTCGAGCGAATACTTCACGCTGGTTTCGCCGTCCCGCACCAGACGGATAAAGTCCGACATCAGGCCGTCGTCTCCGCCGCTGTGCCCGGAGCCTTCCTCCGGAATACGGATCGTATCGGTCGTGCCCGCGGCAAAATCCCGGATTTCGATCTCGCCTTTTTCCATCACGCCCCGGATTTCACCCGCCGTGCCCATGAGCTTGATGGTGCGGCTGATCTCCTGCGTGAACGCGCACATGGTAAAGGCCGCCGTCACGCCGTTTTCAAATTCCATATCGACCACCTGGTGATCCACGACGTTGTTGTCGCAGTGGAACACGCACCGGCCGTAAGGCCCCTCTTTGAGCGCTTCGAGCCTCGCCTCATAGCTGCGGTTCGTGCTGACGGCGGAGGTCGGCCAATCGGTGTTCTCCGTAAGATACCATTTGGGCGCGTAGTAAGCGCATTCGCTGCGGTGCGGGCAGCCGTCCAGGCACCGTTCCGGCGCTCCGGCGGGCGCGTTCTCGGCCTTGAAGTAGGAAAGCCCCCCGAAAGAGGAGACGCGCACGCAACGGGCTCCGGCGAGCCAGAGAAGAATGTCCATATCGTGTGAGCTTTTCTGCAGGATCATGGGGCTGGACTCATCCGAATTCCGCCAGTTGCCCCGCACAAAGCTGTGGGCCATGTGCCAGTACCCCACGTTTTCGTTGTGCGCAATCGAGATCAGCCGGCCGATGCGCCCTTCGTCGAGCAGTTTTTTGATTGCGGAAAAGAACGCGGTGTACCGGAGCACATAGCAAAGCGAAAGAATCCGGTTCTGCTTACGCGCGTATGCGCCAAGCTGAGCGCATTCCTCCGGGGTAACCGCCATCGGCTTTTCCAGCAGCACATCGTACCCGGCTTCCAGCGCCTTCATGGTGGGGTCAAAATGCATCCGGTCCTGCGTGCACACAAGCGCCACATCGGCGAATTTCGGCCTGTTCAGCAGCTCCTTCCAATCGGAAAAGCAATTCTCCTCCGCAATGTGGTGCAAGGCCCTGAACTTTTCCCGTCTTTCCCGGTCCGGCTCCGCCACCGCGACAAAGCGGATATCCGAAGAATTGCGAAGCGCGTAATCGGCGTAGGTATCCATTCCGCGAAGCCCCGCGCCCAAGAGTACCGCCGTAAGTGTTTTCATAAAACCGGTTCCACCTTTCCGAGTCTCCTTGCTTCCAGGAGCGCAGATTTTTCAAACCGGATGCGGAGGGTGCGCGTGCCGGGCTCCAGGCGCCCCACCGTTTTTCCGGATACATAATCCGTTATAAGGAAGCTGCCCGTTCCGAGCCCGCGCAGCTCCACCGTTCCGTCAAAGGAATCCGCGTAAAACGCATAGTACATCCCGCCGTCTTTCCGAATGGCATGGCATTCGGGAATATCGTACCCGTATGTATAAAGCTCGCCGAGGTATTCTCCCTCCGGCAGCATTTTATCCCGGTAAATGCCGAGCCATTTTCGGAACAGCGCCTCTTTTTGTTCGTCCAGATCGAAGCATTCGCCCGGATCGGAGATGGAGGCGGCGGGCCCGGAGCCGACCGGCCAGGTGAACTTGGTGTTGATTACGCTTCCCGTTCCCACTGCCGAGGCAAAATCGCTTCCGCCGTCGCTCAGCTCGATATGGTCGGCATTATAGGGCACATTCCTGCCCAGAAGCGCCTTATACGCCTTGCACCTCTGCCTGACCTGCCGGGAGCTCTCCGGGTCCGACGCGACGGGCATATCAAAATATGGCAGGGTGTAGAACGAGCAGCAGGTTCCGCAGGGGCAGAACATGATGAGCGCATCCGGATTGATCCGCTTTGCTTCCTCATAAATCATGCGGAAGAAGCCCGGCACCGCCTTGTAGGAATCCTCCGGGCTCTCGTGGCCGTGCGCCTTGTTGTGGCAAAGCGGCGCCGCGTTGAGATACTGCCCATCGATCTTGAGCCCGTCGAAGCCCCAGTCGCCCAGGATCTTCCGCACCATTTTCCGGGTTTGCCCGACAACGGCCGCATCGGCCGGGCAGAGATAGTAATTATCCCACCACGTGATAGAGCAGGGGTTGCCGGCGCTGTCCGAGATGACGGCTTCGGGGTGCTCCGCAAAGAGCTTCGACTTCGGGTCGCACGCCATGGGCATCCACCACAGCTGGATTTTCATCCCCTGTTCGTGGATTTTGCGGACGAATTTCCGCATATCCTCGTCGCCCGCCGGAAATTTGGAACGGTCGAGCTCCCAATCGCCTTCCTCGGTCTGCCAGCCGTCGTCGAGGCAGATCCACTTGAATCCGAGCTCCTTTACCTTCGGCAGCGCGCCTTCAATCTGCTCCGGCGCGAAATTGCGTTCATATCCCCACGCGCACCAGGTGGCTTCGTAGGCCTCCCGGTTGAGCGGAGCAAACGCGAAGCCGCGGCGGCTCATGATCTTCCGGAACTCGAGCAGGGCGCTGAAATAATCCCCTTCGTGCAGGGAAAGGAAGGTTTTCACCGTATGCAGCGTTTCCCCCGGAGCCAGCTCCACATCGGTTTCCCCGGTAACGGAGAGCACCGCCGTTATGCCGTTCACTTCCACCGGAAGGCTTATAAGCTCCGGGAGGGTTTCGCAATGCCCCATGGCAAGGCCGACCGTGCCGTCCCAAATATCCGTAAGCGGAATTCCGCCCCCGTAATCCGAGCTGTTCATACCCATAAAGTTCTGCCTGGAATAACCGTTTTTAAGGGGCAGAACCCAATCCGGACGGGATTCGTACGACGCCCCCTGAAAGGACCAGAAACATGGCTGCCCCGGCTCGGCGGACGAGCACACTGCGCAGCGGTTTGCCGTCCAGCCGGCGACGCGCACCTTCTTTTCTCCGATATTGGTGAAACTCGCTTCTACGAACAGCGTGGAGGCGAATTCGGCATAAGAGCAAATGCGGACGGTTTTTTCGATGCCGTTTGCGGCGCCCGTAATCCGGTAGCCGATACCGTCCCCCATCTCGTCGTGGATTTTCTCCTGCCCGGTTGAGCGGATTCGGAACGTCTCGAGTTCACCGGATTCCGTCCGCACGCTCTGAGAGGCCGAAAAGCCGCCCAAAGCCTTCTCCGAACCGTTCCGGGAACAGGAAATGCGGCTTTTCATCTCCGCGTCGAATTCCAGCTTCAGCGTCCTGTTCGTAACCGACAAAACGGAAATGTGCTCGCTTTGCTCTGCCATAGCATGTTCTCCCCGTCATTTTATTTCCGTGCCATACAAATATCCGATTCAAAAGCAGCTAATACCCGCGGCAAAAGTTTTTACCATGGGCCTGATGCGGATTCGCATCCGTCGTTTTATCGGAGATTCGCGCATGCCCTTCGAAATCGGCGCACCCGACGGCCGCGGCAGGCGGGGTATTGCAAAATGAATTGAAAGCTCATTTTGCAACACCCTCTACACCCTCTTGAACTGCGGGCGCCAAAAGGACGCGGCTTTGCGCAGCGTAGCGCCGCAAAATGGGGTACCGCGCGTACGCGGAAAGCGCCCCAAGCGTCGTTTTGGCCGGGTGCTGTAAAACGCATCGAATGCGTTTTGCAACACCCCCCTGCCGGAGCATCGGCTGCGTGAATGCCTTACTGGTTGAGCGCCTGGATGGACTTTACCTTTGCCATGATGCTGCTCACCGTCGCGTCGAGGCTCTGCCGGTTATCGAAATACGGCGCCGAAATCTGGGTAATTGCATCGAAGATATCGGATTTTCCGGCGTAGCTGACATAAGGCACCGTGTTCGTGGCCTCGTCGAAAATCGCCTGCTTGTTGGCAGGCTTTCCGCTCTGCTTGACGTAATAATCCTGCGCCACTTCCTTGAGCACGGGAATGGAATCGTTGCTCTGCGCCATAATCGTCTGCCCTTCCTTGCCGGACATGAACTGGACGAGCTTCCAGGCCGCGTCCTTATGCGTGGAAGACGAAAGGATGGCATTTCCTACGCTCTGGGCGCAGTAAATCTTTTTGCCCATGGTGGGCGCCACGCTGATATCCCAATCGAACTTTGCGTCCGAAAGCGACGAGGTGAGCCAGGAGCCCTGATACACCATGGCGAAGCTGCCGCTCGGGAATTCCTCCTCGCCGTATTTGGTCAACGCGGAATTCGAAGGCGCCACATGGTACTTGAAGGTAAGATCATGAATGAACTGCAGCGCGCCTTTCGCCTGGGCGGAACCGATCAGGCACGTCTTGCCGTCGGTGGACATCAGCTGGCCGCCGTTCTGCCAGATTACGGTTTCCAGCGTGGAATCCACGTTCATCATGGGCAGGCACAGGCCGTACTGCTTGATGTTGCTCGCATCAAACGACGGGTCGGTTGCGTTCTTCCCGTTTTTGTCGAGGGTCAGCTTTTGCGCGATGGGTACGAGCTGCTGCCAGGTCATGTTGCCGTTCGGGTATTCCGTGATCCCGGCCTTTTTGAACAGATCCTTGTTATAGAAGAGCACGATCGAGTTGTAGTCGCGGGGCAATGCGTAAATCTTGTTGTTGTAGGTGAAGGTCGTCCATACGTTGAAGAAGTCGTCTTTGGAAAGATTGCTCTTTTTCATCAGGGCGCCGATGTCCTCCAGCGCGCCGTTCGGGGCGAATTGCGTCAGGTACCAGCCGCCGTCCATCAGCATGGCGTCCGGCGCGGTGCTGCTGGCCATTTCGGTTTGCATCTTCTGCCAATACTGATCCCAGGAGCTGTTCTCCAGCTTTACGGTGATATTGGGGTTTTCCTTCTGGAACGCGGCGAGGATCTTTTTGGTTCCGTTCATTTCTTCGGGGAGGCCCCAGCGTGCATACCGGATCGTAACGGGTTTGGCGGGTTCGGAACTGCTTGCTTTCTTGTTTCCGCTGCAGCCCGCGCCAAGCGCGCCCAGCAGCAAAACAGCCAAGGTCAGGGAAACGACTTTCATCCTGAATGATTTCATAAAGACACTCCTCCCGTTTATTATGTATCGCAACATCTTTTTTGATGATTGCTTTTCGGAGCCGGCCGCTCTTACGCCTTCAGGCCCGAGAAGCTGATGCCTTCGACAAAATACTTTTGGGCCGAGAAGAACAGAATGACCATCGGGATAATGCTGATTACCGTTGCCGCCGACAGCAGGCCGAGCAGCGACATGCGCTGCCCCTGGAACATCGCGAGCCCCACCGCAAGCGTCATTTTGTTCTCGGAGGTAAGAAAAATCAGGGGGTTGTAGAAATCCGTCCATGTCTCCACAAAGGTCAGAACCACAACGGACATCAGCACGGGTTTGCACAGCGGCAGCAGAATTTTGAACAGAATGCCGAAGGGCGACGCGCCGTCGATATACGCGGCCTCATCGAGTTCATAGGGAATGCCCATTAAAAACTGCCGCATGAAGAAAATGAAAAAGGCGTTTCCGAAAAATGACGGCACGATCAGCGCCTTGAGCGAATTGAGAAAATGGATGTCCCGGAACAGCTTGAAAATGGGGATGACGAGAACGGAGGACGGGATCATCAGCGTGGCCAGCAGCAGAACGAACAGAAAGCCCTTGAGCCGGCAGTGCAGACGCGCGAATGCGTAGCCGGTGAGGACGGTGGAAAACAGGGTGCCGGTAACGCAGCCGATGCAGACCAGAAACGAGTTGAGGATAAACGTGGGAATCGGAACATAGTTGGGGTCGGCTTTATTGAACAGCGCCGTATAGTTGGAGGTAAGAAACGGTTTTGGAATCAGCGACGGCGGGAACGCGATGATCTGGCTGAACGTTTTGAACGAGTTCGAAACCAGCCACACGAGAGGAAGCATAAAAACGACGCTGAAAACAATCAGCAGCACATACTTGAAACATTTTCCCAACATGGTTTTGGTGCTCTGGCTCATGTCACTGTTCCCCCTCTTCGTAATAGACCCAGTACTTGGACGTCTTCAGAATGAGTATGGAAAAGAGGAGAATGATCACGAACAAAACCCAGGCCATGGCCGAGGCCATTCCCATCTTCCCTGCTTTAAACGCCTCGTTGTACATGTAATACATGAGGAAATAGGAGGAATAGTTGGGCCCGCCTTTTGTGAGCACGTAAGACTCCGTGAAAAGCTGGAATGTGTAGATCACGCCCATCACCACGTTGAAGAAAATTGTGGGGGTGATCAGCGGGAGGGTGATTTTTATCAGCCTCTGCCAGTTTGAGGCGCCGTCGATTCGTGCCGATTCGTACAGGGACGGGGACACATTCTTCAGGCTCGACAGATAGAACAGCATGCCGCTTCCGGCCGTCCACAGCCCCATGATGATGATGGACGGTTTGGAAAGCTGGACGGACGACAGCCAGTGCTGCCCCGGAATGCCCACAAGGCGCAGGATTGCGTTCAGGATGCCGTAGTTGTCGTCGTAAACCATCGTGAACAGAATGGAAATGGAAACCGGAGGCACCAACACGGGGATATAGTAAAGGGTGCGGAACACGCCGATTCCCTTCACTTCCCAGTTGAGCATCAGCGCCAGAATCAGCTGAAAAACAAGCTGAATGGGCAGCGAAAACGCCACCATATAGAGCGTGTTCCAGATACATTTGATGAACGTTTGATCCTTCGTGAACAAGACGACATAGTTTTTAAAGCCGATAAAAATCGGATGACCGATGATGTTGTAATTCGTCAGGCTATAATAGAGCGACATAACCGCCGGATACAGAAAAAAAACAGCCATGCCGATCAGCCAAGGTGCCGCAAATAGATAAAACGGCAGTTCACTTCTGTAACTGAACAAACCCACTGGCCGTTTCTTTTTCAGGTCTTGCCTTGTCATGGAGGTGCTCCTTTCCCGAACAGACCGATTCACTGCTTCATCCTCTGGGCATGCAGCCGCGCTGCCACGAATCTTTCAAGCCAAAACGAGGAACGCCATCCGGCGCCCAGCCGAGGTTGCGTTTTCATCCGGCTCCCTCGCCCGGAACCGGAAACGCGCTTCTCCCGCCCCGAACCGGGCCGCGCGGCGGCTGTCACGCCAGCTTGATCCATGCGTCGAGCCCCTCGGGATTTGCCGGATCGACTCCTTTGTTCAGCGCGCGGTAATACGCGATGTATTGGGCCAGATTCAGGAATGGCAGCCCCGCCGCGATCGTTCCCATGCTCTTGTGCCGTGCGTGCAGCAGAACATCCGGAATTTTCGCGTACGAATCGTCGGTGCAGACAACCACCTTCGCGCCCTTCCGGACGAGATCCTCCACCAGGTTGAGCTGATAGTCCTTGTTATCCGGCTTGAGGGCAACCAGCACGAGCGTGTCGCCGCCGATCATCACCATTGGCCCGTGCCGCACGTCCAGAACATGGTAGAAATTCGAATCGGTGCGCGAGATTTCCTTGAACGCAAGCGCCGCTTCGCTGGATACGCCCGAAATCTCGCCGTCCGCGAGAACGACCGCCTTGCTCCACGGGTACCCGGCGATTTTCTGAAGGTCGCTCTCATAAGTATGTACAAAAGCATCGCCGCTCGCCGCGGCTTTCCGGAATTCTTCGTAAAGGGAATCGTCTCCGGCAAACGCGCCGAGCAGCAGCGCCGCAGCCGAATAAAGAATGGAGACCGTTCCCGTCTGGCATACGCTCTCGTCGAAAGCCCACGGAAGGGACAGCGACAATTCCGCGGTGCGGTTGAGCTCGGATTGCTCCACGCATGTGATTGAAATAACGGGCACGTTCAGCTCCCTCTGCAGGAGTCCGGCCGTTTTGAGGATTTCCGTCGTGCTCCCCGAACGCGTGATGGCAACCGCGATGGAATTCACAAACGCCTTTTTCGCCGTTTCGAAATTCACCATGGCGTCCCCCGCCGGAACGCTCATCGCCTGCAGGCCGTACCGGTTGCGCGCGATCAGTTCGGCGGACCGGGCCAGATTGTAGCTGGAGCCGGAACCCAGAAACAGCAGGGAACGGCCGCTGTTCTTCTGGAAAAAGCTATGCAGTATGGCCCTTTGGCTCTCGAAATAGGTCACCGTTTTGTCCAGATTCCCGTACTGCCTGGTGATTTCCTCATACAGTTTGGTCAACTCAAACACTCCATTCTATTTGTAAACAGCATTGTGATTACATCATAATGTTATTTCCAATTTACAGACACGAACAGCTTGCTTCCATCAAATTTCTTCCCCCCCTCCCCTGCCGTTCGGCCGCCTGTGCAAAGTATAAGAGGCTGCCCCCGGCAGCCGGGCGGAAAATGGAAAAGCCAATATCGGAATTCAGGAAAGCGGATCAGCTTTTGCACGCTTACCGGAAAGGCCTGCCTGTGCGTTAATCCGGCCCGCTCTTTCCAAGGCGTACCGTGTATTTATATTTATCGCTGCGGATGACGCTGATGCAGTATTCCACGGGCAGCCCATCCGCCGACGCCACGCGTTCCAGGTGCAAAGCGGCCGTCCGCTTGTTTACCTGCAGCGCCTCGGCCTCCTCCGCGTTGGTGTTCACCGCCTCGAACGTCTCCACCGCCTCATTCGGAACAAGCCCCTTGGTTTCCCGCAGCGCATTGTAAAGCCCGTTTGCGCGCACCGCTTCCTGCGTCAGGTTTCTGTTGTGTCTCTGCACAACATAGGAAAGCTCCAGCGCAAACGGCTCCTCGTCGGCCAGGCGAAGCCGCCGGATCTCGTATACCGGGTCGCCCTCCGCAATCTGCAGCTTTTCCGCAATGCCCGGCCCGGCAGGGAGAACCTGATAGGAAAGGATGCGCGTGCTTGGAACCGACCCCATCTTTTTGATTTCTTCGCTAAAGCTGTAAAACTGCGTCAGGCGCTGCACGAAATGCTGCCCCGTAACAAACGTTCCCTTGCCCTGCTTCCGGTAGAGGTACCCCTCGTTCTCCAGTTCCTTGAGCGCCTGCCGCACCGTGATGCGGCTCACCTTATAGATATTGCAGAGCTCTCTTTCGGTTGGAATTCTGGAATTGGTTTCCCACACCTTGTTCTTGATGTTATCCAAAATAATATTTTTTATTTGATAATACAGCGACAGGGGCGACTTTTCATCCAGCACCATGTTTTTCACACCCACTAATAGTTATATTGTTATATCATTATTCCGCAAAAAAACGTTCACGAGGATCTGCCTTTCCAATACCCTATTATAAGTGCCGGTGCTAATTTCGTCAAGAGATCATCATTACTATTTGTTCAGCATCTATTCTGTGAGAATCACCAATAGTGACGCGGTGCCGAACCAAATTCTGCCGCATTTCACCAACGCAAGAGGGATTTTCACTTTTTCGCAGAGCCGGAGTGCGAACCGGCTGTTAAAAGCAGCCGCGTTCCATGCTGCCGGCACGTGAAGAATACGTAAGGGTTTACCGCGGGTTTCGTATGGACGGAAGCGGACGCCGCGCTTACGGCGGAAGGAACGGTTCTAATATTGGGAAAAGTTAGAGCCGGCATCGGCCAAGGACATGCGGCACTTATGTCGGAAATTTGCTTGCCTCAAACGGTGACCGCCCAGTAATAGCCGCCCAGCGTATCCGCAATCCTACCCAGAAGCAGTTCCTCCGGGCTTGTTCCAACAATACCCTCCCGGATTTTCCAATACAGCGTGGGGAAAAACTGGCTGATCATCGGCATGGGAAGCTCCGTTTCGGATAAATTCTGTAGGAGCCTGCAAACGGACTGCTCCACAGCCGGGTCCGCATAATAGTACCGGCAACGGTCGGAGTAACTGTATCTTCTCGCGAGCCGTTTTTCCGATTCGCTCCCTTTATAATGGCCGGTCCAGTTCGCGGGCTGCCGCAGCATGGCGCTTTCCAGAGTTTCCGCAAAGCGGGAAAGGCCGGCGCCGCCGCAGAGCTCGCGTTCCATCTGTTCCAAATTCAGCAGCCCCTCGCGAAGGGCAAACGTAAGGGCCGGGCCCACTTTTAATACGGCAATTTGGCCGCGCACCATTTGTTTCAGCGCCTGTTCCTTTTGATAATCCGTCGAATGGCCCTCAAATACCAGCTGCGGAAAATCGGCGAGCCCTTTGCTCAACCGCTCGCACTCATCGGGACGGTAATCGTGCACCGAATTTGAGCAGAATTCAACGCCTGGCTGCACCACCACGGCGATTACATTCTCCCAGGCCTTAGAAAGGCCGGCCTCCCGGAACACCTGCCGGTATTGCGTGACGGTTTCGGCCATGTCGTCCGCATCGGTTACCCGCATCCCTTCCTCCGTGCGGGCTCCGCCCGGAATCGGAACTTCGCTGCCGATGACATAAACCGGCCGCTGCGCTTTCGCCCGCCCTGCGGGAACGGCCTTTTCGGCAGCCGCGCAAAGGCGCGCCCCTCTTTGCGCAATGAGCTTCAGGCCGAGCGGGCCTTCGGGGTCGCCGCCAAGCTTCATGCTGGTGTCGAGGTGGATTTTGGCAAATCCCGCTTCGGCATAGTCGGCTGCCAGTTTTTCCGCTTTGGACATCGCGCCTTCCGCGCTTTCGTCTTTCCATACGAGCGGCCCCAAATGATCCCCGCCAAGCAGAATTTGATCCGGCGCCACCCCCTCCTTCCCGGCGATGGCGTAAACATAATCCCGGAACGCCGCGGGCGTCATCCCGGTGTACCCGCCGAACTGGTTGACCTGGTTCGCCGTTGCTTCGATGAGCAGGGGCGAGTGGAAACGCCGTGCCTCCCTTACGGCTGCCCGGATTACGAATTCGTTCGCGCTGCATACGGAGCAGATTCCTACAGGAATGCCGCTTTTATTGCGCCGAATGATCTCCTTTAGCTCTTTTAAAGCATGCATCTCATACCCTCCATGGTGCTATTCAATCATATCATTATAACCATTATGCTGATATTTCTCCGCCTTTCCTTTCTCCTATTCGGCAGGCTCCTGTTCGGCAGGGATAAACGTTGAAAGTGCTTTTTCGTCTCGTTGTTTTTGATTTGAATCCTATTGTGTTATATTGTTATTACCATTTTACCTCTCTATCCGATTTTGTCAAGCCTGTTTTGCAACACTTCCGTATCAATCATCGGGATTGCGGCAAAAAATTCTGCGCTGCCGGCCGTGTTCCGAACCGATATGCGAAACCGGCCATGCAGAAAAACTCCAGCCGCAGGATAAGCCTTCGGCTGGAGTGCTTTCGTTTTCGTGCTGATTTTTTTCGCAGATCGTTCCGGATTCGGTTCCGGATTCGGTTCAGGCTTTCGGAACGGACTCCCAATCCTTGAGAAAGCGTTCAATGCCGATTTTGGTGAGGGGATGCTCGATCATCTGCAAAATGACCTTGTAAGGCACCGTGGCGATGTTCGCCCCGGCCTTCGCGGCCTCCACCACGTGCAGCGGGCTGCGGATGCTCGCGGCGATAATCTCGGTGCCGATACCGTGGAGCCGGAAAATCTCCGCAATATCCCGCACGAGCTCCATGCCCGTCC
>JAEWAU010000040.1 GCA_023391535.1 Bacillota bacterium | reverse complement strand
GCTCCGGCGCGTCCTCTTTGAGGAAGACGCGCCGGAGCCGGCTTTATGCGAAACGCCGCGTTATTTTGTTACGGTGAATGTTTTGGCGGAGGACCAGAGCACCTGGCCATGGTTGTCAATCTGCGCGGCGGCCACGATATGCCTGCCCGCCGCGATCTTGCCCGCCGGCAGCAGCGTGCAGAACCCGCTCTGAGCCGGATTGTCGTAGCCCTGGTTTGCATATACCCGCCCTACGTCGGCACGCGTCATGAAGGCCGAGAACGGCACCGAGGCGGCGAACTTCCCGTCCACATAAATATCCACGCGGCTCACGCCGTAATGGCTGATGGCCCAGCCGCCCACGGGGACGGCGCCGGAACAGGAGCTGCCCGGAAGATCGAGCGTCGTGCATTGGGCCGGGGCCGCCACCGAAAACGTCCGCGCGGCGGACCACTGCACGTGGCCGGCGTTGTCGATCTGCGCCACGCGCAGCGTGTGCGCGCCGCCCGAAAGGTCCTTTGCCGCGATGGTGCCGGAAAAGCCGCTTTGGTTTAGCCCCTGATAGTTTTTGCCGCCGTAGAGCCGTTCAATATCCGGGCGGTCGGAGAACGACGACGCCGGGAGCGAGCTGTAGAAGCGGCCGTCCACGTAAACGTCCACGCGGCCCACGCCGTAGTGGCTCGCCGCCCAGCCGTATACGGGAATATCGCCGGTGTAGGTCTGCTGCGGGGTGTCGAGGCTCATGTGCTGCGGCGGAACAACATAGGTAAAGGTGGAAGCGGACGACCACACGGCGTTCCCGCGGCCGTCCACCTGCGCCACGCGCAGCGTGTGCGCGCCGTTCGCGAGCGTATCGGGGATTGCGACGTTAAAGCCGCTGTCGAGCGCGTCGTCGTAGCCGCTGCCGCCGTAAATATTCTCCACGTCCGGCCTCTGGCAGAACGATGGCTGCCACGCCGTGCCCATATATTTGTTGTCGATATACACGTCCACGCGGGAGGTTCCGTAGTGGCTGACGGTCCAGCCCGCAACGACGAGGCTGCCGGCCTGCACGGTGCCGTTTGGAACATCCACATGCACAAGGCCCGATACCGAGCCGAGAAATATGTTGGACGTGGCCGTATCGTTATCCACCGGCACCGAAAAGCCGGGGCAGGAGCCGTTCCCCGTATACTGGAGCATATCCCATTTGTTCCATACCGACGTGGCGGCGCGGGTGGAGCCGCTGAAATCAGCCATCCAGAACTTGTAGTGCGAAAGACTCGTTCCGAAAAAGGAATCCACATTGAAATAGCTGGTGTAGATCATAACGTCCAGCCCGCTCTTCTTTTTGAACTCGTCGATGAACGCCTGGATGGCGGCGGTCATGTCGGCTTTGCTGAACGTGGCGGAACCGTCCTCAGAATCGAACACCTCCGCGTCCAGCACGGGCGTGCAGTCGTAACCGAGATCCTTGATGGCGTTATAGAAGTAATCGGCCTCCTGCGCGTCCAACGCAAGGGTGCGGTAGGGCAGGAAGTAATGGTAGAACCCGCAGCTGATGCGGGCGGCCTTGGCCGAGGCCGCGAACTGCGTGTAGTACGGGTCCACGTGATTGTACCCGAGATCGCAGGAAGTGGCTTTGATGTAGATTGCATCCGCGTTGAGCGCCACAGCGGACCAGTTGATGGCGCCGAAGTTGGCGTTTCCGGAGGAATCCGTGGGCACGTTGTACTTGGCAACGTCTATCACCTTAAGATTGGCGTTCCCGGCCGGCTGCATGGTGCCGGTGGAGGCGGCCGACGCGCGAAGCGGCGCGGACATCGGCAGAAGGCAGGCGGTGAAAGCGCACAGGAGCAGAACGGAGCAGAGCTTTTTGAGCATGACAAGTACCTCGCAATATGTAGAACGGACACGTACGCGCCCCGGCGAATCGGCCTGAGGCGGGCGCCGGGGGCGGGCGCGCAGCCCGGCGTTTTTCCAGTACCCAGTATACCAAAAATTCTCTTTCTGGTCTATAGCTTAGGCAAAATAAACAAATACAAACTTTATCCAATGACTTTTTATCTCATATTTTATTAATATATGGATGTCGATTGGAAGATAATTATTATTCTTTTTGGCTACATATACTGGCAAAAATCTTGCGCGGCACGCCGGCCGCTTCGCCTGCCGCCGCGTTTCCTGCGGCATCCAGAGTTCTGCTAAATAATACTATTTGCCGAACGCTGTGGAAAAAAAGTGTGCGGTTTGCTATAATGGATATCGCCGGGCATTCTCCCCGGCCCGCTCTTTGCCCTGCCGGGCGGAAAGCGAAGCCGCGCCGTTTGAAACCGGAAACGGGCTGCGGAACGGATAAAGGAAGGTACATAATTTTGAATACAACGGATCTGGAACGCCCCGGCGAGGCTGCCGGGACGCCGAACGCCGGAACGCCGGGCACCGCCGCGGCCGTGGCCGTGGAAACGCGCGCGCCCGCACGCCCGCGCAAAACCCGCGAAGCGAAGAAGGAAACGCCCGCGCAGGGGCCGCTCCGCGCCCTGCTCTCCGAGCTTTTGAACCTCGCGCTCGTGTTCTGCTTTGCCGTGCTCGTCACGGAGCTGAGCGAATGGGCGTTCCGTTCGAGCCTTACGCAGACGGCGTACTTTACGGTTCACCATCCTATTCAGTTCTGGAACGAATCGTTCTTCGTGTTCCTGGTGCTCGCGTTTCTCTATTTCGTGCTCCGGCGGCTCTATCTGGTGGCTTTCGTTGGAGGTATCGGTTTCGCCGCCGCCTCCACCGCGAACTACATCAAGCTGAGCACGCGCAGCGAGCCTTTGCTGCCATGGGATTTCACCGTCATCAAGGATGCAGGAGAAATCGCCAACCGCGTCAAGCTGCATATTACATACGAGGTCGTCCTTGGCTATGTAATTCCGCTGCTCTGCGTGGCGGCGTTCTTCCTGCTGCGCAAAAAGCGGAAGGCGCCGCGCCTTCCGGTCGTGCTGCGCGCGGCGCTTCCCGTCGTTTCCGTGGCGGCGGCGTTTTTCCTGCTCACGGGCGTCTTCATGAACGACCTGTTCCTCCAGAAGCACGACATAAAGGAGATCACCTGGTCGCAATCCGACAATTACCGCCAGAACGGCTTCATCTTTTCGTTTCTGAACAACCTCGGCCACCGTAAAGTGGTGGTTCCTGCCGATTACAGCCAGCAGACGGTGCAGTCCGCCGAGAACAGTATTCAGAAATCCCCGGCTTCGGCCGCCGCCAAGGCAAAGCCGAACATCATCATCATCCAGGACGAGGCGCTGTGCGACCTCACCGAGTTCTCGAACGTGCAGTTCTCGGAGCCCGTGATGCCGGAGATCGAGGCGCTGCGCAAAACCTCCGTTTCGGGCCATCTGCTCACCCCGATGTACGGCGGCGGCACCTGCAATTCCGAATTTGAGGTGCTTACGGGCTTCACCTATTCCTACCTTCCCAACGGCAGCGTGCCTTACGAGGAGTATTTCAAAACGCCCACGTTCTCGTACGTGTCGTTCCTCAAGAGCCTCGGCTACTACACGCTGGCCGTGCATCCGTTCGACCCCACGTTCTGGGACCGCAACATCGTGTTCCCCAACATCGGGTTCTCCAAATTCCTCTCCGAAACGAACTTTAAGAATCCGCAGATGAAGCGCGGGTTTATCTCCGATCTTTCGGCCATGAAAATGATCGTCCAGCAGTACAAGGCGAATCAGGCCAGCGGCAAGCCCTATTTCAACTTCACCGTAACCATGCAGAACCATTTTTCGTGGGGCAAGGACGATTACCCCGAAAACGAGCGCGTCAAGCTCAGCGCTCCGGGGCTCACGCCCGATGAAAGCGACATTCTCACAACCTACGCCACGGGCGTGCGGGAGGCCGATTCGGCGCTCAAATACCTCATCGACTATTTCTCCACGGTGAAACAGCCCACCATCGTCGTCATCTACGGCGACCACATGCCCGCGCTGGACGACAACACCCTCACGGCCGGCGGCTATCTCGTAGGCGACGAGAGCAGCGCGCTCAACGTCCAGAAAAAGCACTCCACGCCCTACATCATCTGGAACAATTTCGGCGGCACCAAGGCGCAGCAGGCTGATATGAGCATGTACGAGCTGATTCCGTTCATCGACCAGACCTTCCGTCTGCCGCGCCCGCTGTATTTCGATTTCCTCGAGCAGCAGTACGAAACCTACCGCGGCTACGCCACCGGGGTGTATATCGACAATCAGAATCAGCCCGTGATGCAGATGCCCGCCGGCGGGCAGGAATACCTGCAAAAACAGGAGCTGTTCGAATACGACCTGCTTATCGGGAACCGTTACGGCGCCGCGCTCACCAAATAGCGCGTTTCCCTGCAAACGGGCAATCAAAACGGGGCTGCCGCAAAACGAAAGTTTTGCAGCAGCCCCGTTTGTTTTCCCGGAAAAGCCGGTTTACTCTTCTTCTGTGTCGTCCGGGTTTTCCCAGATTATGCGGCATAACCGGGGAAGCCGTTTCCGAAGATTTTTCCCGGAAAAGCCGGCTTACTCTTCTTCTGTGTCGTCCGGATTCTCCCAGTTATGCCAGACGTTCTGGACGTCGTCGTCGTCCTCGAGGTTGTCGAGCAGGTTCTGCATTTTTTCGCGGTCGTCGGGCGAATCGATGGCCACGTAGTTTGCGGGGATGCGCTCGTCCTCGGCCGAGAGGAACGTGTATTTTTTGGCCTCCAGCGCCACGCGCACGTTGTGCAGGTCGTTGGGCTCGGTGAAGATCTCGAACACCTCGTCGTTTTCGTTGAAATCCTGCGCGCCGGCCTCGAGGCAGTCGTCCATCAGCCTGTCCGCATTCAGGCCCGCCGCTTTTTCCGCGATGAGCACGCCCTTTTCCTGGAACATCCAGCCCACGCAGCCGGTCTGCCCCAGGTTGCCGCCGAACTTATCGAAGAAATGGCGCAGATCGGCCGCCGTGCGGTTGCGGTTGTCCGTGAGGGCCTCGACGATCACGGCCACGCCGCACGGGCCGTAGCCCTCGTAGATGATGGTTTCGTAATCGGCCCGTTCCTGCCCGCCCGCCGCTTTTTTGATGATGCGGTCGATGTTGTCGTTGGGCACGTTGTTGGCCTTCGCCTTGGCGATCAGGTCGGCCAGCTTGGAGTTGCTCAGCGGGTCCGGCCCGCCCTCGCGCACCACCACCGACATTTCGCGGCCGATCTTCGTAAAGGTCTTGGCGCGCTGCGCGTCGCTCTTTTCCTTTTTATGCATAATGTTTTTCCACTTGGAATGACCTGACATTGTTCTCTGCCTCCAGTTTCGGTATTGGAACAGCCATCCGCTGCGCGGCGGCTCCGGCGAACAATATCGCCGCGGGCGGAAAGCTGCCGCTGCGGCGGAAAGCCGCGCGTATTTAATCTATTTTACCATAATTCCGGGCCGAATGGCAACCGGTGCGGCTACTGTTTTGCGTCTCCCCGAAAAAACGCGAAGCGCGGGGGAATCCGGGCGGCGCTCCCGTTTTCCCCCGCGCTTCGCGCGCGCGGTTCCCGATTTGTCCGGCGGCTGCCGGTTTTACTCGTGATGGTATTTTCGGCGCGTGGCAAGCCCTCCGCGGATATGCCGCTGCGCTTTGTTGATATCCAGCACGTGCTTGACCTCGACGTACAGCTGCGGGTTCAGTTTTTTTAACCGTTCGGAAACATCTTTATGTACGGTGCTTTTGCTGACTCCGAATTTTTTGGCCGCGCTGCGCACGGTGGACTGATTTTTGATGATATATTCGCCGAGCTCGACCGCCCGTTCTTCCACAATCCCTTTCACTCGGACCCCTCCCTCAAAGCCGTGTCCGTAATATATATGAGGGAACAAGGCGGGATAGAAGCGGGAAGGGGCGGAAGCTGCCGCGGGCGGGTTTGCGGCGGGCTCACGGGGCGGAAGGGCGCGCAAAAAGGGGCTGCCGCAAAACGAATCGTAATTCATTTTGCGGCAGCCCTCTTGAACTGCGGGCGTCGAAAGGACGCGGTTTTGCGCAGCAAAATGGAACGGAACGCCCCACGGCAGCTTCAATCAGCTTCCGGCGCCGCCCGCCTTTTCTTTTTGCAATCGAAGCCACCCGAGACGCGTCGGTTTCATCAGGGCCACCACCAGCGCGAAAACACCCGCGGCGATGAGGATATCGCCGATGCTGAGGTAATAGTGAACGCGGCGGAGCAGCCAGTCGTAAAACGGAACGTCGATCCGGTCGCAGAGGAACGCGAGGCGCGTGCGGGCGTTTGTGAGCGTGTAGATCAGAATCTGGCCGTTTTGAAGAAGCTTGTTTTGCGTGTTCTGCGAAGCGCTTCCGGCGAGCGCGCTCGCCACAACGGGCATGCGGCCGGAATTCGCCAGCGTCACCAGCATGTTGAGGGCGCCCCCGGCGCCGATGATATCCACCGGAACGCACCGGTAGTTGAACGCCGCAAACGCGAGCAGCAGGCCGTAACGCACCAGCGCGAAGCAGACCGCTCCGGCCGTGCCGAGGCGCATGAGCGGTGCCGCGGCGAAAGGAACGTGCGGAAGCAGATTGACGAGCACGGCGCCCGCCAGCAGCCACAGGTGCCGGAGCGGCAGCTCGAGCAGGCGGCGCAGGCTTCCGCCCGCCAGAAAGCCAGCCAGCAGCCCGCAGACGGCGGCGTCAAATAACATACGGTTTGTTCCCTCTTTTTTTCATGGCCTTATCGAAAGCGACGACGAGCTCCGGTTCAAACTGGCTGCCGGAGCACGCGTAAAGCTCCTCGAGAGCCTGTTCGTGCGTGAAGGCACGGCGGTAGGGCCTGTCCGAAGTCATGGCGTCGTAGCTGTCCGCCACCGTGAGAATCCGGGATTCGAGAGGGATACTTTCGCCGGAAAGGCCGTCCGGATATCCCTTCCCGTTGAACCATTCGTGGTGCGAACGGATGATTTTGGCCGCGGATGCGAGAAATTCGATCCCTTCGAGGATGTGCTCGCCGTTGGCCGGGTGGCGGCGGAGCACGGCAACCTCCTCCTGCGTCAGCGGGCCGGCCTTCTGCAGGATGGATTCATCCACGGCGATCTTGCCGATATCGTGGAGCAGCGCCGCGTAGCGCAGCAGCTGGCGGTGCTTCGGGGAAAGGCCGAGCTCCTCCGAAATGATGCCGCTGTAAAACTCCACGCGGCGCGAGTGGCCGTTGGTGTATGGGTCCTTGGTTTCGATGGCCGTGGAAAAGCTCGTGATGGTTTGCAGGTAGTTTTCCTGCAGATCCTTATACATGCTGAACACATAGCGGGCCAGCAGGAACGGCACGAACAGCACCAGCACCAAAAACCAGCCGTACGCGACGAAAATCGCCGTGATGATGACGCCCATAAACCCCACAAAGAAGAGAGTCGTCACCATCTGGGTCAGGTTGGAGACCCAGACTTTCAGGCTGTTTTCCCGAAAGCGGAGGGAAAGAAAAACGGATACGATAATCGCATTGACGACGACATAGGCGAGGACGGCGGCGATCAGCGGAAGCGCAATGCCGTTGATCGCCCGCAGCACGGTGCTGAAAGAGACTCCGCGCGTGAGCGTGTAGCCCCCCAGCGCCCGGTAGACGGCGAACCCCGCCAGAAGGCTCAGCTCGTAGTTGGCGGCGTTGAACAGCGTGGCGGAAACCGGAATATTGAAGATGGTGAGGCTTTTGCCGCCTTTGACGCGCGAATAGGTGCCCAGCACCGAGAGGGCGGCGACCCACGCCGCCTGGGTGACACTGCAGGTGAGCATGGCGCAGATGGTTACCGCGATGGTGATGGAAAAGCCTGTTTTGCCGATGAGGATGGTCTGCGTTTCCGTGACGATGGCGAGAAGGCACAGAAAAACAAAAGACCACCACCCGCCCGAAACGGGGCCGGCGGCGGTTACATAGGCCAGAGTGGCGATTCCGGCCGCAATGATCAGCGCCTTATAAACTTTAGTGGGGACCGTGACGGAATCCTGCATGGAAACTCCCTTTAAAAAAGCGGATTTTATCCACACGCTGATCGAAGAAACGTATGAATCGCTTCAAAATATATACAATACGAGCCGCAAAAAGGACCGAAAGTTATGCGCGCATCAGCAAAAGATCTTGATCGAAGCGCCGCTGGAAAGAACCAGGGCAGCGATCGCGCTCAGCGCAATCAACACTTTACGTACCATCAGAAACAGCCTCCTTGAAGATTACTCTGTCCCTACGCTAAGACAGACAGGCTGTTCCGCTTCGCTGTTGCGGCCCGTATTGCATGCGGTTGTTACCGGGAATTCGACGAGGCGGGGGCTGCCGGTATGACGCGGTTGATCGCGTTGAGCGTCGCCTTGATGACGGCGCTGTATTCGTCGTCGGCGACCATGGCCGTGCCGGTGAGCAGGCGGTCGTTTCCGTGGGAGCAATAGTGAACGGCCACGTTGATCTCGTCCGAGCCCGCGATGCGGATCTTCTGGACGTCCAAAAGGCTGAACGGGCAGCTCTTCATGTAATCGTGCACGGCATTGAGGGAGGCGGTGGCCAAAACTTTCCGCCGCGACGAAACCGCGTTCGGCTCGCTGGCCTTGCCGCGGTAGTCGTCCTTTTTATCGGTGAGCGTCACCGTGGCGGAAAAAGCGCCTTCGAAGCTGCTGATTTCAAGCCCGGAGATTCGGAGCCTTTCCGGGCCGGAAACCGCGTCCTCCTCCACCTGCGCGATGCTGATGATGCGGTGCTCGATTTCGTGGCCCGTGCGGGCGGCGATAGCCGACTGGATATCCCGGGAGATCTGCTTGGGGCTTTTGCTTTTGTCCGAAAGGACGTGGATCTCGCAGAGATTTCCGTCTTTGTCAGCCGTCAGCTTTGCGGAATACACGCTATCCAATTTTTCAATCAGATTTTCAAGTTCCGTCAGATCGTCGAGCCGCAATCTTTTTCCCTCCATTCCGCCTTTTACCGCCGGCGCTTTTTCCCGCGCCGCCGCAATTCGCGCCGGTGCCGGGGAACGAGTGCCGTGCTTGCGAAAAAAGGCGTAGCCGTATATTACCTGTCGATTCCCATAACCAGATTATAAAATACTGGAAGCCATAATTCAATATATTATGCACAAATAGTTCGTCCGTGTGGGTTTATCGCGGTTTTAGGCGGCGTTTTTCCCTCCTCAATCGCCCTTTTGGGCGGTGAAACCAAGCGGATGCGGACGCTTTTTTGCGAGAAGAGTCTTTTCTCCCGGCCGTTCCGGCTTCGGAAAACCGCGACCGCTGTCCCTCCCGTGCGGACAGAACTTGCACATTTGCGCTTGACAGCCCCCGCGCTGCGCGGGTATAATAAAACCAAACCGAATACGCCGGCCGTAACTGACGGAGCATTGTGGAGCAACCACAAGGGAATGGCCGGTGGGATTTTGAGCCGACCGTCTGGGCAGCATTGGAATTTTTCCGATGCTGCCCTTTTTTATGGCGGGAGGACGGCAGGAAGGATGGCGCGGATGGAAAACAAAGCGTGGGAAGGCTTCCGGGGCGGAAGCTGGCAGAACGGAATCGACGTGCGGGGGTTCATTCAGGCAAATGTTACGCCCTATGGCGGAGGCGAGGGCTTTTTGGCGGACGCGACGCCGCGCACCGCGACGCTCATGGAGCGGGTGCGGGCGATTTTGCGCGCGGAGCGGGAGGCGGGCGGCGTCCTTGATGTGGACACGCGCACCGTCAGCTCGCTCACAAGCTACCGCCCCGGGTATCTGGACCGGGAGCGTGAGCTCATCGTGGGCCTGCAGACGGACGCGCCCCTAAAGCGCGGCGTGAATCCGTTCGGCGGGCTTAAAATGACGCGCAAGGCGTGCGAAGCCTACGGCTACCGCCTTTCCGACGAGGTGGAGCAGGAATTTTTGTACCGCACGACGCACAACGAGGGCGTTTACCGCGCCTATACCGACGAGATCCGGGCGGCGCGCCACTGCGGCGTCATCACCGGATTGCCGGACGCCTACGGCCGCGGACGCATCATCGGCGATTACCGCCGTGTGGCGCTTTACGGCGTGGATGCCCTAATCGAGCAGAAAAAACGGGACAAGGCGGCTTACGGCGCGCGGGATATGGATGCCGAGAACGTGCGGCAGCTTGAGGAACTTTACCAGCAGATCGCGTTCCTCGGAAAGCTCAAAGAGATGGCGCAGCTTTACGGAATCGACATTTCCGGGCCGGCGGCCACGGCGCGCGAGGCGGTTCAGTGGCTCTATTTCGGCTACCTCGGCGCCATCAAGGAGCAAAACGGCGCCGCCATGAGCCTCGGGCGCGTGAGCACATTCCTCGATATCTACATGGAGCGCGACCTGCGCTCCGGCGCGCTCGCCGAGGCGGGGGCGCAGGAACTGTTCGACGATTTCGTCATCAAGCTGCGGCTGGCCCGGCACCTGCGCACGCCCGAATACAACGAGCTGTTCGCGGGCGACCCGATGTGGATTACCGAAGCGGTGGGCGGCATGGGCGAGGACGGCCGCGCGCTTGTGACGAAAAGCTCCTATCGGATGCTCCACACGCTCGAAACGCTCGGCCCGGCGCCGGAGCCGAACCTCACGGTGCTGTGGTCGGAGCGGTTGCCGGAGGCGTTCAAGCGCTACACGGCGCGGCTTTCCTGCGCCACCCACGCCATCCAGTATGAAAACGACGACCTCATGCGCCCGCGCTTCGGGGACGATTATGCCATCGCCTGCTGCGTTTCGGCCATGCGGGTGGGCAAGCAGATGCAGTTTTTCGGCGCGCGGGCAAACCTCGCAAAGCTGCTGCTCATGAGCCTCAACGGCGGACGCGACGAGAAAAGCGGTCTTCAGGTGGCTCCCGCGCGCCCGCCCTACGAGGGCGACGCGCTGGAATACGGCAGAGTGCTGGAAGGGCTGGCGTTTTACCGTATGTGGCTCGCACGCACCTATGTGAACGCCATGAACATCATCCACTATATGCACGACAAATACGCCTACGAGAAGCTCGAAATGGCCTTGCACGATACGGACGTCCACCGGTTCATGGCGTTCGGCATCGCGGGGCTTTCCGTGCTGGCGGATTCGCTTTCCGCCATCCGCTACGCGCGCGTGCGGTGTATCCGGGACGATACCGGGCTCATCACGGATTTTGAAACCGAGGGGGAATACCCCGCGTTCGGCAACGACGACGACCGGGTGGATTCCATCGCGTGCGAGCAGGTGCGGCTGTTCTATGAGGAGCTCAGAAAGCACCCCGCTTACCGCGGAGCGGAGCACACGCTTTCCATCCTCACCATCACCTCGAACGTGGTGTACGGCAAAAAGACGGGCGCGACGCCGGACGGCCGCAAAGCCGGCGAGCCGTTCGCGCCCGGCGCGAACCCCATGCATAACCGCGAGAGAAACGGCGCTCTGGCCGCGCTCAACTCGGTGGCGAAGCTGCCCTACGACGCCTGCCGCGACGGCATCTCCAACACGTTCTCCATCGTGCCGCAGGCGCTGGGGCACACGCAGGCGGAGCGGGACGCGAACCTCACGGCCCTGCTCGACGGCTATTTCGCCCAGGGCGCACACCACCTCAACGTAAACGTCTTAAACCGCGAAACGCTGCTCGAGGCGTACCGCGACCCGGCGAGCCACCCGAACCTCACCATCCGCGTTTCGGGTTATGCCGTGAACTTCCACAAGCTTTCCAAGGATCAGCAGCGCGAGGTGATTTCCCGCACGTTCCACGAGGCGATGTGATGGGCGGGGAGGAAAACCGCCCGGCCCGCGCGGAGGCGAAAGGACGGGTGCATTCGTTCCAGAGCCTCGGCGCGGTGGACGGCCCCGGCCTGCGGTTCGTGGTGTTTTTGCAGGGCTGCACGCTGCGCTGCGCCTACTGCCACAACCCGGATACCTGGGAGCCGAACGCGGGCGCGGAATATACCGCCGGTGAAGTTGCGCGGCGGGCGCTGCGCTTCCGGCCGTATTTCGGAAAAACCGGCGGGGTCACCGTCTCGGGCGGCGAGCCTCTTTTGCAGCCGGATTTTGTGGCGGAGCTGTTCGGGCGGCTGCACGAGGCGGGAATCCGCACGGCGCTCGACACCGCCGGCATCGGGGACACGGCGGGCGCCGACGCCCTATCGCGTCGCGCCGACGCCGTATTGCGCCGCACCGATCTCGTGCTCTGCGACATAAAGTTCCCGGAGGAAGCCGCTTACCGGCGCTTTTGCGGCGGGAGCCTTGCGCAGACGCTCGGCTTTCTTGCGCGCACGCGGGAGCTGGGCGTGCCGCTGTGGGTGCGGCATGTGGTGGTGCCGGGCCTTACCGATACGGAGAAATCCGTGCGGCTTGTGGCCGGAATCTGCAAACAGTTCGGCAATCTGGAGCGGCTGGAGCTGCTCCCGTTCCGCAAGCTCTGCGCCGCCAAGTACGACGCGCTGGGGCTGGAATTTCCGCTGCGCGGCACGCCCGAATGCCCGGAAGCAACCATCGCGCGGCTCAGGCGCGCGGCGGAAGAGGTGCTCCCCGGGAAAATCGGCTGACGCGCGTTACGGCGCACAGAAAAAGGCGCCCCCCCGCGGCCCTACGGCCGCGCAGGTGCGCCTTTTGACGGATTGGAGCCACAGGCCGGCCACCGTTTACCCCAGTGCGGCCAGAGCGGCGTAATCGTCTTTGAGCGAGCGGTAGAGCTGCGCGTAGAGCTTGTGGTAGCGCGCGTAAACCTCCGTGAGCGCGGAATCCGGCCGCACCGTTTCCGCGCGGCGGATCACGGCGTCGCACGCCTGGGGCACCGTGGCGTAGGCGCCCGCGCACACGCCCGCGAGCAGCGCGGCACCCAGCGCCGGGCCCTCCTTGGAGTTCACGGTGCTCACCGGGCAGCCGAACATATCGCTGAGCATGGAGCGCCACAGGGGGCTGGAGCCGCCTCCGCCGCAGGCGATCAGTTCCTCGGAATCCACCTGCTGCTCGCGCAGGATGTCGAGGCAGTCGAGCAGCGAGTGCGACACGCCCTCCATCACGGCGCGGATAAGGTGCGCGCGCGTATGCATGGCCGAAAGCCCGAAAAAGACGCCGCGGCAGTCCGGGTCGAGATGCGGCGTGCGCTCGCCCATCAGGTAGGGAAGGTAGAGCAGCCGGTCGCAGCCGGCCGGGATCTCGGCGGCTTCCTCGTCCATGAGCCGGTAGGGGTGTACGCCGCGCCGCTTCGCCTCGGCGATTTCCTCCGAACAGAACTGGTCGCGGAACCAGCTGAGGGAAAGGCCCGCCGCCAGCGTCACGCCCATCATGTGCCACTGCCCCGGAACGGCGGCGCAGAAGGTGTGCACGCGGCCCTTCGGGTCGATGCGCGGGCGCGAGGTGTGGGCGAACACCACGCCCGAGGTGCCGATGGTGGCGAAAGCGCGCCCGTCGCGCACCACGCCGGTGCCCACGGCGGCTGCGGCGTTGTCGCCCGCGCCGCCCGCCACCGGCGTTCCGGCGGCGAGCCCCGTGAGCTCCGCGGCCTGCGCGGTGACGCGGCCCGTGAGCTCCGGGGATTCGTACACGCGCGGCAGCAGGCGTTCGTCGATGCCGAGCTTTTCGAGCACCTCGCCGCACCACCGGCGGTTGGGCACGTCCAGAAGCTGCATGCCCGAGGCGTCGGAAACCTCCGTGGCGTATTCGCCCGTGAGCCGGAAGCGCACGTAGTCCTTGGGCAGCAGAATGTGCCGGCACCGCGCGAACAGTTCGGGTTCGTTTTCGCGCGCCCAGAGGATTTTGGAGGCGGTGAAGCCTGTGAGCGCCGGGTTCGCGGTGAGCTCGATGAGCCGCTCCCGGCCCACCAGGCGCGTAATCTCTTCGCACTGGGCCGCGGTGCGCTGGTCGCACCACAGAATGGCGGGGCGCAGCACGCGGTTTTGCTCGTCGAGCATCACCAGGCCGTGCATCTGGCCCGAAATGCCCACGCCGCCGATCTCGCGCGGGTCCGCTCCGCTTTTTTGCAGCACCGCGCGCGCGGTCTGGACGGCGGCGCGCCACCAATCCTCGGGGTCCTGCTCCGCCCAGCCGTTGCGCGGCTGGGAAAGCGGATATTCCACTGTGTGGGAGGCCACGGCGCGGCCCGCGAGGTCGAACAGCACCGTTTTGGTGCCGGAAGTGCCGAGGTCGATGCCGAGCAGATAGTTCATCGGTCGGACCGTCCTTTCCGGTCGCAGTTTAGTCTTTATTTTGGGAAAAAACCGTCGCGAAACGGCGGGCGCGGCAGCCGGCAAAACCGCCGGCC
>JAEWAU010000075.1 GCA_023391535.1 Bacillota bacterium | reverse complement strand
CCCCCCCCCCCCCCCCCCCCAAAACCCGCAGCCGCCCATAGCAATTTCATTAAAGATGGAAAGAAGTCGTGATTCGTCTGCCCGCCTCCGATGGAAAGGCGAAACGCACCGGAATCGATCCATCTTTTCTGAAAACGCTGTAAGCGCAACATTCCTATTTATACTAGCATGTCCGCCCCGCTCATTTGTTAAGTTTTTTTGAATCTTCGCCGGGAATGCGTTGGAAATCGTTTTTTCCATAGAAATTCATTTTTCCAGGGAGATGTGCAGTTCCCTGAGCTGCGCGGGGTCCACGCCCTCCGGGCAGGAGGACATCAGCTCCGAGGCGTTCTGCACCTTGGGGAACGCGATGACATCGCGGATGCTGTCGCGCCCGAGCATGAGCATACACAGGCGGTCCAGCCCGTAGGCCATGCCCGCGTGCGGCGGCGCGCCGTAGCGGTAAGCGTCCATGAGGAAGCCGAACTGCTCCTGCGCGCGCTCAGGGGTAAAGCCCAACGCCGCGAACATGCGCTTTTGCAGCTCCGGGTCGTGGATGCGCACGCTGCCTCCGCCCAGCTCCACGCCGTTTAAGACCATGTCGTAGGCCTTGGCGCGGCAGGCGCCGGGGTCGCTTTGCACGCGCGGAATATCCTCGTCGAACGGCATGGTGAAGGGATGGTGCTCGGCCACGAACCGGCCCTCCTCCTTGCTGTACTCGAACAGCGGGAACTCCGTCACCCACAGAAAACGGAACTGATCCTTCGGAATGATGCCGAGCTTTTCCGCCACGTGCAAACGCAGCGCGCCCAGCGATTCGAACACCACCTTCGGCTCTTTATCCGCCACAAGGAGCACCACGTCGCCGTCCTCCGCGCCCAGCTTCTCATAAAGGGCCGCCGCGCGCTCGGGCGCTAAGAACTTCGCGAACGACGAGGCGGTGTTCTCGCCCGCAAGGCGCGCCCAGGCGAGCCCGCCCGCGCCGTAATCCTTCACGAAGGCGGCGAGCTTGTCCAGCTCCTTGCGCGTGTAAATATCGTGCGCGCCCTTCGCGCAGATGCCGCGCACGGCCCCGCCCGCGGCGACGGCGTTCTCGAACACCGCGAAGCCGCAGTCCTTCGAAAGCTCCGTGAGGTCGCACAGCGTCATGCCGAAGCGGGCGTCGGGCTTATCCGAGCCGTAAAGCTCCATCGCTTTTTTCCACGGCAGCCGTTCAAACGGCGCGGGCACTTCGAGCCCGAGCACCTCGCGGAACAGCTTTTGGATAAATCCCTCGTTGACGTTCATCACGTCTTCTTCATCCGCGAAGGACATCTCGAGGTCGATCTGCGTGAACTCGGGCTGGCGGTCGGCGCGCAGGTCCTCGTCGCGGAAGCAGCGCACCACCTGCATGTAACGGTCGAACCCCGAAAGCATCAGAAGCTGCTTGTAGAGCTGCGGGGACTGCGGCAGCGCGAAGAACTTGCCCGGATGCAGGCGGCTCGGCACAAGGTAATCGCGCGCGCCCTCCGGTGTGCTCTTCACGAGCATGGGCGTTTCGATCTCCACGAAGCCGTTGTCGTCGAAATAATCCCGCGCGCATTTGACGATACGGTGGCGCGCAAGCAGGGCGCGCTGCATATCCGGGCGCCGCAGGTCGAGGTAGCGGTATTTGAGGCGCAGCTCCTCCTTCACCGTGGAGTTTTCCACGATCTCGAAGGGCGGCGTTTCGGCTTCTCCCAGCACGCGCAGCTCGCGCACCTCCACCTCCACCCCGCCGGTGGGAAGCTTCGCGTTCACGCTCGAACGTGCGCGCACCGCGCCCTTCGCAGCAAGCACGTATTCGGAGCGCACCGCGAAGGCCTTTTCAAACACATCTTTCGCCGTGGCGTCGTCGAACGCGAGCTGCACGATCCCCGTGCGGTCGCGCAGGTCGATGAACAGCACCCCGCCCAGGTCGCGCCGGCGCTGCACCCAGCCGCACACCACGACCTCGCGGCCGATATCCGGTTCCCGCAGCGCGCCGCAATCATCCGTGCGTTTCAGCCCCTGCATGGATTCTGACATGGATTTGCCCCCCAAACGCCGGGAAACGGCGCATATTTGCCGTTCCCCGCCTTCTATTGTTCCTGCATTCCTTGCAGGGTAAACAGTTGTATCTGCAGCACTTTCCGTTCCTATCGGCACTTTTCCCATCGGCACCTTCCGGGTATTCCGCCAAACTAAAAAAAAGCGGAAAGGCGAAACGCGGCTTTGGGCAACCGGAACGAAAACTGCTCGAAAGCGTTGCAGCTTTATTGGCCGGCTTCGGAGTGTTCCACCGCCCCGGCGAGGTTTTCCAGCGCGTCGGCGCGCTGCGCCTCGTACACCGCGCCGGTAAAGCTTCCGTCGAGCTTTACCGTGCGGTTTTCGCCGCCGCGCAGGCTCTTGAGCGCCGCCTCGCCGCGCCGCAGCTCCTCGTCCCCGATCACCACGGCATAGCCGAAGCCGCGTTTGTCGGCGTACTTCATCTGCGCCTTCACGCTGCGCCCCAGAAGGTCATATTCGGCGGAAAAGCCCTCTTCGCGCAGCTGCGCCGCGAGCTTTGCCGCCAGGGCCGCGGCCGCGTCGCCCATGGGCGCGAAGTAGACGCCGCCGTTTTCCTCGCCGGGGAACGCGCAGCCCTGCGCCTCCATGGCCAGCAGCAGGCGCTCGAGCCCCATGCCGAAGCCCAGCGCGGGGAGCTGCGGGCCGCCGAGGCTCTGCACAAGCCCGTCGTAGCGCCCGCCGCCGCACAGCGTAAGGCCCTGCTTTTCATCCACGAACTCGAACACCGTGCGGGTGTAATAATCCAGCCCGCGCACGATGGCGGGGTTTACCGTAAAAGCGATGCCGAGCTCCCCAAGGCCCCGCTGCACGCCCTCGAAGTGCGCGCGGCAATCCGAGCAGATATAATCGAGCACGCGCGGCGCGCCCGCGGCGAGTTGCTTGCACTCCGGATTTTTGCAGTCGAGAATGCGCATGGGGTTTGTGGCAAGGCGGCCGCGGCAGGTTTCGCAGAGGCTTTCCGCGTGCGCCTCGAAGTAGGTGCGCAGCGCGTCGTGGTAGGTTTTGCGGCAATCCGGGCAGCCGATGGAGTTGATTTCGAGGCGCAGGCCCTCCACGCCGAGCTTTTCGAAAACCGCGCGGGCGAGCGCGATCACTTCCACATCCGCCGCGGGCTTTTCGGCGCCGAACAGCTCCACGCCGAACTGATGGAACTCCCGCAGCCGCCCGGCCTGCGGCCGCTCGCCGCGGAAGCAGGAGGTGAGGTAGAACAGCCGCAGCGGCAGCGGTCCGCCGTAAAGCCCGTGCTGGAGCACCGCGCGCACCGTGGGCGCCGTGCCCTCGGGCCGCAGGGTAAACGACTTCTCCTTTTCGTCGCTGCCCTTCTTGCTCACCGAGAACATCTCTTTCTGTACCACATCCGTGGTTTCGCCCACGCCGCGGGCAAACAGCTCCGTGTATTCAAACGTGGGAAAACGGATTTCTCCGAACCCGAACAGCCGCGCCGTATCCCGCGCCGTGTTCTCGAGGTACACCCACTTTTCCGCCTGCGCGGGCAGCACGTCCTCGGTGCCGCGCGGAGCCTGAATGATCGCCATGCCTTTTCTCCTCCGAATCCATCCATACAAATCTGCTGTTTAATACCGGGAGGCGCTAAACAGACAAAAACACCCCGTCCCCTCTCAAGGGACGAGGTTTTTCCCCCGCGGTACCACCCTTGTTCGGCGCCTTGCGCCGCGCTTGCGCGCCCGTTCACGCAGGGCGCCGCGCCGGCTCGCGGGTGTCTTTGGGCGGTAAGGACGGGTGCGCGCTCTCAGCCTCGGCGCGCGTTTCTGTGCCTGCCGTTCCGCCTACTCTTCCCGTTCGCTGCCGGTTATGGGGCGCCCGATAACAATTCCATAAAAGCTTGGGAAAGGTTGTGTTTCGTCTTTTCTGGAAATGCCGTAAGCGGTTTTGCTCCGCAGGGCGCCCGGCAAAAGCCTCCGCGGCCCTATGGCCGCGCCTTCTTCGCTGCTTCGCCCGTTTACCGGGCCTTGGGGTTTACGATATTGCGCCAGTCGAGGTCGCCGCGGTCGAGCGCGCGCACCAGAACCTCGCCCGTGGCCACGTTGGTGGCGAAGGGGATGTTGTGCACGTCGCAAAGCTTGAACATGTTCTGCTCGTTGGGCTCGTGCGGCTTCGGGGTGAGCGGGTCGCGGAAGAACAGCAGCAGGTCGATCTCGTTGCACGCGATGCGCGCGGCGATCTGCTGGTCGCCCCCCTGGGAACCGCTCAGAAACTTCTGTATCTCAAGCCCGGTGGCTTCCGACACCAGCTTGCCCGTGGTGCCTGTGGCGCAGAGCGCGTGCCTGCTCAGGATGCCGCAGTAGGCGATGCAGAACTGAACCATCAGCTCCTTTTTGGAGTCGTGCGCAATCAGAGCGATATTCATAACCTTCCCCCTTGTCTATCATGGAGCAGGCCCGCGGCCTTAAGCGGCGCAGGTACTCTGCGTTAGAACTTCATCAGCGGCACTTCTTCGCCGTCGAGCCGGGCGGCGATGTTGCGCACGGCCTGGCCCGCTCCGTGCCGGAGCAGCGATACGGGCCGGCCGAGAACGGCCGCGGCCACCACCTGTTTGTCCTCCGGAACGGCCCCGAGCAGCCGAACGGCGGCGTCGTCGATCACTTCGTCGAGATTCGGGAGCACCTTTTTGCGGATGAGCCGCGGCTCCACGCGGTTGATGACGAGGCGCAGCTCCGAAATGCCCTGCGCGCGCAGAAGCTGCGCGGCATGCCCGGCGTCGCGGATGGCCACCGGCTCCGGCGTGGTAATCAGCACCGCGGCGTCCGCGGCGCCCGCCGGCGCCTTCACTCCGGCGCCCACGCCGGCCGGCGCGTCCACCAGAACGAAGTCGTAAAAATGGGTAAGACCGCGCAGCAGGGCCCGGAACGCCTCCGCCTCCGGCTCGCCTTCCAGCATCGCGGGAAGCAGGTGCAGGCCCGGATAGCCGGTTTCGATGATGGCGCGGCCCGGTTCGCACCGCCCGGCCAGAACGTCCCCAACATCGAACACCGTGCGGTCGGCCACGCCGAGCAGCAGATCCTGCGCGCGCAGGCCGGAATCGGCGTCCACCAGCAGCGTTTTGCGCCCGCGCTGCGCCAGCGCGTAGCCGCAGCCCGCCGCCAGCGAGGATTTCCCCACCCCGCCTTTGCCGGACGCGAACAGTACGACCTTGCCCGCTTTCCCCGCCGTTTGAGCCATTTTTACACATCCAGACGATGGATAACTGCAGCATTCCAGAAAACGGGAAAAAATATACAGTTCCTCCGCCCTTCAGGCGGCGGGACCGCCGGTTTTTCACATTTTTCCGGAATTGCCGCGAGCCCCGGAACCGCCGCCCGCATGCGAAAGCGCGCTCCGCTCGGGGCGGCGCGGCGGCGAAAGGGACTTCTCCGTTTATTCTATCATAAAGCCCGGATGCTGTCAAAGCGAAAACTGTTTGGAATGGACAAAGAATTCCATATTTTCGGCTTTCCTGTACGACGCGCAATGCGCGGCGTGCAGCGCGCCGGCGCTCAGGGCAGGAGCGTATCCGTTTTCTGCACGGAAACCGAGGGAATAACGGAGTTGCCGTTCGCATCCAGGCTGAAATACTGCTGGATGGCGGCCTTGGAAACGGGCGCCGTCTGGTAGCCGTTGTGGCCGTACTCCACCACGGTTGCGATGGCGAGCTCGGGGTCGCCGTAGGGCGCAAAGCAGATGAACACGGCGTTGTAATCCGTGTAAAAATATATGGAACCCTTCGGGTGCACCTGCGCGGTGCCGGTTTTGGCGCCCACCTTCATGGCGAAATTCCCGTAAACGGAATAGGCGGTACCCTGAGGGTCCGTTGCCACGGCGAGCATACCCTCTTTTACGGCCTCCACCGCGCCGGCGGTTACAGCAAATTTGGATTTCACGGCGGGCTTCGTGTTGTTGACGATCACCTTGGTGTTATCCGAATTGTTCACCTGCCGCACGATATGCACCTGGTACTGCGTGCCGCCCTTCACGAGCGTGGAAACGTAATTGGCGAGCTGCAGCGGCGTAACGGTGGTGGAAAGCTGGCCGATGGAAGCCTGCGGCGTATTGGCCGGGTACCACGGCAGGCCCTTCGCGTTCTCCTCGGCGATGCTCGAAAGCGAACCGGCGGATTCGTTTTTGAGTTCGATGCCCGTATCCTGCCCGATGCCCATGGCGTTCGCTACCTTGTCGATGGCATCGATGCCCGCGAGGCTCCCGAGCTTGTAAAAGAAGATGTTGGAGGAAACGGCCAGCGCCGTGCGGAGGTTGGCCACGCGCGCGCGGCCTTCGTCGTCGGTGCCGATCCAGGTACCCACCTGAAATGAGGAGGGCAGCGTCCAGGTGGTATCCGGCGTGATGGTGCCGTTCATGAGCCCCGCCGTGGCCACGATGGGCTTGAACGTGGAGCCGGGGGTATAGGCGCTTTGCAGGGCGCGGTCGAGCAGCGGGCTGTTGGCCGTGTCGCTCGCAAGAGAGCTGTAATCGTTTTTATACTGTTCGCGCGTATAGGTGGGGTAGCTCGCCATGGCGAGTACCTCGCCGGTTTTGACGTCCAGCACCACGGTGGATGCCGCCTTTGCGCGCGAGCCCGCGCGGTTCGGGTCGCCCGCCGCGGCTGCCTTGACCTGCGCAATCACCTGGGGCAGCATGTTCTGCACCGTCTGCTGAAGCTGGCTGTCGATGGTGAGGACGACGTTGTCGCCCGGCTGCGGAGCCGTGAGGATGGTGGGCGTCTGGGCCAGATCGCCGTTTGTGGTAAGCTCTACCTGCTCCTCGCCGTTTTGGCCCCGCAGATAGTTTTCGAGGTATTTTTCAATGCCGCTGCGCCCCACCACGGCGTCGGTACTGTAGCCCTTTTTGGTGTAATCCGCGAGCGATTCCTGCGGAATGGGCCCGGTGGTGCCCACGATGGAGGGCATGATGGCGGAATCGGAATAGCTGCGCACCGGCACCTGCTGGGGCGTTACGCCCGGCAGGCTCATGGAGCGCTCCTGAATGGCGGTGACGGTTTGGATATTCACGCCGGTGGCGAGTGTATACACCTTGGTGTAGGAAAACGCCTTTTCGAGCATGGTGTAGTGGATACCCGCGAGCGTTCTCTGCTGCGCCGCCGTATAGCCCTGCGTTTCATAATAGGAGGCGAGCTCGGCGAGCACCTGCTGCACCGTGGCGGTATCGGGCAGTTTAACCTTGTTCAGCGACCCGTTGATGTTTTTGACCACACGCCTGATATCGCTCTTGCCGGTGCCGTCCGCCCATTTGTAGGGCGCCGCGGCGGTGACGGGCAGGTCGTCCTCGCACTGGGCTCCTCCTGCGGTGATGAAGGACGAAAGCTGCAGCAGCTCGTCGTTTTGCGCCTGCAGATGCTTGTTGGAAGGAAAGATCGACCATTCCAGCAAAATGGAATACCCCACGGAGCTGGAAGCGAGCACGCGCCCGTAGCGGTCGAGAATTTCGCCGCGGGGCGCGATGATGCTCATTTTGGCCGTGGAAGTGGTAGACGCCCTGACGCGGTATGAGGCGCCGTCAATCACCTGGTACTGCATGAGCTGGAAGGAGTAAAGCCCCAGCATGGCAAATACCAGCACCGCCAATATCGCAATCCTCGACCGTTTGAGCATGAACAGATCCTTTCCTCCATATTAAAACCGAAGCGGACAGGTAAAAAAAACTGCTGTGCGCCGCATTTACAGGCGCTAGGAAGCGGAATCGTCCCCCGAATCGGAGCCCGAGAGCCGGACGTTCAGCGCACGCACGCCGTAGAACACGGGCAGGGCGAACACCAGCGTGGTGAGCACCGCCGGCAGGGCGATGTGGACCATGGCGTAAACAAAATTCCCGCTGCCCGTCATATACAGGAAGAAAAACCACGTGAGCAGCTCGTGGAGGAGGGCCGCCGCAAAGGTAAACAGCAGCGCGGTGACGCCGGTGCGGCGGAACAGCAGCCGGGCCAGCAGCCCCGCCGCCACGCCGTAGACCATGAGGAACAGCGCGTTGAAGCCGAACACCCGTCCGGTGCCGCAATCCCACAGCAGGCCGGCGAGCACGCCGTAAACGCCGCCCGCCGTGTCGCCCTCCACCATGCCCACGGAAACGACAAAGCACAGGGGCAGCAGCGGCACCGCGCCCGGGTAGTGCGGGTAAAAGCCGAGCTGGCTTTGCGCAACGCCCAGAAACAGCGTGCACACCGCGTAGGCCAGCCATTTGAGCAGATGGAGGTTTCGCATCACTTGCCTCCCGACGAGGAAGAGGACGACGGGGACGAGGCGTCCTGCCTGCCCGAAAAGTTCAGAATGACGTACACGCCCGTCACCGAGCCGGGCGCGGTGAGCGGCTTGCAGATGGCGGTGAGCGAGTTGCCGGAAACATCGGGCTGGATATCCTGCACGATGCCCACCTTGAGGTTTTTGGGGAACATGCCGCTGTAGCCCGTGGTGACGAGGATGTTCCCGGTGGTGACGCCGCTGCTCTTATCGAGGTATTTGAGCTCAAATTCGCCCTTCTGCATCAGCGTGCGGTCGCCCTGCGTGATGCCGGTGTCGCCCGTTTGGCTCACGATGCAGCCAACGTGTACCGATGGGTCCAGAATCGTGCTCACCACCGAAGTGGTGAGCATGGGCGTCACCACCACGCCGATGAGCCCGTCCGCCGTGATGACGGGGTCGTTCTTCTCAACGCCGGCCAGCGTGCCCTTATCGATGGTGAAGGTGGAGAACCAATCCTGCGGGTCGTGCCCGATTACGGTGGCGGGGGCGTATTCCTGCTTGTTGGTTTCCTGCGAGATATTCAGAAGCGTCGTGAGCTGCTCGTTCTGGCGCTTGTATTCGTCGAACTGCACCTGTTTGTCTTCCAGTTCCCGCACCTGCTTTTTGAGCGCCGTGTTCTGCGCGCGCAGGGAGCCGATATCCCACAGCCCGCCCAGCGCGGAGGCAAAGGCGCCGGAAACGCGCGCAGAGGCGCTCTGAAGCGGCGAAGCCACCACGCTCGCCACGCTCTGCGCAAAGGTGGAAGATCCGCCCGTCTGAGCCGTGCGGACCATCAGGCCCGCCAGCAGCACGGCAACCGCCAGCAGCGCCTTGAACCGGACGCTTTTGAAAAACTCCTGCATGCACACACCCCCTGCCGCGCGTCGTTCAGTTTCCCCAAAAATGGCGGCATCCGATTTTGCAACGGGTTTTTTATGGAAGAATCGTAGTAAAAAAAGCGGGGCGGCGCGAAGGCCCGCGCAAAGCGCAGACCCGCACTCCCCCCGCGGCGGTTTCCGATTTTACTTGCGCCGGCTGTCGAACAGCACATGGGCGAGCGAGCCGCTCATGTCGTCGAGCAGGCGGCCGGTGCCGTCCACCACGCAGTCCAGCGGGCTTTCGGCCACGTTTACCGGAATACCCGTTTCCTTGGCCACGAGCTGGTCCAGCCCGCGCAGCAGCGCGCCGCCGCCCGTGAGCATGATGCCGCGGTCGATGATATCCGCCGAAAGCTCGGGGGGCGTGCGCTCGAGCGTGCTGCGGATCGCCTCGATGACGGAGGAAACCGGGTCCGCCAGCGCCTCGCGGATTTCGGCCGAAGTGATGGTGATGTTGCTCGGGAGGCCGTCGAGCAGGTTGCGGCCCTTGATGTCGATGCTGCCCTCGTCGTCGTAGGGGTAGGCCGAGCCGATGCTGATCTTGATCTCCTCGGCGGTGCGCTCGCCGATGAGCAGATTGTACTTTTTCTTGATATAATTGATAATGGCGTCGTCGAACTCGTCGCCGGCCACGCGCACCGAGCGCGAGGTTACGATGCCTCCGAGCGAGATGACGGCAACCTCCGCCGTGCCTCCGCCGATATCCACCACCATGGAGCCGGTGGCTTCCACCACGGGCAGCCCGGCGCCGATGGCCGCGGCCATCGGTTCCTCGATGAGGTAGGTATCCTTCGCGCCGGCCTGGTAGGCGGCCTCGTCCACCGCGCGCTTTTCCACCTCGGTGACGCCCGAGGGGATGCAGATGATGATGCGGGGCTTGGAAAGAGGCCCGCTCTTGATGACCTTGCGGATGAACGCCTTGAGCATGCTGGAGGTGATGTCGAAATCGGCGATGACGCCGTCCTTCATCGGGCGGATGGCCACGATGGAGCCCGGGGTGCGGCCGATCATCTGCTTCGCCTCGTTGCCCACGGCGAGAACCGTATCGCTCTTGACGTCCACCGCCACCACGGACGGCTCGCGCAGCACGATGCCCTTTCCCTTCATATAAATCAAGGTGTTCGCGGTTCCCAAATCTATTCCGATATCACGGGAAAACATAAGCAAACCTGCCCCTTTCCTGTTCCTGACTTTTTTCCGGGCGTCAAGGGCCGCACGGTGCCCTGCGGTTGTGATTGCCGCGAACACGCTCGCGGGCAAAACAATTTGTTTGCGAAACAGCTCGATTCCGCAAACGCATTCCGCGCAAAAAAGAAACGCAGCCCGGCCTGGGGCAGAGCCCCGCGCGGGCGCAAAAGTGCCTTATTTATTATAATCCACTTTGCCCGCGTTCACAACACTTTCTTGCCTTTTGAGGGATTTTTGCCGCTTTTTTCTGTTTGATGCGTGAATTTTGTTGCGGAACAGAACAAATTTTCGTTTCATCTTCTTTCGTTTCGGGCCGCGCGGGCGGGAGCGCCCCTCCGGCCGCTTCGCGCGGAACTCGGTTTTGGATAAACATACGTTTCGCGTCAAATGGGGTCTTGCAATTATTTCCTGCTCGCCGCCCGTAAAAATGACGGAAGCGCGCCTCAATAAACGTTTGGAAATAAATAATTTGAAATTTTATTCGCTGCATATTGCATTTCTGCATTTTTCTTTGTAAAATGAAAGCTACAGTAAGCCGAAGGCGTTCTTCTTTTGCATGACGAGTGAAAATGCTGTTCACGCAAGGAGGACGCTCCCGGCGGACGACGATGAGGTCTGCTTGAACAGCCTGGGGCAATGCACGCTGTCGGCGGGCCTTTTTTCCATTCTTTTTCTATCCCTTTTTCGGCATTTTATGCAATCACGGCGGGAGGCGGAAGCGGCATGCTCAATTTTTCGGTCTTTCTGGTCCGAAGTTCGGGGCGGTATCCCGGCAGCTTCTATATCGACTGCGGCGGGCTGTACCATATCGACGAGATCGCGAAAGGCGCGGGGCTGGAAGCGGAACGCCTGCACAAGCTTTACGAGGCAAACGGCGGCAAGCTCAATTCAGAGCAGGACGTCTACTATTTCAGCGATGCTGGTAACGCAAAAAAAGCCATCTCCGGCATTTTCGCCGCCATGCAGAATTCCAACAAAGGCAAATATGTCTTCTTCTCCGAAGAGGAAATCCAATACTTACGCAAATCCGTCATCAACGACGCCATGGGCTTTGCCGGAAACGACAGCCGCATGGTGGATGCCATTCTCCGCAAGCTCAACGGCTGAACGACCGCGCAAAGACGCGCTGCGGGGAGCGCCGCCCCTTTTGTTTTCGCGTAGTAAAGCGATAAACAAGAAAACGGCGCAAGGCGTAACTGATGCTGATGCAGAAAACCGAAAAACAGGAGTGTTGCGTTATGAAAAAGTTCCTTGCGTTCGCGCTGGCGGCTCTCTGCGCCGCCCCGATGCTCGCGCTGACCGCGTGCCGTTCGGCCGCGTCCGACGGCGGCGCCGCGTCCGGTGCCTCCTCGTCCTCGACGTCCGTATCCGCGTCCTCATCCTCCTCGTCGGGCGCGGCGCAGGTGCTCACGGTGGGCGTGGACGACACCTACCCGCCCATGGAGTATCAGGATGCCGGCGCCTCTTCGGACGTGGGCTTCGACATCGACTTTGCCGACGCCATCGGCCAGAAGCTGGGGATGAAGGTCAAGTTCGTGCCCACCCAGTGGGACGGCATCTTCATGGCTCTCAAGGCGAAAAAATTCGACTGCATCATCTCCTCGGTGAGCATGACCGCCGACCGCGTGAAGGCTTACGCCTTCACGAAACCCTACATCGCCAACGCCCAGATGATCGTGGTGAAGACGGGCGACACCTCCATTAAGTCTCAGAACGACCTCAAAGGCAAGAACGTGGGCTGCCAGACGAGCACCACCGCCAACGATTCGGCCAACTACCTGCTCGTCCACGGCACCAAGTTCAACCTCACTACCTACGACCAGATCATCCAGTGCTTCACCGCCCTTAAGGCCGGCAAAATCAGCGCCGTGATCGTGGACGAGGTGGTGGGCGAATACTACATCAAGCAGAGCCCCTCGGAGTACGCCTCGGCCTCCGTCAACCTCACGAACGAGCCCATCGGCATCTGCTTCCGGCCCGGCGATACCGCGCTGCGCGACAAGGTGCAGGCCGCCATCGACAGTCTCTCCTCCGCGGGCACGCTCAAGAGCATTTCGGAAAAATGGTTCGGCAAGGACCTTACGAGCAACATCGATACCAAACTCAAAACGCTGGGATGACCGCAGCGCCTTTTGTGCCGGGCGGCCCCGCGCAGAGCGCGGGGCCGCCCGATGATGCTGGGAGTGAAAAAGCAACGTGAACGCAACCAATCCGGTTATGGCCTCCTTCGGCTATAACGTACATATCCTGATTTCGACCCTTCCGGTGTTCGCCCAATGCGCGCTCGTCACGCTGGAGCTCACCGTCGTCGCCATCTTCATCGGTTTGCTGCTCGGGCTGTTGCTCGCGCTCGGAAGGCTCTCGCGCAATGCCGCCGCCAAAAAGCTCGCGGGGATCTACGTTTGGTTTTTCCGCGGTTCCCCGCTGCTTCTGCAGATCATGTTCCTCTATTTCGGCCTGCCGATGATCTGGCCGAAGCTGAGCCTACCCATGTTCCCCTCGGGCTTCATCGCGCTCGGGCTCAACTCGGCGGCGTACTTAGCCGAAATCATCCGCGCGGCCATCCAGTCCATCGACAAAGGGCAGATGGAGGCCTCGCGCGCTTTGGGCATGGGCTACGGGCAGGCCATGCGGCGCATCATCATCCCGCAGTCCTACCGCAGGCTCATTCCGCCGGTGGGCAACGAATTCATCGCGCTCCTAAAGGATTCCTCGCTGGTTTCGGCTATGGGCCTTACGGAGCTGATGCGCAAAACCACCGTGCTTTCCAACGGCACTGGCAACGCCGTCTACTACCTGCCGTGCATCGTGTTCTATCTGGCCATGACGACGCTGTTCACCTTCGTGTTCGGCAAACTCGAAAAGAAATATTCCGTTTACGAATAATCCCGTTTACGAACGGCCTGCTTATAAACGGCCGCGGCGCGGGAGCATATGCCGCGCGAAGCGCAAATTCGTAAACGAGCGCGAAAGAAAGGAACGGCCTACCCGTATGAGCGAAGAATCCCTGCGGCGGGAAGAATCCGCCCCGGCGGCGCACAGCATGATCAAACTCGAGCACGTCTATAAATCCTTCGGGCAGCTCCAGGTGCTCAAAGACATCAACGTGGAGGTGCAGCCCGGCGAGGTGCTCTGCGTCATCGGGCCGAGCGGTTCGGGCAAAAGCACCATGCTGCGCTGCCTCAACCACCTCGAGCGCATCTCCGAGGGCAAACTCTATATCGACGGCGAACTGGTGGACGAAAAAGTCAAAGGGCGCGACGCGCTGAAAATCCCGGCCAAAAAAGCGCAGGCCCTGTGCAGCGAGCTGGGCATGGTGTTCCAGCGCTTCAACCTGTTCCCGCACATGACGGTGCTGCAAAATCTTGTGGAGGCGCCCGTCACCGTAAAAAAACTGCCGCGCAGGCAGGCGGCGGAGCTGGCTCTGGGCCTGCTCGCCAAGGTGGGGCTGGAGGATAAGCGCGACGAATACCCCGCGCACCTTTCGGGCGGGCAGCAGCAGCGCGTGGCCATTGCGCGCGCGCTGTGCATGCAGCCCAAAACCATGCTGTTCGACGAGCCGACCTCCGCGCTGGACCCCGAACTCGTGGGCGAGGTGCTGGGCGTGATGCGCCAGCTCGCGGAAGAGGGCATGACGATGGTGGTGGTGACGCACGAGATGGGATTCGCCCGCGGCGTGGCAAATCATGTTCTCTTTATGGACAAAGGCGAGATCGTGGAGGAAGGCTCCCCCTACGACGTGTTCGGCAACCCCACGCAGGAGCGCACGCGCGCGTTTTTGCAGAAGATTCTGTAAGCGCAGGCCTCCGAAAGCCGCCGTTAAAAAAAGGGTGTAAAACGCATAACGATGCGTTTTCCGCGTGCGCGCGGCGCCCATTTTTCCGCGCAAAACCGTGTTTGGCGCACGCAGTTCAAGAGGGCTGTTGTAAAATGAATTACGATTCATTTTGCAGCAGCCCCTTTTGACGGCTTTGGCACAACCGTGTAAAATAGAAGGGCAGAAAAACAAAGCACAAATCGACTGGACAGGAAGGAACAAAAGAACCGGATGCGCATCACAAAAGAATGGCAGGCGAACCTGCTTTTATCCCTCACGGCCCTGATCTGGGGCGTCGCGTTCATCTTCCAGCGGCTCGTCACGGGAGTTCTGGACACCTATTCCTTCAACGCCCTGCGCTTCGCCGTGGGCGCGCTCTCGCTTCTGCCCGTGCTGCTTGTGCAGCGCCGGAGCCGGCCCGCCGGGGAAGCCGCTGTGCCGGGCGCGGCGCCGTTTTCCCGCACGCTGCTCCCGGGCGCGGTGCTGGGCGCGGTGCTGTTCGCCGCCTCGGCCCTTCAGCAGTTCGGCCTCCAGTGGACCACGGCGGGCAAGGCCGGCTTCATCACGGATCTCTACATCGTGCTGGTGCCGCTGGCGGGGCTGCTGTTCGGGCGCAGGCCCCGCGCCTCGCTGTGGGTAAGCGTCGCGCTGGCCGCGGCGGGGCTGTATCTGCTCAGCGTCACGGGCGGTTTTTCCATCGGGCGGGGCGACCTGTTCGAGCTCCTCGGCTCCTGCCTCTGGACGGTGCACATCCTGCTCGTGGACCGGTTTTCGAAACGGCACGATCCGCTGCGGCTCTCTCTGCTGCAATACCTTGTGTGCGCGCTTTTGAGCCTGCTTGCCGCGCTCCCCTCCGAAACGGTTACGCCCGCGCGCTTTGCGCAGGCCGCCGTTCCGATTTTTTATTGCGGCATCCTTTCGGTGGGCGTGGCCTACACGTTCCAGGTCGTGGGGCAGCGCCACACGCGGCCCGCGCACGCCTCCATTCTGATGAGCATGGAATCGGTGTTCGCGTGCCTGGCCGGCATCCTCTTTCTGCACGAGAGGCTCACCGTGCGCAGCGGCATCGGCTGCGCGCTGATGGCGGCCGCCATGCTGCTCACCCAGGCCGGAAGCCTGGCCCAGGCTTCCGGCAAGGCGCGCCGTGCGGCCCCTTCCGGAACACCCGAACCGGAGACCGGCGCGGCCGAACAACCGGCGGGCCGATAACCGCGCCCCGCCCTTTCTTTTTCCACGTCCCTGCACGCCCCTGCGGCCAAGCGCCCGCGGGGGCTTTTTTGCCCCAAACGGAGCCGCTGCGCCGCTTTCGGTATCAAAATGCGGAATCCCGATTACAATGCGGTGACATTGCTTGACATTTTTATTCTACATGCGTAGAATAATAGCATCCGATATACCACACCTGTAGATTATTTGCACCGGAGGGATCGGCATGCAAAAGGAAACCAACCTGAGCGACGCGGAACTGACGATCATGGAAATTCTGTGGAGCGGCGGGCCGCAGAAGGCGCGCGACATCGCCGCGCAGGCCCGCGCCAAAACCGGGTGGGAGAAAAACACCGTTTACACCATGCTGGGGCGCCTGATCGAAAAAGGCGCCGTGGAGCGTGCGGAGCCGGATTTCCTGTGCACGGCGAAGGTGGAGAAAGGCGACGTTCTGCGCCGCCAGACCAGCGCCCTGCTCGAAAAGCTCTATGCCGGCTCGGCAAAGCTGTTTCTGCGCGCCTTTATCCGGGAGCAAAAGCTCTCGCGGCGGGAGCTCGAAGAGCTCATCCGCACGATCGACGAAGAAGAATAGGAGCCGCCTTATGCTGACGAATTGGCTTGCGCTGCTCGGTTCGCTCACGCTGGCCGGCTCGGCGCTGGTGCTGGCAGTCTTTCTGCTGCGGCTTTTTCTTGGCAGATGGCTGCCGAAATCCTTTCTGGTATTTCTGTGGCTGCTCGCCTTCGCGGCGTTCGTGGCGCCCGTGCGGCTGCCGCTGCCGCCGTTCGCCGTGCGCTTGATCCCCGTTCCCGCCTATTCCGCCCCGGCGCAAAGCGGCGCGGGGCAGGCCTCCGTTCCCGGGAATTCCGCGGCTTCGATTTCCCGGGCGGCCTCCGTTCCCGCCGGCGCACATACGGCGGAAAGCGGGGTGCGGAATTCCGCGCCGAGCGCCGCGCAGAGCACGGCTTCCGGCGCCCCGCAGGGCCCGGGGAAAGCCCGCGGCGTCAACTGGCCGCTGGCCGCTGCGGCGGCGCACGCGGGAGCGGCCGCGGCGCTCGCTCTGAGCGCCGCCGCGCTTTACGCCGCCACCCTCCGGCGATTGCGCGCGTTTACTCCGGTGGAGGACAGCGCGGCGCTGCGCGCGCTGCGCGAAAAGGCGGGCGTGCGCCGGGCCGTTCCGCTCGGCCTTTCGCCGAGCACGCCCGTGCCCGTCACGGCGGGAATCTTCCGTGCGAAGATTTTTCTTCCCTCCGGCTTCGACATGCAAAACGCGGAGCTGCTGCACCCGATCTACCTGCACGAGCTGATCCACGTAAAGCGGCGCGACAACCTGCTGTGCCTGCTCGCGCTCGCCATCTGCTGCCTGCACTGGTTCAATCCCCTCGCATGGTTCGCCTACGCGCGGCTGAACCGGGAGCTGGAGCTCTCGTGCGATTCGGCCGTTATCAAACGTCTCGGTCCGCAGAGCCGGGCGCCCTACGCCCGCGCGCTGCTTCAAATGGCCGGCACAAAAAAAGAACGCCGGCCCATGCTCCTCACCGCCTTCGGAACGCACAATATGAAAGAACGGGTGACCAATGTGATGAAAACCAAACGCATCACGCCCGGGGCGCGCGCGGCCTGCGCGCTCTCGCTGCTGCTGGCCGTGCTGGCGTTCTCCGCCGTTTTCTGCACCGGAACCGCTTCCCGCGCCGGGGACGGCAGGCCCGCGGCCTCCGGCACGGCAAGCGGCTCCTCCCTGCCGGGCAGCGGTTCCTCTTCCCCCGCAGGAAATTCTTCCTCTCCGGAAATATCTTCCTCTAAGGCAAGCGCATCTTCCTCCTCCCAGCCCGGCGGCACAACACCGGCCATGCTGCTCAAATTTCGGGGCATGAGCGACCAGACGCTCGCCGACAAGCTCAGCGACCTCGACCTGTGCGTCTACGACCTGCAATTTACAAACCCGCAGCAGATTTCTTCGGAAAACCTGTATGTGTTCTTCTCGTATGTAGCGAGCGAAGGCGGGGGCGATTACCCAAAGGATTACGACATGAAGTGGTATAGCAAAGCCGACGGAAAATTCCATGTCTCCGTGTCGGACGTCCGGCAGGTGCTGGGCCGGTATTTTGAGAATTTCCGCTTCGATCCGGCACAGGTGAGCGGCTACAACGCGAAAACCGGGGAATTCAACACGGTCGTGGACGGCTTCGGCGGCGCCCGGTTCCCGAAGCTGCTCGGAAAGCGGCAGATTTCAGCCGATACCGTAGCCTACACGGTGGGCTATTACGACGAACTGGTTCAGGTGATGCAGTATGCCGTGACGTATACCGTCCGTTTCGATAATGCAAACTACCGCTATCTCTCCATCGTGCGCAAACCCGCGGTTTCGCCCGGTTCGGGTCTGGAATCCGCCTCCACGTATCTCGACCGGGTCGATCTCGTGAAGGCGGACAGCTGGGAACTTCAGGAGGCGCAGAGCTTCGCCAAACAGTACGGCTACACCATCGAACCGAACAGCGGCGACTGCGGCATTCTGACGATGCCCAAGAGCTATACGCAGACGATCCCGCAGAATTTCAAGGGCAGCGCGAGCGTCGGCTACTCCACGCGCTACCGGAACGTAGGTGCATATTTCCAGCAGTGCAACACGATCGCGCTGCGTGATTTCAACTGCGTATTCACGGGGATTCTCGGCCAGCGCGTGTTCCTGCTGAGTTACGACACGCGCAAAAAGGACGGCACGCCCGCATACCTGTACCTGCTGTTCCAGGGGCGAGACGTACCGCTCGCCTGGGACGAACCGCACGGCGCGGGAAACGACCCGCGCGGTAGCGAAACCTACGGCGGCCTGCTGTACCGGGGCGATTCGGTACAGTATTCGAAGTGACGGCTCAGGAAACAAGCCGCACGCAAAAGGACCTTCGCGCAGCGCGGAAAAAGCGCTGCGCGAAGGTCCTTTTATAAAGGCTTTTTAAAGGCATTTTTATTGGATGCGCCGGCTTTATTCCGCTTTTTCGCCGTCGCCCGTGATCATGTCGCAGTCGATGAGCATCCGCACCTCGTCGCCAACCTTGCCGATGCCCTTGATGTACTTGTTCTGCCGCCCGGATTTGAAGCGCGGCGGCGGAAGCACCTGATCGTCGGGAATATCCACCACGTCCGCCACGCTGTCCACGATCAGGCCGATGGAAACGTCCTTTTCCTCCACCACCACGATGCAGGTGCGGTCGGTATATTCCACCTCGGGCTTGTCGAATTTGAGCCGCATGTCGATCACCGGAATGATTTTGCCCCGCAGGTTGATGATGCCCTTCACGTAGGGCGGCACCTCCGGAACAAAGGTGATGGCCTGGATGCCGATGATCTCGGTGACATACCGGATTTCGATGCCGAACACCTCGCCCCCCAGGGGAAAGGTGAGATATTTTCCGTGCTGCGTGTCCTCGTCATCCTGCTGGAAGATCACGCGGTTGAGCGCCTGTGACATAAGCGCACCCTCCTTTTTTGTATTCCGCCCCGCCGCGCCTTACAGCACGCGCGAAATGATGCCCTTGGCGCTGAGGATGAGGCTGATGCTGCCGTCCCCGCGGATGGTGCAGCCCTCGATGCCGGATTCCTTGATGGAATAGTGCGCCAGATACTTGGGCATGGGTTTCACCACGATCTGCTGCTCGCCCAGGAGCTCGTCGGCAAAGATGCAGGCGGCCTTGTTGTCCCCCTCGATGAGGATGAGGATGCCCTCCTCCATCTTTTTGACGTCGGTGTCGATCTTGAGCAGCTGGTAGAGCCGGATGACGGGGTAGACCGTGCCGCGGATCATGATCATCTCGTTGCCGTCGTTGTCGTAGATGAGGTCGGATTCCTTGGCGCGGAACGACTCCTTGATGGCGACGGTGGGCAGCGTGTAGATGCCCTCGCCCACCGAAAGCTCCATGGCGTCCGCAATGGCAAGCGTGAGCGGAATGAGGATGGTCATGGTGGTGCCCTCGCCCTTCACGCTCTTGATGGAAATGCTGCCGCCCACCTCTTCGATGTTCTGCTTCACCACGTCCATGCCCACGCCGCGCCCGGAGAATTCGGTGACGGTTTCGTTGGTGGAAAAGCCCGGCCGCAGCATGAGCGCGTAGATATCCTTATCGGTCATCTCGCTTTCGGGCTTGGTGAGCAGACCCTGCGCCTTGGCCTTTTGGAGGATCTTTTCCTTATTGATGCCGGCGCCGTCGTCGGAAACGGAAATCATCACGTCGCCGCCCGTGTTGTGCGCGGTGAGGGTGATGCGCGCCTTGGGCGCCTTGCCCTGCGCGATGCGCTCCGATTCGGATTCCACGCCGTGATCCATGGAGTTTCGGATGAGGTGCATGAGCGGGTCGGAGAGATGGTCGACGATGTTTTTATCCACCTCCGTATCCTCGCCCACCGTTACAAACTCCACGTCTTTGCCCAGCTTGCGGCTCATGTCGCGCACGATACGCTGCATCTTCTGGAACGTGCCCGCGATGGGGATCATACGGATAGACATTACGATATCCTGCAGCTCATCGGTGAGCTTGCGCAGCTGCCTTGCCGCCTTGTTGAAGCGGTCGAGCGAAAGGCCCTTGAGGTCCGGGTTCTTGGTCACCATCGATTCCTGGATGACGATCTCGCCCACCAGGTTCATGAGGCTGTCGAGCTTGTTGACGTTGACGCTGATCAGGCTCAGCTTGCTGCCCTTGGAGCTGTCCTGCGCGCCCACCGTGTTCTGCGCGCGCTCGATCTGCTTGGCCTGCACCACGGGCTGCGGATGCACTTCCGGGGCGGCCTGCGGCACGGCGTCGGACACGGTAAGGTTGTATTTGGCAAGCTCCTCGCTGTAATCGTCCACCTGCAAAAGCTCGTAGGATTTTAGAAACAGCGTTTCCTCGAAGATGGGGCGGATGTGCGATTCGTCCTGATCCGTGGCGAAGAACATCGTCACGCCGTTTTCAAGGATATTTTCGGGCAGGGAGTTGATGAGGTCCTTCGGGTAAGTGAGAAGCTCGTGGGTAAGCTCGCCGAGGTTGCGCGAGATGGTGTAGGCGCGGATGTTCTCCATCTGGCCGCCCTCTTCAAAGCGCACCCGCGCGATGAACCGGGTGTCGGTATCCGGAACAGCCCCTTCTGCGGAGGAGGCGGACGCCGCTTCCCGGGCAGCGGGCGCCTGCCCGGAAGCCGACGCGGCGGGCGCGGCCGGAGCCTGCCCGGAGATCTGCGCGAGGTAGCCCTTGATCTTCTCGATCATCCCGCTGCCGTCGCCGTCCGACTTGCCGCCGTCGTTGACCTTGGCCACCTCCGCCTTGATGAAATCCGAGGCGGCGAGCACGAGGTCGCAGATCGTGTGCATATCGAGATTCCGGGGCTTTTTCTCGCGGATAAAATAGAACAGGTCTTCCACACTGTGCGCCATGACGGAGATGTTGTCGTACATCATCATGGCCGAGGAGCCCTTGATCGTGTGCATGATGCGGAAAATCTCGTTGATGTCTTCCGTGGAAAACGCGCCGTTGTTCTCCGTCTGCAGCATGGTCTCTTCGAGCTGTTCGATCAGCTGGTTCGCTTCAAAGATGAATACGTCCAGCATCTGATCGCGTTCGGAACCGTTGTCATCCATTTCAATGCCCCCTGCTCAGTTGTTCTATCCCAAATCCATACCGGAAAAGTATCGGTCTGAAACCTCAGGGACCGCCGTCCGCCTTGCGCACAAGCTCCCCGCGCAGGCTTTCGTCCGTGCAGCGCTCCAGCGCGCGTTTGTAGTGGGCGGCGGCGCGGTTTTTATCCCCGAGCTTTTCATACGCGCAGGCCGCGTTATACAGCAGGTCGAAATCGCCCGGCCACCGCAGCAGCCCGCTTTCCGCCGCCAGCGCGGCCCCGCGGCTGTCGCCGCGGTAATACCGCACGGCCGCCTCCACGGAGTAGAGCGCCGCGTCGGGCACCGCCTCGCGCCGGTATGCGGAAAGCAGCCGCCAGGCCGTGTCGAAATCGCCGGATTCCGCCGCGAGCCTCGCCTGCAGCGCCTGCTCCCGCCGCGCTTCCGCGCCTCCGGCGGGCTGGAGCGCCTGCGCGCGCCGCGCAAGCTCCTCCGCCGCCCGGGCGAGCGGGCCGCCCGCCCGGTGCGCGAGCCGCAGGAAATCCTCCGCTTCGAAAAAACGCCCGAGGCGGTAGCAGCAGTAGCCCCGCAGAAAAACCGTTTCGGGCGTGAGCGCGGCGCTGTACAGAACGGCCAGAGCCGGAAGGTAAGCCGCGCGGTCGCACAAACTCCGGCAGAGCTCCGCAAGCTCCTCCTGCGTAAGGCGGCCCGCCGCCCGCCCGGCCCATTCGGCGGCCTTTTCGGGGCGCCCCATGCGGCAAAGCTCCGCATAGAACGCCGCCGCGTCGTCCATCTGCAAGCCGTCGGGCTTTGCGCCCATATCCGCCGCAAACGCGCACGCCGGGGAGGCGGCCTCCAGCGCGCGTGCGAGAAGCTGCGCGTCCGGCTGCAGTGCGGCGCACACGAGCGCGTGCATGGCGTGCGTTTTGTTTCCGCCGCCACACTCCAGCAGGAACAGGCCCGCCGCCTGCGCATATTCGCCCTTTGCGGCCGCGAAGTAGGCCGCCGCTTGCGCAAAAACAGGCTCGTTTTCCCGGCCCGCGCGCAGGCGCGCGTAGCAGCGCGTGGCCTGGCCGCCCATATAATTGCTCAATAAGGCCGCCAGCATGGTTCCCCGTTTGGAGGCGGAAGAGCCGCCGTACAGCGCGTCGGTAAATTCGGTGACGGAATCCTCCGGCATCGGTCGGAGCACGCGGAAGAGGTTGAGCAGCGGAATCTGGCTTTCGCTTTCCTCCTGCGCGCCCTTGAAATACCAGTTCACGGCCTCGGGCATATGGTACAACGCTTCCTCGCACGTTCCGCAGAAGTTGTAGAGCAGCGCCTTGTGGGAAACGACGTTGTCCACGTCCGTGCCCTCGAACCGGCCGGAAAGCTCCTCCGCGTGCCGGAAGGCTGCGAAAGCCGCGGCGAAGCGGAAATTCCGCAGCTCCTGCTTTCCGCGTTCCATGGCGGCATCCGGATTATCGGGGAACGCCCGCTCGAGGCGCGCAAGCCAGGGCTCGATCTCCTCGGGCGCCGCTTTTTCCTTCGCCATCGCGTTCAGGATATTCAGATACGGTTTGGTTTCGAGCCCGATCAGCCGCAGCTGTGTGCCCTCCTGCTTTTTCAGATAGCGCAGCGCGTAGTCCTTGGCCTTTTCCCAATCGCCCATGCCGGCGTACGCGTCGCTGATATAGGTCAGGTAGATGGTTTTGCGGTCTTCCGAATCGGTGGTTTCCATATCGCGCAGCATGATGGCGATGTTGCGCTCGCACTTCTGCTTGATTCGGGAAGAGGAATAGCCCGAATGGCCCAGGTAGAAATAGGATTTATCCACATTGAGGACGCGAAGGCCGCCCTCGAAGGAAATTTCCTCGTGCACCGCATAGCGGTAGCGCACGCCTTTGCGGAACAGCCGGATGCTGTATCCGTCGGCGATGCGGCCGCCGGAATCCACATCGTAATTCTGCATGCGGCAGCCCACGGCGTTGAAGCCCTGCTCCTGCGCCGAAAAGGCGACCGCGCGCAGGTTTTCGGCCGTTTTTTCCTCGAAATATTCGTCGGCGTCGAGAAAGACGATCCAATCCCCCAAAGCGGCGTCGAGCGCCGTGTTTTTCGCCGCCGAAAAATCGTCGCACCACGGGAAGCGAATTACCCGCGCGCCCGCGGCTTCCGCGGCCTGCACGGTGCCGTCGGAGGAACCGGTATCCACGACGATGACTTCATCGACGCACCCCGCGTAGCTCGCGATGCTCTTCGCAATATTCTGTTCTTCGTTTTTGGCGATGGTGCAGGCCGAAAGGCTCGGCACCAGACGCCGCCTCACGTTTGCCTTCATGCTGCCTCCGTCCCGCAATCCGCCCCCGGCGCGCGGGTGGAAAGTCGTATTCTCGCAAAGTCTAGTTTATTATACAACATCCTTCCGGAGAAAAACAGATGCCGTTTTGTCGAAAGCGGCGATATTTTAACACTTTTTTGAAAGGACTGCACATTTTTCCGCGAATTTTGCCGGAGCAAAGCGGCTCCCGGCGGCAAGCCCGAAGGGGCCGGTGCAAAATGAAAGTTTTGGGACGGCCCCTTTTCCCTGTTGGAAAGCCTGGTCCAGCGGCATTTTGTTGGAAACCAGCTCCATGCAAAAACTCCAAGACAGGGCAAAGCCGGGTCCGCGCTATTCGGCGCCGTCTTTCAGCTTTTTGTTTTCCTGTTTGCCGGAAGCTATTCTTTTGGGATGCGGAATAAATGCGTTTGCAGCCGCTCCGCGTTGCATTTCGCCCACAGCTTGTTCAGGTTGTGCCCCAGGCACAAAAGGTAAAGCTCTGTGGAAATGTTTGTCTGGCCCTAGGTGAGGAGGCGCTTGAATTTGCGGCCGTTTTACAGTGCGCCGAAAGCGCCTTCCACCTTAATAGCGCGATTGACCCGGAGCGTAAGTCCCTCGCTCGCCCGTAATGTTCTGCCGGGAACAACCGCTGAGCCGCAGAAGATCTGTTTTGACCGACTGCTCTTTTGCAGCGCCTTCCTTTGCCTTGCAGCGGGCCCCACGGTACGGGCAGTCCGCACAGTTCTCACAGCTGATGTGTACGGTTGTGATGACAACCATCGCCTCTTTCAATATTTACGAGCAACCGGTTATTCTGGCCAACGCATCGTCGCTTACGAGCGATAAGAACGTATTGATCGCCGCAATACAACACCTAGCTTTGACTATTTTCCGCTTTTCCATGCCAAGATATCCGGCATCTCCACAAACAACCGAGTGATCCTCACGAATCAGATTTGCCGCCTGATCAACGTCATGAACGTTGGCAGCGGTTGCTGTAATCATATGAATATAACCTGTTTCCACATCTACGCCGTCATGCATTTTCATACCAAAATACCACGGATTGCCCTTCCTGGTCTGATGCATTTCCGTGCCACGTTCACGCGAGGCGTTTTGGGTGGATGATAGTGCAGAAAGAAGAGTGGCGTCAACGATTGTACCACTTCCGGAGTAAAAGCGGCCTGTAGAACGTATTCCCGCCTCCCGTTTTGCTCCCAATGGATGTGTTCGCTCTATAAATGCAAAAAATTCCTCCGAACACTTCCAACAAAAGCATCCGGAGGATTTTTGGAGCTGATGAGCCGGATCGAACGGCCGACCTCATCCTTACCAAGGATGTGCTCTGCCAACTGAGCTACATCAGCATTGGCGACCCGAAGGGGGCTCGGACCCCTGACCTCTAGCGTGACAGGCTAGCGTTCTAACCAACTGAACTATCGGGCCTTATGCAAAAAAGTGGCAGGGGCAGTAGGAATCGAACCCACGACACGCGGTTTTGGAGACCGCTGCTCTACCTGCTGAGCTATGCCCCTTTATTTTGGTGGGCCTTCAGGGGCTCGAACCCCGGACCAACCGGTTATGAGCCGGCCGCTCTAACCAACTGAGCTAAAGGCCCGCATATGGTAGAACCAGTATATCATAATCGGTTGGAAATGGGAAGAGAAAAAAGAAAAAGTGCCGGCACCGACCTATTTTCCCGGGCAGTCACCCGCCAAGTATCTTCGGCACCGATGAGCTTAACTTCCGTGTTCGGTATGGGAACGGGTGGAACCTCATCGTCATAGGCACCGGCTGCGAA
>JAEWAU010000073.1 GCA_023391535.1 Bacillota bacterium | reverse complement strand
GGGTACGGATACCGCGGGCCCGCAAGACGCCGGGCCCGCGGAAACGGGGCGGAGCCGAAACGCCGCGGCGGAAAAAAGGCCGGCGCATTTTATGGAAATGGAGTGGAAAAACAGCTATGGGAAAGGCAGTCCGGATGGCGGATATTGCCGCGCGGATCGGCGTGAGCACGGTGACGGTTTCCAAGGCGCTCGCGGGGAAGGACGGCGTGAGCGACGAGATCCGGGAAAAAATCAAGGCGCTCGCGCAGGAAATGGGGTACCGGTCCGCCGGTTACGGCACGCGGGCGGTGAAAAGAACCGGCAATATCGGCATCCTGATTCCGGCGCGTTTTATCGTAAAGGGGCGGTCGTTTTACTGGAAGCTGTACGAAAGCATGGTGCGCAAGCTGGCGGAAAGCGGGTACTACGGCATTCTGGAGATCGTGCAGCACGAGGAGGAGCAGGGCCTTGCGGAGCCGCACACGCTGCAGGACCGGAAAATCGACGGCATCGTGCTGGTGGGGCCGGCGGAAAGCGCCTACCGGGACATGCTGCGCAAGGTGCCGGATATCCCGGTGCTGTTTCTGGATTCTTACGACGTGTTCAACGCGAACGACGGCATCATTTCGGACGGCTACCACGGCATGTGCGAGGTGACAAGGCATCTCATCGAACTCGGGCACCGGGATATCTGCTTCGTCGGTTCCCTCAACGTGACGAGCAGCATCAACGACCGGTATTCCGGCTACTGCCGCGCCATGTTGGAATACGGCGTTTCCGTAACGCCGCAGATGACGCTGCCGGACCGCACGCCGGATGGCGACGTGCGCATCGATCTGCCCGAAGCGTTTGAGCGGGAGATGCCCACGGCGTTCGTGTGCAACTGCGATACCACGGCGTGCCTGCTCGTGCGCACGCTGCGGGAACGCGGGCTGCGGGTGCCCGAGGACGTTTCGGTGGCGGGCTTCGACGATTACGTGTACCCCGGGTTCGAGGATATGGGTCTGACCACCTATTCGGTGGACACCGACGCCATGGTGCAGGCCTGCGTGGGCCGCCTGATGAAGAAGATCGCGAATCCGCGCAGCCCGCTGGAGCTCAAAACCATTCCGGGCCACCTGATCGTGCGGAAAACGACGGGCCCCGCCCGGAGCGCGAAGCCGGAAAGCCTCAGACGGGAAACGGTGCCAAGCGGGGTGCCCGGCGCTGTTTGACGCGTCCGGCAAAGGGCGGAAGTCCGCGTGGGGGGCAGATGAATTCCGATTCATTTTGCCCCTCTTTTTTGCGGCGCGCCCGGCCCGGCGGATTCGGACGAATATCGACCGATTAGCAAAATACGTTCACTATATTGAGCTAAAATAAATTCAAAAATCGGAAATTGTTAAGTAATTACGCAAAACAAGCAGTGATTATAGCTAAAAACAGCGCACTAATACTGCTGCAGAGCAGCATATTGAAATAAAGTCAAAATAGTATTAGAAAAGTCAAGATAATCTAATGACAACGGTTAACCTAAAATACTATAATCAACTTGTCAAATAGATAGGACATAAAGCATAGAATATTTACCTTAAACTCTGTGCACATGGGCAGAGCACATAAATCCATCAGCGCGAAAAAATAAGCGTGCCAAGTCTGCCCCAAACGTTCTATCTCGTTGAAGAGGTCCCGCTGCATGGAAAAGACGAATTTTATTTTAGGAGGAGTCAAATTGAAAAAAGTTCTGAGCGCTGTTTTGGCGGGCGCCATGGTACTTTCCCTGGCAGCCTGCAGCAGTAAAACAAACAGCAGTTCGAAGAGCACTTCGAGCGGTTCGTCCACCGGCACAAGTTCCGAAGCAAAGGCGCTTACATTCGACAACCTCAGCCTCGGCACCGATTACACCGGCATTAAGGCAAATCTTGTTTTCCATACGCACCGTACGGATATCGTCAACACCACATTCAAGCAGTATATCGCGGATTTCCAGAAGCTCTATCCGAACATCAACATCAAATACGAGGCCGACACCAACTATTCCGACGCGATGACCACCCGGCTGACCACGAGCAATTGGGGCGACATCTGCATGATTCCGACATCCGTGCAAAAATCCCAGCTTTCCAGCCATTTCATCACGTTCGGCGATCTTTCCACCCTCCAGAACACCTACCAGTTCCTCAACAATTTCGCCTACCAGGGACAGGTTTACGGCATCCCGTCCACCAATAACGTGCAGGGCGTGCTGTATAACAAGGCCGTATTCACGAAAGCCGGCATCACCTCTACGCCGAAGACACCGGATGAATTCATCGGCGACCTCAAGCTCATCAAGCAGAAGACGTCGGCCATCCCGCTTTATACGAACTTTGCGGCCGGCTGGACCATGGGCGCGTGGGACGCGTATATCGGCGGCAGCGCCACCGGCAGCGCGGACGCGATGAACAACCTGCCGCACGCGAAGAACCCGTTTGCCAAGCCCTCGGACGGCACGGAAACGGGCCCGTATTACGTGTATAAAGTCCTGTACGACGCGGTCAGCCAGAAGCTGACGGAAGCCGACCCGACCACGACCGACTGGGAAAGCTCCAAGGCGAAGTTCAACAACGGCGAGATCGCCACCATGGTGCTCGGCTCCTGGGCCATTGTGCAGATGCAGAGCGCGGGCTCCCATGCGGACGACGTGGGCTACATGCCCTTCCCGATCACCGTGGGCGGCAAACAGTATGCCAGCGCCGGCCCCGACTACTGCTACGGAATCAACAAGAACGCTTCGAAGGGTAACCAGATCGCCGCGATGCTGTATATCAAGTGGCTCGTGGACAAATCCAACTTCGACACCGACCAGGGCGGCCTTCCTGTGAACAAGACCCATTCGCTGCCCAAAACGCTGAACGCGTTCAGCGATACGACCTTTGTGGTCGACAACCCCGCTCCGGCCGGCGAGGAAGACCTGTTCAGCAACGTCAACAAGGCCTCCGGCATCTCGCTCAATGCCGACAACACCCACGTGCAGACGATCGTGCAGGATGCCCTTCAGGGCAAACCCAGCTTTGATTCGATTTTGGACGGCTGGAACCAGAAGTGGACCGCCGCAGAGAAGCAGTACAATTCGCTGAAATAACCCGGCATTCCCGATTCCCCGCGCGAACGTCGCAAAGCCCTTTCTAAGCCGCCCCCGGGCGGCCCCGGAAGGGGGCGCGCGCGGACCAAAACGGGGCGGAGAAAAACCGAATCGGTATCGCAGCAAAGCTTGAGCCAATGCCATCACGCCCAAACAGCCCGCCGCCGCGGGCTGAGGCGGCGGGGAATCGGCGTTGGCTCAGACTTTTCAAGGAGGTTACTATGAACGCTTCTTCCAACGGTCTGCCCGCGCACAGAGGGCCGCTGCGGCGGTGGATGAGCAACATGAGGCATCAGCAGATGGTCGTCATCGCGGTGTTCATGCTCGTTCCGCTCCTGCTTCTGCTCCTGTTCACCTATTTCCCGTTCGCTTTGCAGATCAAGTTCAGCTTTTACAATATGGAATACCTGGGGCCGCGGACGTTCGTGGGGCTTCAGAATTACAAAGACGTCTTCATGCGGCCGGATATCTTTTCCTCCCTCCGGCTCATGATTTATTATCTGCTCGGCGCGTTCCTGCAGATGGCTCTCGCGCTGCTGCTCGCCAGCATCCTCAGCTTCCCCACGCGCGGCGGCGGTATCTTCAAGGGGGTCATCTTTTTCCCGTTTCTGGTTTCCGGCATCGCCATCGGCTTCATGTTCAAATTTTTCTTCACGCACGGCTTTGTGTTCGATACCATCCTCACGATGCTGGGCTTCAAGCTGAACAGCCTGCCGTACTGGTTCCGCACGGAGCACCTCAACAACGTCGTCCTTGCGGCTACCTCCGTCTGGCGCTATATGGGCCAGAACATGGTGCTGTTCATCGGCGCCATCATGTCGGTGGACCCGAACCTTTACGAGGCGGCCGAAATCGACGGAGCCAACGCGAAGGACAGGTTTTTCCACATCATCCTCCCCGGCATCAAGACGATCGTCGTCCTGAATATGATCCTCTCGGTTTCAGGCTCCATTTCGGCGTTCGAGCCGCCTTACGTCATCACGCAGGGCACCTTCGGCACCTCCACCTATTTCGTCACGATGGACCACATCGCGCATGTGGATCAGCAGGTCGGCCTCGCGAGCGCCATGGCCGTCGTGCTCATGGGCATCATTGTCGTGGTGACCGTGCTCCAGAACACGACGATGAAAGTGCTGTTCGACGAGGATGCGAACGGAATGACGTTCGGTGAGAGAAGAGCCCGGAAACGCCGTCTGGGTTCGCACTGAAGGGGGCGGCAGATATGAATTCGGAAACAACAGGCCTGAAAAAAAGCGTTTTTTCGGTTTTAAAATACGTTTTTCTCATCTTTATCAGCTTCTGGTGCCTGGTGCCGCTTTACGCGTGCTTCGTCACGGCGTTCAAAACGCAGAACGAGTACCAGAACACCAATATCATGACGTTCCCGCGCAACTGGCTGTACTTCGGCAACTTCATCACGGCTTGGAAGGACGCCAACATGGGGCTCGCGTTTGTTAATTCCGCCGTAATTCTGGTGGTCGTGCTCACCTGCACCATCTTTTTCAGCGCGTCGCTCGCCTATGTGCTCAGCCGGTTCAAGTTTCCCGGCAACGGTGTGGTGCGCAACCTGTTTCTGTTCGCCACGTTCATCCCCGGCGTGGCTATGCAGGTCACGGTTTACCAGCTTATGAACAACATGCATCTCATCAATACGCTCTACGGCTATATGATCCTCATGATGGGTACGGATATCATCTCCATCTATATCTTCATCCAGTTTTTCACAAACCTTCCCGAATCGCTCGACGAATCGGGCATTCTGGACGGATGCACCTATTTCGGCGTGTTTTTCAAAATCCTGCTGCCGAACCTAAAACCCGCGATCGTCACCTGCCTGCTGCTCAAGGGCGTGGGCGTGTACAACGAATTCTACATGGCCAACCTGTATTTGCAGGACAAAACCACGCTCCAGGTGATCTCCACCTGCCTGTATACGTTCACGGGCCCGCTGGGGAGCCAGTATAACCTCATCTGCGCGGGCGTCATCATATCCATCCTGCCGGCGCTCATCCTCTTTATCCTGTTCCAGAAGCAAATTTACAGCGGCCTGATTTCGGGCGCCGTAAAAGGCTAAGTTCAGCACAATAAGAAGGGAATAAACCGCTATGAAGCAAGTCCAACCGATCAACGCGAGCGTCCTCCCGAACCTTCCGTGGCAGGATGCGCCGGAAAAACAAACCGAGCTGCCGCTTTGGCGGTACAGCGGGAACCCCATCATCGGTCGCAATCCGCTCCCCGGCGTGGCGCGCATCTTCAACAGCGCGGTGCAGCCCTACGGGGACGGTTTCATCGGCGTTTTCCGCGGCGAGCAGTTAAACGGCGTTCCGCACATCTACCTCGGGCGGAGCAAGGACGGCATCCGCTGGGAATACGAGCGGGAGAAGATCCCGTTCACGGATGAGGAAGGGAAGCCGTTTCTCCCGCGCTACGCCTACGATCCCCGCCTGGTGAAGGTGGAGGATACCTATTATATCATCTGGTGCCAGGATTTTTACGGCGCGGCCATCGGCATCGCCAAAACGAAGAATTTTAAAACATTCACGCGGCTCGAAAATCCGTTTCTGCCCTTTAACCGCAACGCCGTGCTGTTTCCGCGCCGCGTGGACGGGAAATTTCTGATGCTTTCCCGCCCGAGCGACAGCGGCCACACGCCGTTCGGGGATATTTTCCTCAGCGAAAGCCCGGATCTCGTGTACTGGGGGCGCCACCGCCACGTGATGGGCCGCGGCACGCAGTGGTGGGAATCCCTCAAAATCGGCGCGGGCGCGGCCCCCATCGAAACCAGCGAGGGGTGGCTGCTGTTTTACCACGGCGTAACGGGCACCTGCAACGGATATGTGTACAGCATCGGCGGCGCCCTGCTGGATATCGATTCCCCCGCCACGGTGCGCTACCGCTGCGATACGTTCCTGCTCACGCCGGAGGAATGGTACGAGGAGCGCGGCTTCGTTCCGAACGTGGCGTTCCCCTGCGCCGCTCTGTGCGACGCCGCAACCGGGCGCATTGCGCTGTATTACGGCGCGGCGGACAGCTACGTGGGCCTTGCGTTCACCACGCTCGACCGCGTGGTGGGGTATATCCGGGAGCACAGCGTGGTGGAAAAGACGGATACCGAACCAGGCGTGCGCTGAACGCCGCTCATTCGCACGCGAAAAAGTAAGAACCTGTCTATCAACCAGGCCGGAGGAGGAAGGGCGGCAAATTTGCCGCAAAACCTGCCCCGAACAATTTGCGGATAGGTTTTAAGGAGATTCCATGCTGGCTCAGAAAGCGAAAACGATGCTGACCGATACGCTCATCCCGTTCTGGAAAGGCCTGCGGGACGACGCGCGCGGCGGCTATTACGGATATGTGGATTACGACTTACGGGTGAACCGGCAGGCCGAAAAGGGCTGCATCCTCCACAGCCGCATCCTTTGGTTTTTCTCCACGGCGTACTTGACGCTGCGCCGAAACGACCTGCTCGAGGAGGCGCGGCACGCCTATTTGTTCGTGCGCGACTGCTGCTTTGATTCCGAATACGGCGGGGTGTTCTGGAGCGTGGACAGCGGCGGACGCCCGGCCGATACCACCAAGCACACCTACAACCAGGCGTTCGCCGTTTACGCGCTTTCGGCGTATTACGAGGCGAGCGGCGACGCGGGGGCCATTGCGCTCGCGCGCGGGCTGTACCGGCTCATCGAGGAGCGCTGCACCGACGAGATTGGCTACCTCGAGGCGTTCGACCGGAGGTTCCGCCCCGCGCCAAACGACAAGCTTTCGGAAAACGGCGTGCTCGCGGAAAAGACGATGAACACGCTGCTGCATGTGTTCGAGGGCTATTCCGGGCTGTACCGCGCCACGTGCGACACGGAGGTGGGCCAAAGCCTCCGGAAGATTATCGAAACCTTTTTAAGCAAAATCTACAATCCGGAAAAACGCCGGCAGGAGGTGTTTTTCGACCGGGAGCTGCACAGTATTCTGGACCTGCATTCCTATGGGCACGACATCGAAACCTCCTGGCTGATGGACTGGGGCTGTTCGCTGCTGGGCGACCCGGAGCTTTCGGCGCGGCTTTCGCCCGTGACGCAGGCGCTGGCCGCAGAGGTTTACCGCACGGCGTTCCACGGCGGCTCGCTCTGGAACGAGTGCGACCGCGGCGCGGAAAACAAGAACCGCGTGTGGTGGGTGCAGGCGGAGGGCGTGCTGGGCTTCCTCCACGCATGGGAAAAGGAGCCGGAGCACACCGAATACCGCGAGGCCGCTCAGGAGATCTGGAAGTATATCGAAGCGCATCTGAAAGACCCGCGCCCCGGCTCCGAGTGGTTCTGGGAAGTGGGGGACGACGGGAAGCCCGTTGCGGGTCGCCCTATTGTGGAGCCGTGGAAATGCCCCTACCACAACGGGCGTATGTGCATGGAAGTGATGAGGAGAGTCCGCGATGATACATGAGCATTACTACCGGGAGCTTGAAAAGCAGGAGGAGCTGCTGACGCGCCGCAACCGCCCGCAGGAGCGGTACAACGGCGTTACCACACGCTGGGAAAATCCGGTGCTGACGCGCGAGATGATCCCGCTCACCTGGCGGTACGATCTGGACGCGGAAACCAACCCGCTTTTTGAGGAACGCCTGGCGGTAAATTCCACGTTCAACGCAGGCGCCCTGCGTCTGGGCGAAAAATATATGCTGGTGGCGCGCATCGAGGGCGCGGACCGCAAATCATTCTTCGGCGTGGCGGAAAGCGATTCCCCCGTGCAGGGCTTCCGGTTCCGGGAGTACCCGGTGGAGCTGCCGGATACCTGCCCCGGAGAGGCGGACGTCTACGATATGCGCCTGACGCAACACGAGGACGGCTGGATTTACGGCGTGTTCTGTTCGGAAAGCAAGGACAGAACCTCCGGCGACCTTTCCGCGGCGGTGGCCGCGGCGGGCATCGTGCGCACCAAAGATCTCGATCACTGGGAGCGGCTCGACAATCTCGTGACGCGGGATTCCCCCCAGCAGCGCAATGTGGTGCTGCATCCGCGCTTTGTGAACGGGCAATACGCGTTCTACACCCGCCCGATGGATGGATTTCTCTCCACCGGCTCGGGCGGGGGCATCGGGTTCGGCCTTTGCGCGGATATCCGCCACGCGGTGATCGAAGAGGAGCGCATCGTGAGCCCGCGGCGGTTTCACACGGTTACGGAGGAAAAGAACGGCGCGGGCGCGGTGCCCATCCTCACGGAAAAGGGCTGGCTGCACATCGCGCACGGCGTGCGCAGCACGGCGGCGGGGCTGCGGTATGTGCTCTACGCGTTCCTCGCGGATAAAGACGAGCCGTGGCGCATCATCGCCGAGCCGGGCGGGTATTTTCTCGCGCCCTTGGGGGAGGAGCGCGTGGGCGACGTTTCAAACGTGGTGTTTACAAACGGCGCCGTCGCGGACGGCGACGGCAATGTGTACGTATACTACGCCTCCAGCGACACGCGCCTGCATGTGCTCTCCACCACGGTGGAGCGCTTGCTCGACTACGTGCTGCACACGCCGTCGGATGCGCTTCGCTCGCGCTACTGCGTCGCGCAGCGCTACGCGCTCATACGCCGCAACCGGGAGCTGCTCGAACGCGAAAAGAGTTCCCGATGAGGCTTTGCGGCCGCGTGTACCGATAGAAGGGGGGCGGAAGCATGGAACCGATCAAAGGCATCACCTTTCAGCCATTCGGCCGGCGGGGGACGCTCGCCGCGCCGGAGGCCCGCGAGAACCTGAAACGGATGCGGGAGCGCACGGGGGCGACGCACGTCGTGCTGGCTCCCTCCGGCATCCAGAAAACGCCGCAGTCGGAAACGATCGTCTTCGACGGCCCGGGCACCTATGCGGATTCCGAGCTGTGCGAGATGATCCGCTTTGCGCAATCCATCGGACTGCGGGTGATTTTAAAGCCCACCGTGAACTGTGCGAACGGGGTGTGGCGCGCGTTCATCAACTTTTTTGACGAGGATGTCCCCGGCGAACCGTGCTGGGCGAACTGGTTCGAATCCCACACGCGGTTCATGACGCATTACGCCGCCCTCGCGCAGAAAACGGGGTGCGTTTTGTTTATTGCCGGCTGCGAGATGGTGATGGCGCAGCGGCGCGAGGCGCAGTGGCGCGCGCTGATCGCGCGCGTGCGCGAAGAATACGGCGGCCCCGTGAGCTATAACACCGATAAATACCAGGAGGACCGCGTCGCGTGGTGGGACTGCGTCGACGTGATCTCTTCGAGCGGATATTATCCTCTGGGCGGCTGGGAGCCGCAGCTCGACCGTATCGAAGAGGTGGTTAGGCGTTTCGGAAAACCGTTCTTTTTTGCGGAAACCGGGTGTATGTCGGCGCAAGGCGCCGGCGCCGTTCCGAACGACTGGACGCGGAGCACGCCGCCGGACCCCGCCGAGCAGGAGCGCTGGTACCGGGAAATGTTCGCGCACACCGCCCGCCGCCCTTGGGTGAGCGGCTATGCGCTGTGGGATTGGCCCGAGCGGCGCTACGCTCCCGAAGAGGCCGCGCGCGACAGCGGATACGGCATATATGCAAAGCCCGCCGAAGCGGCGGTGCGTGAGTTTTATACCGGCGGCTGAGCACGCCGCGGCCAGAGACGCGGCGTGCGGAAAATGCGGGCCGCCATAGATAACGGCGCTTCGGCGCTCTTTCGGCTGATCCTCCCGCGCGTGCGCTTTGGCGCAAACGCCGGCGAGGGCGGCCGGTTTTGCCGCACCCTTTTTGCGCTTTGCTCCGCGCGTTTGCCTTCCGGTTCCCGCCGGCAAAGCCCGGAGCGGAGCGAAGGCGCGCGAAAAGGGCGCCCTTCCCGATGCGAGGAGGTTTTGTGCGGCTTCAAACCGCGCAAAGCGCCCCGATAGATTTCGCAGCCGCCCCGCGGGAAAAGCGGGCGGAGAGGGCGGCGGCGGCCGCTCTTGGCCCGAAACACGGCCGTGCCCGAAACGCAGACCGCGGGCATGGCCGCCGTGCGAGAGCCTTTCGTCCGCCCGGCGCATTCCGCGGGGCGAAACTGCGAAAAAGACAGGATGAAAGACAGAATGAGAGAAGGAGAGCAGCTTATGAAAACCCGAAAATGGCTGAAACCAATGGCGTATGTGCTCAGCATTTCCCTCCTTGCATCTTCTCTGGCATGGGAACCCGCGGCAAAGGCGGCTGCGGCGGCATCCACTCTGTATACAAACGACTTCGAGTCCTCCGACGGTTCGCTTCCGTCCGCCGTGAGCGGCGGGAGCCTTGCCCTGAGCGACGTTTCCATCGCGCAGGCGAACGGGAGCAACGCGCTTGAGTTCCCCACCCATTTTGACGGCACGGACGACTGGACCTCCAACATGCACGAGTTCGACTTCACGCCCGCCGATACGGCGACTCCGGCGGCGGATGCCGGGGCGACCGTGACCTTCGACCTGATCGCCCCCACCGATTCCGTTTCATTCGGCGGCCAGATCAAGTATGTGCCGGTCGTCAAGGACGGCAGCGGCTGGCAATGGAACCAAGGCGGCATCGGCCAGCTCGGCGCGTCGGACTTCAAGAGCGAGGACAACGGGTATTCCGTCGCGTCCTGCTCGGCCACCTTTCCGAAGGCGGTCGACGCGACCATCGATTCGTTCATCCTCCAAATCACGGGTTTCGATTGTACCTACACCGGCGATCTTTACATCGACAACATCGTGATGACGCCTCCGGCCGCTTCCTCCGGCCCGGGCGGCGCTTACGGCACTCCGGCCGCCCCGCTTCTGTGGAATTTTAACGACGCCGCGGCCGGCGCGGCGAACTGGAGCCTCGGGGGCGTTTACAGCTATACGAATGAGAAAAGTCTTTCGCTCGGCTACGCTTCGGACTTCGGCTCCGGGGCTCTTGCGCTCGGCGTCGATTACACCCCCGACGCGGGCTCGAACTGGAGCGAGGTCAAGATTCAGAACAACATCGAGGCTACCGTCGGCGGGGGAAGCGCCGTGCCCATGACGGGCTACAATCTGCTGACCTTCGATCTCTATTACAATCCTTCGGATATGACGACCGGCTCGTTCCAGACGAAAGCATTTCTTGGAAATTCATCCGGCGGCTACGGCAATTATGCGGCCATCGATTTTTCCAAGGCCGCGGACGCGGGCGGCGGTTATAAAAAGGCGACCACCAGCATTCCAATCGCCGCCCAGACCCTGCCCGCAACCAGCCTCACGCTGAGCATCGTGGGCAGCGGCACCGATTATAAGGGCAGCCTCTACATCGACAACATCGACCTTTCGCAGGCTGCCGTGCCGGACGGCTACGTTACGCGCACGGAAACGCCCGCTGCCACGAAGGCGCAAATCGGCCTTTCCTCGCTGAATACGCCTTCCTCCGTCACGTTGGCGGACGACGGCGCCGATTCCTGCACGTCCGATCTCGACGCCTATCTTTCCGGAGTGAGCAAGAGCGGCCTTCTGCTCTACGGCCACCAGAACGACAGCCACCACAAGGTGGGCTGGTCCGGCGGCAGCGATTCCGATACTTACGACATGGCGGGCGAATATCCGGCCCTGTTCGGCATCGACGGCCTTTCGCTCACCGGCGCGGAGCTGGATACGAGCAATCCGAACGTCCCTGCGGACGGCGACCTCGTGCAGGGCGCCGCGAACATCGGCATTGCGGCGGCGCAGAAAGGCGCGATCCTCACCCTTTCGGCCCATATGCCGAACTTTGCCGCCGTGGCGGCAAAGCCCCTCGTCAACGGGAAATACGACCTTTCGGGCTATTCGCCGAACGTTACAAGCGGCAACGTCGTGGAGGGAATTCTGACTCCGGGCAGCGCGGTCAACGCGGCGTTCCGGCAGTATCTCGATATGATTGCAGACTATGCCCATCTTCTCGAAGCGCAGAACATCCCCGTGCTGTTCCGGCCGTTCCACGAATGCAACGGCAGCTGGTTCTGGTGGGGCGCCTCCTCCTGCACGCCGAGCCAGTATAAGAACCTCTACCGGTATACGGTGGAATACCTGCGCGACGCGGACCACGTCCACAATTTCCTTTACGTGTATTCGCCGAACGGACCGTTCGCCAGCGAGGCCGATTACCTCGCGCGCTACCCGGGCGACGATTTTGTGGACGTCATGGCGTTTGACCAGTACGACAGCAACCCCACGGCGGACGATCCGTGGATGTCGTCCCTCACCGAAACCGCGAACCTGGTCAGCAAGCTCGCCGCCGAACACGGAAAAATCGGCGCCTGCTCCGAAACCGGCATCAGCGGGATGAAGGCGAGCGGAAACCTCGATTTGAACTGGTTTGAACATGCGCTCAGCGCCCTTTCGGGAACCGGCGTACCGTATTTCATGACGTGGGCCGATTTCAGCACGTCGGATTCCAACTTTTACGAACCCTATATGGTGAGCGCTACCCGCGGGCATGAGATGGTGAACGATTTCGTGCGCTTCTTTAACGACCCGCGTTCCGTATTTGCCAACGAAATGGCGGATTACCGGTCGCTGAGCGTTCAGACGGAGCCGAAACCGGCTTACGGCTACATCACGTCGCCCTCTTCCATGGACCGCGTGCTTTCGGCGACGACTATCACGGCGAATGTGTACGGCGCGGCCGCAAATATCTCGTTCGTCCTAAAGAATCATGAGGGCGGCACCGTTTTGACCCTGCCCGCTTCGCCGGTAAAGGGGGGCGTCTGCTCCGCCGCACTGACGGTGCCGGAACTTGCCTCCATCGGGCAAACCGTGGGGGAGATCGACCTGATGTTCGGCAATACGGTGGTGGATACCCTTCCCACCGTGCTGTTCAACATGGCCGCGCCCGCGGCGGACCCCGCCTCCGTGGACGATTTTGAAAGCTATTACGGGCAGAGCGACCTGCTCGCCGCGGCGTGGACCGATAATTACGGCACCGGCTGCAACGCGTCCGCCTCCCTTGTTTCCGACGCGTCGGAACACCGGTCCGGCAGCTCGGGCCTTGCGTTCCGCTACGATATTTCCACCGCGCAGGCAAGCGAGGGCTACGCCGGCGTCACCAAGGCGCTGAACGCGGATTGGACTCGTTACAACGCCATCCAGTTCTGGATCAGGCCGGACGGCTGCGCGCAGAAGCTGGTTATTCAGATCACCAGCGGCTCGGAGGATTTTGAGGTTCACCTTCCCGGCCTTGCCGGGCAGACTGCTCCGCAGCTTGTCACCATCCCGTTCAGCGAATTCGTGGGCAAGCAGAACGGAACCTTCGATCCCTCCAAAATCACGCGCTTCGGCATCTGGTGCAACACCATCGTGCCGAGCGGCCACACGGGCACCTGGGAAGTCGATTCCACCATGTATTTCGACGACATCCGCGCCGTGAACACGGCCGCTTCTTCGGGCGGCACCACGGTGGACCCGTCCAAACCCATCGCAGCGGGCGCGCCCGACGCTTCGGGCGCCTATACGGCGCAGGCGCCGAGCCTTTCGGGCCTGAGCGCTTCGGATCATTTGACCTTCGTGCTGGGCCCGGTTTCCGTCAGTCTGCCGGTTTCCGCGCTGCAATCGGCCGCGCAGACGGGCGGCGCCGCCCCGTCCGTTTCGCAGATGACCACGCCTGCGGGCACGCTCGCGGCGGTGCAGGCGTCGGCTCCCGCCGGCATGGCGGTGGCCGCGGGCTTCGACCTGCGGCTTACAAGCGGCGGCGCGGAGATTCACCAGCTGGGCAGCCCCGCCACGGTGACGGTCGCGCTCACGGCCGACCAGCTCGCGCGGATGAAAGCCGCGCAAGCCGCGGGTCTGACGCCCGTCATCCTCTGGTACGATCCGGGTACCGGCGCCTATACCGATATGGGCGCGATTTTTGATCTTGCGGCGGGCACCGCGACCTTTTCCACCACGCACTTCAGCACTTACCTGCTGGCTACACGCCAGGCCGCGGCCGCGCCCGGCGTGCAGGTCACGGCACATGTGCGGCATCTCGGCTGGC
>JAEWAU010000039.1 GCA_023391535.1 Bacillota bacterium | reverse complement strand
GCCCTCTTGAATTGCGAGCGCCAAAAAGGCGCGGTTTTGCGTAGCAAAATGGGGCGCCGCGCGCACGCGGAAAACGCCCCAAGCGTCGTTTTGGCCGGGTGCTGCAAACGCATCACAATGCGTTTTGCGGCACACCCTTTTCCGGAACGGAGAAATCCGGCCCGAACTTAAGCGCCGCGGCGCGCTCGATCAGCGCAAGGCAGGCGTCGTCGTCCAGGCGGCCGCTGTTGAGGCAGAGGTCGAAGTTGAGCGGATCGTTCCAGCGCCTTCCTGTGTAGAACTCGTAGAAATCGGCGCGGTACTTGTCGGTTTTGACGATGAACGCGTCCGCGTCCTTTTCGTCGTACCCCAGCTTGTGCATGGTCTCCGTTACGCAGTGCGGGTGGGGGGCCTGCACGCTCACGGAAAGCACGTTGGGGTATTCCTTCAAAACGAAATCCGCCGCGCGCCCGATCACCACGAAGGATTCGCGCTCGATCAGGCTACGCAGCACTTTCGCCTGGAAATTGAACAGGTTCTCGTCGGAAATGAAGCCGTCCTCCGCGGGGCTGAGTACTTCGCCCAGGCGGTTCTTCCTGCTTTTAAACAGGAGCGGCCGCTTGAGGCGCTCGTCTACCTCACCGAACAGCTCCTCGTTGATGCCGCTTTCAATGGAGGCGAGCTGGAGCAGCTCCCGGTCCACAAAGTCGACGTCGAGCCGGTCGGCCAGCTTCTGGCCGATGCGCCGGCCTCCGCTTCCGTAGCCGCGGGCAATCGTGATGGCGTAATGAATCATGGCTCATCGCTTCTTTCTTATGAAACGGGCGTCCGCGCGGGAGCGCCGCGCGAAGGTCTGTGCGGGCCGCAAAAAGCCGGATATATTCAGATAATTCACTAGATATAGTATAGATTACGCCTTAAATACTGTCAATCTTTATGCCGGAATTGCTGCGAAATATTCCGGTTCGCGCCGTGCGACGTTTTGCCGCGGGGAGGACGGACAAAAAACGTGCATATTTTTGTGCATTCTTCCGCTGGCCGCGCGGGCCGCTGCGCGCTATAATAGAAACGGCGATAAAAACGAACAAAGGCGGCGGCTCTGCAAGGCCCGCCGCGGGTTCCGATGAGTGATGGAGAACGGAACAGGCAACACCCCATGCGGGTGCGGCTTGTCCCGTTCTTTTTTTGCCTTTTTGGGGCCGCATGCCGTTTTCGCGGAGGCTTTTTCCGGGAAAGCGGGGAGAGGGAGGAATACGGAATGTTCGACGTAGCGGTGATCGGCTGCGGCGCGGTGGGCGCGGCGGCGGCCTGCGCGCTCGCCCGGCGCGAGGTTTCGCTGCTGGTTCTGGAGGCCGAAAACGACGTGGCGGCGGGCACGACCAAAGCCAACAGCGCCATTCTCCACGCGGGCTACGACCCGAAGCCCGGCACGAAAATGGCGCGTCTCAACGTGCGCGGCGCGGCGCTTGCCAAGGAGCTCTGCGCGGCGCTGGACGTGCCGCGCCGGGAGATCGGCTCGCTGGTGTTGGCCTTCACGCCGGAGGACGAGCAAACGCTTTCCGCGCTGCTTGCGCGCGGCGGGCAAAACGGCGTAAAGGGCCTGCGCATTTTAACGCGGGAGGAAACGCTCGCGCTCGAACCGGCGCTCGCACCCAACGTGCGCGCCGCTCTGCTCGCGCCGGGCGCCGCCGTCGTGAGCCCGTGGGAATACGCTTTGGCCATGGCCGAGAACGCGGTGCAAAACGGCGCGCGCCTGGAACTGGAGGCGCCCGTTACGGCGGTGCGCGCGGTGCGGGGCGGCTGGCGTCTGTTCACGCCCAAAGGGGAGTTCGAGGCGCGGTTCGTGCTCAACGCCGCGGGGGTAAACGCCCCGGCGGTGCACGCGCTGGCGGCGCCGCCCGCGTTCGAGGGGCGCCCGAGCCGCGGGCAGTATTGGCTGCTGGATAAATCCGAGGGAAACTGTGTGCGCCATGTGATTTTCCAGTGCCCCGGCAAAATGGGCAAGGGCGTGCTCGTAACACCCACTGTGCACGGCAACCTGCTTATAGGCCCGAACGCCGAACCGGTGGAGGGCGGCGACACCGCCACTACGGCACAGGGGCTGGAATTTGTGGCCGAGGCGGCCCGGCGCAGCGTGCCGGGGCTGAACCTGCGTGCCGTCATCCGGAGCTTCGCGGGGGTGCGCGCCGTAACGGACCGCGGCGATTTCTGCATCGAATGGGCCGCGCCGGGATTTCTCGACCTTGCGGGCATTAAGTCCCCGGGGCTTACGGCGGCGGCCGCCATCGGCGAGGAAGCCGTGCGTCTGCTCGAGGAAGCGGGGCTGGAATTGCCTGTAAAGGCGCATCCCATTACACAGCGGCGGCGCGTGCGGTTTGCGGAACTTTCCGATTCACAGCGCGCGGAGCTTGCGGCGCGGGAGCCGGCCTACGGCCGCGTGGTGTGCCGGTGCGAAACCGTAACCGAAGGCGAAATTCTGGCGGCGTGCCGCGCCCCGATTCCGCCGCGCTCGGTGGACGCCGTGAAGCGCCGCGTGAACGCCGGCATGGGCCGCTGCCAGGGCGGATTCTGCGGGCCGCGCGTGGTGGAGCTGCTGGCCCGGGAGCTGCACCGCGACCCCACGGAGATTTTGCAGGATAAGGCGGGCAGCAATATCCTCACCGGCCACACCAAGGCGATTCCCCAAATAGAGGAAGAGGGAGGCGGAGAAGATGCCTGAAGCGGAATTCATCGACGTACTGGTGATCGGCGGCGGGCCGGCCGGGCTTGCCGCGGCGCTCGGCGCGCGCGGCGCGGGGGCCGGGCGCGTGTGCGTTCTGGAGCGCGACGCGGAGCTCGGCGGTATCCTCAACCAGTGCATCCACAACGGGTTCGGCCTGCACTATTTTCACGAGGAGCTGACGGGGCCCGAATACGCAGGGCGATTCATCGAAAAGCTCGCGGGTGCGGGCATCGAGGTAAGCCTCGGCGATATGGCGCTTTCGCTTTCGCCCGTCGGCGGCGGCGCCGCGAACGGCTGGGAGGTGCGCGCCGTGAGCCGCGCGCGGGGATGCCGCATATTGCGCGCGCGCAGCGTGGTGCTCGCCATGGGCTGCCGCGAGCGCACGCGCGGCATGATCGGCATTCCCGGGACGCGGCCCGCCGGGGTGTTCACGGCGGGCGCCGCGCAGCGCTATGTCAACCTGGAGGGTTGCATGGTGGGCCGGCGCGCGCTCATTCTGGGCTCCGGCGACATCGGGCTTATTATGGCGCGCCGCCTCACGCTTGAGGGCGCCGAAGTGCTCGCCTGCGTGGAGGTGATGCCCTACCCGGGCGGGCTTGCGCGCAACCGCGCCCAGTGCCTCGACGATTTCGGCATTCCGCTGCTGCTTTCCCACACCATCGTGGAGATCCGGGGCGCGCGGCGCGTGGAGGGCGCCGTGGTGGCGCGGGTGGATGCGCGGCGTCGCCCCGTTCCCGGCACGGAAACCGAATACGCGTGCGATACCATCCTGCTTTCCGTGGGGCTGATCCCGGAAAACGAGCTGACCCGCTGCGCGGGAATCCCGCTCGATCCGCACACGGGCGGCGCCGTGGTGCGCGAGAACATGGAAACCCTTTCACCCGGCGTGTTCGCCTGCGGCAACGTGGCTCAGGTGCACGACCTTGTGGATAACGTCACCGCCGAGGCGGAGCGCGCCGGGGCTGCGGCCGCCGCCTTCGCGCGCGGGGAACGGGCCGCCGAAGAACCGGCTTTGGCGGTCGCGCCCGGCGAGGGCGTCTCCTATACGCTGCCGCAGCGCATCCGCGTGCGGGCGGTGGAGCGCGCGGCGGAGATCTCCTTCCGCGTGAAAAGGCCGTTCGGGCCGTGCACGGTGGCCGTCCGCAGCAAAGAGGCTCCGCTGTGCTCCTTTATGCGCGAGCGCGCGGCCCCGGGCGAGATGGAGCACATCGTTTTGCCGCGCTCCCTACTTGACAAAGCGCGCGAAGGGATTATCATTTCCATGGAAGAGAAAAATCCCGAAGAGAAAAACGCGGAAGGGGGCGAACGGGTGTGAAGGAGTTTACCTGCATCGTCTGCCCGCGGGGCTGCCGCCTCCGGGTGGACGAGGAAACGGGCCTGGTTTCGGGCAACGGCTGCCCGCGCGGCGCGGCCTACGGCCTTGCCGAAGCCACGAACCCCACGCGCGTGGTAACGAGCACGGTGGCCGTGCGGGGCGGGCTGTACCCGCGCTGCCCGGTGAAAACCAGCGCGCCCCTGCCGAAGGCGAAGATGCGCGAGGCCGTGCGCGTGCTCGAGGGCCTTGAGCTGGAAGCGCCCGTGGAGCACGGCCGGGTGGTCGTGAAAAACGTCTGCGGAACCGGCGTCGATTTCATCACGACGCGCGGCCTGCCCGCGGCAAATCCATAAAAATACAGAGGAACTTGCATTTTGTCTGTTCGTTTTCCCGGATAGGGCGAAACGTTTCGCAACGGAGCGATCCTTTCCCGAAATGACGGGAAAACGAGCCGGAAAACCGGCAGAAGGGAACGAGAACGATGGGATCGGGAACGTATATTCTCGCGCTCGATCAGGGAACCACTTCCTCGCGCGCCATCCTGTTCGACCGCGGCCAGAACATCGTGGAAATGACGCAGCGCGAATTTCCGCAGATTTACCCGCGCGAGGGCTGGGTGGAGCACGACCCGATGGAGATCTGGTCGAGCCAGTACGGCGTGATGATGGAGGCGGTGGCCAAGAGCGGGGTGGACCCGCACGACATCGCCGCCATCGGCATCTCGAACCAGCGCGAAACCACGATCGTATGGGATAAGGACACGGGCAGGCCCGTATACAACGCCATCGTGTGGCAGTGCCGCCGCACCGCGCCCATTGTGGATGACCTGCTGCGCCGCGGGCTCGGCGAGAGCATCCGCAAAAAGACGGGCCTTGTGCCGGACGCCTACTTTTCCGGCACGAAGATCCGCTGGATTCTCGACAATGTCCCCGGCGCGCGCGAGCGCGCACGGCGCGGCGAGCTGCTGTTCGGCACGGTGGATACGTGGCTTGTGTGGAAGCTCACGGAGGGCCGCGTGCATGTCACCGACCGCACCAACGCTTCGCGCACCATGCTCTTTAACATCGATACCCTCGATTGGGACGACGAGCTGCTGAACGCGCTGAATATTCCGCGCGTCCTGCTGCCCCGGGTGGCAAGCTCCAGCGAAATCTACGGCACCGTCTCCATCGGCGGCGCGCAGGTGCCGGTTTGCGGCATGGCGGGCGACCAGCAGGCCGCGCTGTTCGGGCAGGGCTGCTTCGAGGCGGGCGAGGCCAAGAACACCTACGGAACCGGCTGCTTTCTGCTTATGAACACCGGCTGCACGCGGCACGAGAGCAAAAACGGGCTGCTCACCACGCTCGCCGCCACCGCGGGCGGGCCCGAACGCGTGCAGTACGCGCAGGAGGGCAGCGTTTTCGCGGGCGGCGCCGTCATCCAGTGGCTGCGCGACGAGATGCGCTTCTTCACGGAAAGCCCCGACGCCGAATATTACGCCAAAAAGGTTCCGGATACGGGCGGCGTCTACTTCGTGCCCGCGTTCACGGGCCTCGGCGCGCCGCACTGGGATATGTACGCGCGCGGCTGCATCGTGGGGCTCACGCGCGGCACGCGGCGCGAGCACATCATCCGGGCGGCGCAGGAATCCATCGCCTACCAGAGCGCCGACCTCGTGGAGGCGATGGAGAAGGATACCGGAATCCCCATCCGCGAGCTCAAGGCCGACGGCGGCGCTTCGCGCGACGCGTTCCTCATGCAGTTCCAGGCGGACATCCTGAACCGGCCGGTGCGGCGCCCCATGATCCGCGAAACCACGGGCCTGGGCGCGGCGTATCTGGCGGGGCTCGCCGTGGGCGTGTGGAGCGGCACGGACGAGATCCGCCGCATGTGGAGCTGCGACAGCACCTTTACCCCCGATATGGAGGGGCAGAAGAGGGAAACGCTGCTGCGCCGCTGGCACAAGGCCGTTTCCCGCAGCCTCGATTGGGAGGAACACGGGCCGGAACCCCGCTGATTCCGAAAAAGCAGGATGAAATTCTACATATTGTATTAAAAATCGACGTTTCAGGTGCTCTTTCCCACGGATACCGGACGGATACCGGACGAATACCGGGCAGCCCCGTTTCTTTGCCGGCAGATTTTTTGCGGTGCGATGAAAGGAGCGGTTTGAAATGGAAGCGGAAACGGAAATGCAAGCGAAAACGGAAACACGGCGGGGGCCTGCGGCGGCGGAAATTTCCCGTACGCAGTGGCGCAGCCCCGCCAGCAGCGGGGAAGGAACCGTCTTTTCCCGGCTGTGGGCGCCCCAAAAGCCCGCTGCGGTGGTGCAGATTGCGCACGGCATGTCCGAATACAGCGCGCGGTACGACGCGTTCGCCGCGTTCCTCGCGGAAAACGGCTTCGCGGTGGGCATGAACGACCACGCGGGGCACGGCGAATCGGCGCTCACGAAAGGGTACTTCGCCCAAAAGGACGGCTGGGAGTGCGTTCTGCGGGATATGAAACGGCTGGAGGACGAGCTGCGGGAGAAATATCCCGGCGCGCCCGTGTTCCTCATGGGGCACAGCATGGGCTCGTTTCTGGCACGCTCCTATATCACGCGCTACCGGGGGCTTTCGGGCTGCATCCTGAGCGGCACGGCGGGCCGCAACCCCGCGCTCGGCCTCGGGCGGTTACTTGCGGCCGTGCAGAAACGGGTGCTCGGGCCGAAATCGCAGGGCCGGCTGCTCGCGAAGCTCTCGTTCGGGGGGTATCTTGGCCGCATCCAGAACCCGGTGAACGGTTTCGCGTGGCTTTCCACGGTGGATGAAGTCCCGCGCGTCTATGCGCAGGATGAATTCTGCGGATTCCCGTTCACGGCGGGCGGCTATGCCGACCTGTTTGGCGGCGTCGCGGAGATCAGCGGGAGCGGCTGGGCGGCCCGCGTGCCCGCACAGCTTCCGGTTTATCTCTTTTCGGGTGCGGAAGACCCGGTGGGAGCCTACGGCAAAGGCCCGCGCGAGGTGTACGACGCGCTGAAGGCCTCCGGCCACGGCGACGTGCAGCTGAAGCTCTACCCGGGCGCGCGGCACGAGGTGCTGAACGAAGCCTGCAGGGAGCAGGCGTACGAAGATATCCGGCAATGGCTTGCCGCGCGCCTGCCCGCGCGGGAGGGCGCGCCCGCCTAAACGGCCTATCCTTGGAGGAAAGCGGCGGAGCGGGGAAAGGAAAAGGTTTCGATTTGGAACAGGAAGAATTTCTGGCACAACTCGACGAAAACCCGGTGATCGCCGCCGTAAAGGACGAGGCCGGGCTTTCGCGCGCGCTGGGCAGCGAATGCCGGGTGGTGTTCCTGCTGTTCGGCAGCCTGCTCAACCTGGCGGAGCTGACGCAGACGGTGCGCGCGGCGGGCAAAACCTGTATGGTGCATGTGGATTTGATCGAGGGGCTTTCGCTGCGCGAGATCAGCGTGGAATACGTGGCGCGCAACACAGCGGCGCACGGCATCATCAGCACCAAGCAGAGCCTCGTGCGGCGCGCCCCTGCCTGCGGGCTGCTGGCGGTGCAGCGCTTTTTCCTGCTCGATTCGCTGGCGCTCGGGAACATCCCCCGGCAGTACCCCAAGGAATCGGCCTGCGCCATCGAAGTGCTGCCGGGGTTGATGCCCAAAATCATCCGGTCGCTCGCCGTAACGATGGACGTGCCCGTCATCGCGGGCGGGCTTATCCGCGAAAAGGAGGACGTGGTGGCCGCGCTGGACGCGGGCGCCCGCGCGGTTTCCTCCACAAACCCCGCGGTGTGGTTTTTGTAAACGCCCCGCGTACTCCGGCCGCTTTTGAATCCCGCCGCGCACGGAGGCCCGATGGGTTGACGCCGCGGCGGGATTTGTGCGACAATAGCGGTGCGGGAGACAAAAAACGCAAACCCGCTCGGGCAAACCCGTTCGGGCAAGCAGAAGGAGGTTTTCGGAATGGAATATCGTTGGGGCATGATCGGAACCGGCGCTATCGCCGGAGAAATGGCCGCCGCGCTCCGGAACGTGTGCGGCGGCGTTTACGGCGTGTGCAGCGGGCACCCCGAATCGGCGCAGGCGTTCGCGCGGCGCTTCGGTGCGCGGCGCGTTTATGCCGACGCCGCCGAAATGCTGGCCGACCCGGCGGTGGATATCGTCTATATCGCCACGCCGCACAACCTGCATTACCGGTACCTGACGGAGGCCGTCCGCAGCGGCAAGCATGTGCTCTGCGAAAAGGCCATCACCGTGAACAGCCGGCAGCTCGAGGAGGTGGCGGCCCTCGCGCGCGAAAAGGGCGTTGCGGTGATGGAGGCCATGACCGTTTACCACATGCCGCTGTACCGCAAACTGCGCGAGCTTCTGGATTCGGGCGCCCTGGGCAAGGTGAAGATGGTGCAGGTGAACTTCGGCAGCTGCAAGGAATACGACCCGCGCGGGCGCTTTTTCAGCAAAGAGCTGGCGGGCGGCGCGCTGCTGGATATCGGCGTCTACGCCGTGTCGTTCGCGCGCTGGTTCCTCGAAAAAAAGCCCGACGTGGTGCTCACCACCCCGCAGTATTTCGAAACGGGCGTGGACGAGCAGTCCGGCATCCTGATGAAGAACGACTGCGGCCAGATGGTGGTGACGGCGCTGACCATGCGCGCCAAACAGCCGAAGCGCGGCGTGGTGGCGGGCGAAAAGGGCTATATCGAGGTGGAAAATTATCCGCGGGCGGATACGGCCTCGGTTGTTTACACGGCGGACGGCCGCCGCGAGGAAATCCGTGCGGGCGAAACGGCCCGGGCGCTCGAATATGAGGCGCTGGATATGCAAAGGGCCGTTTCCGGGGACGCCGGGGTCGGTGAGCTGGATTTTACGCGCGACGTTTCCGCCCTGCTTTCCCAGATCCGGAACCAGTGGGGCATGGTCTACCCGTTCGAGGAAACGCGGGGCTGAGCCGCCCGCGCCGCCCGTTTGGGCGAAAGGGCAGGGCCCTGCCCTTTTTTTGACGCTTCTATCCCAGATCCATCTCAAAAGAAAGCCGGTAAAAAACAAATGAAAAAAATCGTGTTTCTGGAGCCGCTGGGCCTGCCGGGCGATGCCCTGCAAAGCATGGTGCGGCAGGCCGTTGGGCAGGACGCGGAGCTCGTCTTTTGCGGCACGCGCGCGGAAGACGCACAAACGCTGGCCGAGCGCGGCCGGGATGCGGATGCGGTGGTGCTTTCGAACATCCCGTTCCCTGCCTCGGTGATGGAAAAATGCCCGAAGCTTTCCTATATCTGCGTCGCTTTCACGGGCTGCGACCATGTGGATCTGGCGTACTGCCGCAGCCGGGGCATCCGGGTTTCGAACTGCGCGGGCTATTCCACCGCGGCGGTGGCCGAGCTTACGTTCGGGCTGGCGCTGGCCCTTTTCCGCGACATCCCGTCCCTTGACGCCGCTGCGCGCCGCGGCAAAGCCCGGGAAGGGCGAACCGGGCGGGAGCTTGCGGGCAGGAAGTTCGGCATCGTCGGGGCGGGCGCCATCGGCCTGCGTGTCGCCGCCCTCGCGCGGGCGTTCGGCTGCGAGGTCCTTGCCTGCAGCCGGACGAAAAAAGACGCGGAGGGCGTTGCGTTCACCGACCTCGACACGCTCCTTTCCTCCTGCGACGTCGTTTCGCTCCACGTGCCGCTGACGCCCGAAACCAAAGGCATGATCGGCCGCGAACAGCTCGCGCGCATGAAAAAGACCGCCGTCCTCATCAATACGGCGCGCGGCCCCCTTGTGGACAGCGACGCTCTGGCCCGGGCGCTTGGCGGCGGCGATCTTGCCGGCGCCGGAATCGACGTGTTCGAGGGCGAGCCGCCCCTCCCGCCCGAGCACCCGCTGCTGCACGCGAAAAACTGCATCGTCACGCCACACGTCGGTTTCGCCACGGAGGAGGCGATGGCCCGCCGCGCGGAAATCGTGTGCGCAAATCTCAAAGCCTATCTGGCGGGCGCGCCGGTCCATCTGGTGGGATGAGCGCGCCGTGCGCCGCAAAGGGGGTGTTGCAAAACGCATCGTATGCGTTTTGCAAC
>JAEWAU010000025.1 GCA_023391535.1 Bacillota bacterium | reverse complement strand
GTTGCAAAATGAATGGTAATTCATTTTGCAACGGCCCCTTGTGCTGCCTTTCGGCGGAAAATCAGCGGCGTTCCGGCTGTGCGGGGCCGCTTTCCGAAAGCACGCGGTAAAGCTCCGCGGCGCTTTCCTTCGTGGCGGCGTGCTCGTTTACGTCCAGCACCTCCACGCACAGGCGGCGCGCGCCCAGGGCGATCTCCAGCCGGTCGCCGGCCTTCACCTCGTAGGAAGCGCGCGCGGGCTTTCCGCCCACCAGCACACGGCCCGCGTCGCAGGCCTCGTTGGCCACCGTGCGGCGTTTGATCAGCCGCGAAACCTTCAAAAATTTATCGAGCCTCATAGGGCGCCTCCCGGCGCGGCCGGGTCCGCTATGGACGCGGCCGCCGCAGTATCGTTCGCATTCATCCTTTTTCCGGCCTGAAAAGCGGGTTTTCTCCGCGCTTTTCCCGAGGAGCCGCGGCCGTGCGCGCGGAAAAAGGCGCGGAAAAGCGGGCCGGCCAAACCGCGCCGCCCCGCTCCCGTGCCGTACATGGTTTCTTATTTCGCGACGGAATCCTTAAAGGATTTGCCCGCCTTGAACACGGGGTAATCCGATGCGGGAATGGTGATCTCCTCTTTGGTGCGGGGGTTGTGCCCGACGCGCTCCGGACGATGATGCACTTCAAACGTGCCGAAGCCCACCAGCTGCACCTTATCCCCGGCCGCGAGCGCTTCCACGATGGAATCGATGACGGCGGCGGAAGCCTTTTCAGCGTCTTTCTTGGAAATGCCGGCTTTTTCGGCCACTTTGCTTACGAGATCGGTTTTTGTCATGGTATTCCCTCCATTTTGGATATCTTCATCCGGCACGCCGGCTTTCCCGTGTGCCTGCTTTTCGGAAAGCGGCGGAAACACCCGCGCCCTCCTGTCCTATTGAAATCCGGCCCGGCCCGCGCAGCGCGGATGGGGGGAGAAGACTACGCGTTTTTCCCCTCATTGCCGCGGACCGGTTCGGATTGCAACCCCTGTTTGGCGTTTTGCCACAGCGCGTCGAGCTGTTCCGGCGAAAGCGCGCTGAGCGCTTCGCCCTGCTCCGCCGCCTGGCGTTCGCAGCTTGCAAATCGCGCGGTGAATTTATCGCAGGCCGCCGAAAGAGCCTCCTCGGGCTCCACCCCCAGGTGGCGCGCGGCGTTCACGCACGCGAACAGCAAATCCCCGAGCTCCTCGCGGCACGCGGCGCCGCTCCCGGCGTCCGCTGCCTGCACAAGCTCCCCGAGCTCCTCGCGGATCTTGGCGAGGGGGCCCTGCGCGTCGGGCCAGTCGAACCCCGCGCGCGCGGCGCGGTGCTGAAGCTTTTCGCTGCGCATCAGCGCGGGCAATACGCGCGGCACGCTCTCGAGCGTTTCCGTGAACGTCTCCTGCTTTTTGGTGCGCCGTTTGATGGCGTCCCAGTTGCGGAGGACTTCCTCGGAAGTGCCCGCCTGCACGTCCCCGAACACATGGGGATGGCGCACAACGAGCTTCTTGCAGATGCCGTCGATCACGTCGCCGATTGTAAACCGGCCGCTTTCCTCTTCCATCCGGGCGTGCATGGCCACCTGAAGCAGCACATCTCCGAGCTCCTCGCGGAGCAGATCGGGGTCGTCCGTATCAATGGCTTCCACGGCCTCGTAGGTTTCCTCAATGAAATTGGCGCGAATGGAGCGGTGCGTCTGCTCCCTGTCCCACGGGCAGCCGCCCGGGGCGCGCAGCAGCGCCACGATCTTCACGAGATCTTCAAACCCGTAACGCGATTGAAACGTAAAATCCATGAATGTTTGCCACTCCCGCCGCTTTTCAGAGCTTCTGGCCGCACTTGGTGCAGTAATCCGCCTGCGCCGAATTGGTAAAGCCGCACTGCGGGCACTTTTTCAGGCGGCGCAGCTCGTCGATCTTGGCGTTTGTTTGGGCGAGCTCCGTTTTGAGCTGATCCACGGCCTTGACCTTTTCTTCCACATACTCGGTGCAGTCGCTCTGTTCCTTGGCGGCCTTGTACACCATTTTGCCCAATTCGCAGTATTCGCCGTCGATCTTCTTTTCGGTTTCCGCCGCCGCGATGCGCAGCTTGGAAAACTCCAGCGTCTCGCCGGCCTTTTTTCCCGCCTGATTGGCAATCTGTTTGGCTTTCAGGAACGCGTCTTCGAAAAACGCCATGGCAAGCCCTCCTGTTCCGCTTCGGATGCTGATAAACTGCGGCTTCAGGCCGTGCAGCATCATAGAGAGTATAACATTTATTGCCTGCAAACACAAGAGATGCCCGGCCCCTCGCGCCGATTTTTTCGGGCGGAAACGGCCGGAGCTTATCCGCGCCGGTTGCCGCTGCGCGTATAGTAGGAGCTGCCGCCCAGAAATTCGCGCAGCACGCAGTCGGCGGGAAGAAGCGAAACGGCCATCGGCGGGAAAAACCGCAGGCGCTCCGTAAGGCGCTGCGCGCGCTCGGCGAAGCGTCCGCCGCGCGCCGCCGCGAACAGGCGCAGCGCCTGCCGCCGGAACAGGGCGGGCTCGCAGGGGAACACGGTGTTCACGGCCGCGTCCGCCTGCCGCTTGTAGGGCCGCACGTACAGATCCTCGCCGCGGCAGACGGTGTCCCACTGGGAGAACGTGCTCTCCGCGTCGTGCCCGCGGAAACGGGAATCCCGCACCGCGCGGCGGATGAGGCGGATATCCCGTGCGCCGAGCAGCACCTCGCCGTTTTCGTCCGCAAAATCCGAGCTCACGCTCACATAGAGCTGGAACAGCCGCTGCGCGGGGAACAGCCCCGTCACCTGCGGGTCCAGCGCGTGCAGGCCCTCCACCACGGCCACGTCGCCGGGAGCGAGCTCCACGGCGCGCGTCTTTTCGGCGCGTACGCCGCGGAGAAAATCGAACAAAGGCAGCTGCGCGCGCCCTTTTTCCACCAGCTCGCCCAGGCGCTCGCTCAGCGCGGCGGTATCCAGCGCCTCCAGCGCCTCGAAGGCGCGGGAACCGTCCGGAAGCACCGGAATGGCGCTGCGGTCCTTAAAAAAATCGTCCATGGAAAGGGAGACGGCGCCTACGCCCAGCCGCTGCAATGCGAGCTGGAGCTTGATGGAGGTGGTGGTCTTCCCCGAGGCCGAAGGGCCGGAGAGCATGATGAGACGCGGGCGCGGATTCGTTTGGGCGATGCGGCGCGCCAGTGCGTTCACGGTGTTCTCATAGGCGGCGTTGCAGGCCAGGATAAACGCGGCGGGCTTCTCCGCAAGCGAGCGGCGAACGCTCTCCGCGTCAATCCTTCCCCTTGCCCTCGTCCCGATTCCAGGGGAATTCGCCATAAAATTCGTCCACCTTTTTCTTTCTCTGTAGTATCTCGCCGAAGCGCGAGATATATTCATACGGGTATTTGAAGTTGAAGCAGCGCTCGATGCGCCCGCCGAACGGCTGCCGCAGCTTGGTGACGCCCCCCGCCCCGGCCGCGAGCACGCTGTGCGTTTCGTCCATGATGAACACGTTGTAGAGCCCTTCGGAGCCGGGGCGCGCGAAGCCCACGTTTTCGAGGCCGCCCAGGGTGTTTTTCTGGCGGTAGAGGTAATAGGGCGCGTAGCCCGCCGCCTGCAGGCGCGCGGCGGCGGTATCGAGCATGCCCGAAACGCTTTCGCCCGCCGCGTCCCACAGCCCGCCCCATTCGGTAACGAGCCTGGAGGCGCGCTTCATCGCCAGCGTATGCACGGTAACCGCTTCGGGCGAAAGCTCCAGCACCGCGTCGAGCGTATGCGCGAAGCCCTCGGGGGAATCCCCCGGAAGCCCCGCGATGAGATCCATGTTGATGCACGGCACGCCCGCGCGCCGGGCCAGAGCGAACGCGCGGTAGACGTCCGCCGCCGTGTGCGCGCGGCCGATGCGCCGCAGCACCGTGTCGTCGAGTGTCTGGGGGTTGATGCTGATGCGCCGCGCGCCGCCCGCGAGTATCGCGTCGAGCTTTTCGCGCGTGATGGTGTCGGGCCTGCCCGCCTCCACGGTGAATTCCCGCAGATGCGAAAGGTCGAACGAGGCGTTCACGGCCCCGAGCACCTGCCCAAGCTGTTCTGCCGAAAGCGCCGTGGGCGTTCCGCCGCCCATATAAACCGTTTCGATGCGCAAACCCAGCCGTTTCGCCGTTTCTCCCGTGGCGGCGATCTCCTCGCACAGCAAACGCACGTAATCGGGCACCAGCCGGGCGGCCTTCTCCACGTCCTGCGAGATGAACGAGCAGTACAGGCAGCGCGTGGGGCAAAACGGGATGCCGAAATAGAAGCTGGCCGATTCCGGGCGCGAAAGATCCACGATGCGCTGCTCCGCGCTGGCCGTGGCGAGGCACAGCCGCGCTTTGGCCGGGGAAACCCGGTATTCCCGCTCGAACAGCTCCCGCGTTTCTTCGGGCGTTTTGCCCGCCGAAAGCCACATGCGCGCGAGCTTTACGGGCCGGATGCCCGTGAGGATGCCCCACGGCGGGCGCACTTCCGCGGCGCGCGAGGCCGCGCGGTAAAACGCGCGCCCCAGCGCCAGCTCGCAGGCTTTTTTGCGCGTCTGTTCCGCGCGTGCGGCGGCGGTTTTTTCTTCCGAGCCTTCCCTCTCGCGGTCGAACAGCATTCCGGCCCGGCGCGCGGCCCTCTGCTCGGCCTCCGCTCCGGCAAAATCCACCCGGCAACCGGCGCGCGCGGTGCGCCCGCCCGCGCGCACGCAGCACAGCGCCGAAAGCCGCTCCCCGCGGCCGCGGAGGCGCGTCCAGACAAAATCGCCCTCCGGCGCCGCCGGAAGGCTCCTGTTTTCCACACGCACGCTTTCCACGCGCCTTCCGGGGAAGAACGCGAAGCAGAGCGCCTGCATCTCGTATTCCAGCGCGTGCCCTTCCAGATAGAGCCGCACGCAGGGCCTTTCCTTTTGCTCCGCCTGTTCCGCCGCTGCCGTCACTGGTAGTCCTCCCCGCCCGAAAGGGCGCCCGCGTACGGATTCTCGGCGCGTTCGCGCGCAAGCGTGGTGAACGCGCCGTGGCCGGGGAACACCTGCAGGTCGCCTTCCAGCGCGAACAGGCGCCGCAGCGAGCGGAGCAGATCGGAGGAGCTGCCCGTGGGCAGGTCCGTGCGGCCCGCGCCGCCGGAGAACAGCGTGTCGCCGGAAAACAGCGCGTCCGGCGCGAGCAGGCAGCAGGAACCGGCCGTGTGGCCGGGCGTGTGCATCGCCTTGAGCTGCAGCGCGCCCAGCGCGACCGTGTCGCCGTCGTGCAGCAGAATATCGGGCGAAAGCGATGTAAACTCCGCCCCGCCGTAAATATCGCCCCACAGGTTCTGCGGCCCGTTTAAAAGCGGAAGCTCGTCCGCGAGAAGGGCGAGCTTCGCGCCGGTGGCCGCGAGCACCTCGTGCGCCGCGCCCATATGGTCGGCGTGGCCGTGGGTGAGCACTACGTAGTCCGCCTTGCAGCCCGTTTCCGCCAGCGCCGCCGTGACGCGCGCGGCCTCGCTGCCCGGGTCGATGACCACCGCCCGGTCCGTCGTGCGATCGCACGCAATATAGCAGTTGGTTCCGATGGGGCCTACCGTGAGGCATTTGATAAACATTCCGTTCAACACCACCTTTCCGGCTGCGCCGGAGGCAATTCGAATGGGGCCGGGTGAAATCGGTACTTCGCGGGAGAAACGCGGTGAAATCGGTATTTTTTACCCCGCGCACGGATTCAATACGCGAAAGCGGGCTTTAAGCTACGCGCTGCCTTCCCGCGGATTGCCGCGGCGCCAGCCGCCCGTCAGCCGCCCGAGCGGCCGATGGAATCGACGCCCGTGATCTTGGAGAGGCGGGCGACGACGTTCTGGAGATGCTCGGTGCTTGTGACGTCGATGACGAGGGTCATGACGGCGCGGTGGTCCTTGAGTTCGCGGGAGTTGACGGTGTGGATCATCACGTGCATGGAGGCGAGCTGGGAGGAGATGTCGGCCAGCATGCCCTGGCGGCTGGAGCAGACGATCTGCAGCGAGCACTTGAAGGGCGTGGAAACGTTCCCGGCCCAGTGCACGTTCACCCAGCGGCCCTCGTATTCGGGCTGGCCCATGTTGCGCGTCACGTTCGGGCAATCCGCCTTGTGCACGGAAACGCCGAAGCCGCGCGTGATGAAGCCGGTGATGCGGTCGCCCGGAACGGGGTTGCAGCAGCGCGCCATCTTCACGAGGCAGTTATCCAGCCCTTCCACGACGACGCCGCCGGTGCCGCGCTGCTGGGGGGCGGTGCTCTCGGGAATCTGGATGCTCACGGGCTTGACGGTTTTGAGATATTCCTCTTTGATGCGCGGCATGATCTTCGAGAGCACGATGCCGCCGTAGCCGATGGCCGCGAGAAATTCCTCGGCGGTGTTGAAGTGCAGGCGCTTGGCCACGTCGAGCAGAAACTCGGGCAGCTGCCGGTCGTCGAGCGCGATGCCGTTGCGCCGGAACTCGCGTTCGGTTTCGGCGCGGCCCTCGGCGATGTTTTCGTCGCGCCGCTCGCGCTTGAACCACGCGCGGATCTTGTTGCGGGCCTCGCTCGTGCGCGCGAGCTTGAGCCAGTCGCGGCTCGGGCCGTGGGAGGCCGAGGAGGTGGTGATCACCTCCACGATCTCGCCGGTTTTGAGCTGGTAGTCGATGGGGACGATGCGCCCGTCCACCTTCGCGCCCGTCATGCGGTTGCCCACGGCGCTGTGGATGGCGTAGGCGAAATCGATGGGCGTGGAGCCGAGCGGCAGGTTGATGACGTCGCCGCGCGGCGTGAACACGAACACCTCGTCCGGCGCAAGGTCGGTTTTGAGGGTGCGCATGATGTCCTCGGCGTCCTTGAACTCCTGCTGCATCTCCAGAAGCTGCCGCACCCACGCGAGGCGCTGGTCGAGCGTGCCGGAAGCGCCCGAGATGCCGAGCTTGTACTTCCAGTGCGCCGCAATGCCGTATTCCGCAGTGTAGTGCATCTCCCACGTGCGGATCTGCACTTCGAAGGGGATTCCCTCCTTGCCGAGCACCGTGGTGTGCAGCGACTGGTACATGTTCGGCTTGGGCGTGGAGATGTAATCCTTGAACCGGCCCGGAATGGGCTTCATGAGGTCGTGGATGATGCCCAGCACGTTGTAGCAGTCGTTGACGGTATCCACAATGACGCGCACGGCGTAGATGTCGTAGATTTCATCGAACGAGCGGCCGTGCATGTAGATTTTGCGGTAGATGCCGTAAACGCTCTTGACGCGCCCCTCGATGTGCACGCTGATGCCGGAGGTGGAAAGACGGTCCGCGATGCGCTCCTGGATGCTCCGGAGCAGGGCTTCGCGCTCCTCGCGGCCTTTGTCGAGCAGAACCTCGATCTCGTGGTAGGCCACGGGGTCGAGGTAGCGCAGGGCGATGTCCTCGAGTTCGTCCTTGATGGTGCGGATGCCGAGCCGGTGCGCGATGGGCGCGTAGACCTCCATGGTTTCGAACGCCTTCTCGAGCTGCTTGTCGTGCGGCCAGAAGCAGGCGGTGCGCATGTTGTGCAGGCGGTCCGCCAGCTTGATGAGGATGACGCGCACGTCCTTCGCCATAGCGAGCAGCATCTTACGGATGTTTTCGGACTGCTGCTCCTCGCGCGAGGAATACGGGATGCGGCCGAGCTTGGTGACGCCGTCCACCAGACGCGCCACGTCGGCACCGAACTGCTTTTCGATCACCGCAAGCTCGATGGGCGTATCCTCCACCACATCGTGCAGCAGCCCGCCGATGACGGAATCCGTATCGAGCCCGAGGTCCACGAGAATCTCGGCCACCGCCGCGGGGTGCGACACGTACGGCTCGCCCGAACGGCGCATCTGCCCCTCGTGCGCGGCGTGCGCGAATTCGTAGGCCTCCTCGATGCGCGGCAGGTCGTAGGCGATGCCGCTCTGTTTGATTTTATCCACCAGGCCCTGCAGAATCTGATCCATACAACCTCTGCGGGCAGTGCCCGCACTCAATTCGCGGCGGGCGTTGCCCGCGTCCAACTCGCGGCGGGCGTTGCCCGCGTCCAGCTCACGGGAACATTTTGCGCGGGCTTTCCGCGTTCTTCCGCGCCGTTTTCCGCGATGTATCCGTATTATAACACAAACGCTGCCTGCGTAAAAGCCAGCCGTGCGTGCGAGCCGGGCGGGCGGCTGGCGCCGCGGCAGTCCGCGGGAAAGCCGAGCACAGCTTAAATTCTGCTTTCGCGCCGGGAAACCGTGCGCGGGGAACGGACTACCGATTGCCCGATTCTGCCCCGCGTCCTGCCTCCGGCGCGAGCCGGTCCGCGTCCTGCCCCGGCGCCGGCCGGAGCCGGCGGAGGAGAGGGGAGGCTTCGAGGTCGATCTTCGCGCCGGGCGGGAGCGGCTTGGGAACCGGCTCCGCGCGGTCCGAATCCGGGCTGCGGCGCACGTCGAACAGCCCCTCCCGCACGAAGATCTCCGTGATGAGAAGGAGCTTGAAGTAGTTGAAATGCGGGTTCGCGCGGCAGAGCGATTTGCAGCTTTCTTCCAGCGAAAGCCCGCCGTCCGGAGCGGCGCGGAACAGCCGGTAGACGGCGGCGAACTCGGCGCGCGCGGGAATAAGCTCCGGCGCGCGCGCCGCGTCGATCTCCGCGCCGCCCAGAAAGGCCTCGAACAGCCGCCGGGAATTCTCGAAGCAGGCGGATTTGCGGAACTGGCGGATCACCACGCTGAGCGATTCGGCGTTGCGGTAGAGGCTCACGGTGAGCTCCGCCGCAAAATCCACGAGGTCGTTTTCCCGAAACGGGAAGCCGCGCTCCTGCGCGCCGAACAGAATGGCCGGGAACTCGTAGCCGCCGCACCGCAGCAGCAGGCGCAGATGCCCCTTGCCCACGGGCCGCGCCTCCAGAATCTGCGCGGCGGGAATCAGGAACAGCGGCGCGGGGTTTCCGCTGCCGAACGGTTCCAGACGCCGCACGTCGCGCGCCGTGGAAAGCGAAACCTCGCCGCCCGAAAGCGCGAGATCGGCCCGCACGCGCAGCGCGGGCGGTTCCGGAAGAGCCAGCGCCTGCCGCTGGAGCGCCTGGTAGAGTGCGTCGTAATTTTCGCGCCGCACCGTAAAGCCCGCGGCCAGCTCGTGCCCGCCGAAGCGCTCGAGCAGGGAGGCGCAGCTCGAAAGCGCCGCGTGGATGTTGAAGCCGGGAAGGCTGCGGCAGGAGGCGCGCCCCACGCCGTCCTCAAAGGAAACCACCACGGCGGGCTTGCCGTAGCGCTCCACGAGCCGCGAGGCCACGATGCCGATGACGCCGTTGTGCCAGCCCTCGCCCGAAACAATGAGCAGCGGCGCCAGCCGCAGCGCCTCGGTGCCGTCGATCTTCTCCTGCGCCTCGCGCGCGATGGCGGCCTCCGTCTCGCGGCGCAGGATGTTGTTCTCGTTGAGCTTTTGGGCCAGCTCCACGGCTTTTACGGGCTCGGTTTCCAGCAGCAGGTCCACGGCGTCCCGCGCGGAGGAGACGCGCCCGCAGGCGTTGAGGCGCGGCGCGGCCGTGAAGGCGAGTGCGGTGGCCGTGAGCTTCCGCCCGCGGCTTCCCGCCGCTTCGAGCAGCGCCGAAAGCCCGCAGGAGGCGCCCGCCTCCAGAAGCGTCAGCCCGCCGCTCACCAGCGTACGGTTTTCGCCCGTAAGGGGAACCACATCCGCCACCGTGCCCAGGCACACCAGCCCGCCGTACTTGGTGAACAGCCGCTTCGCCGAAAGGCCCAGAAAATGCCCCTGCGCCTCCACGGCGCACACAAGCTTAAAGGCCACGCCCACCCCCGCCAGCTCTTTGCAGGGGTAAGCGCAGCCCGGCTGCTTGGGGTTTACCACGGCGAACGCTTCCGGAAGTGCGACGACGGCAGCCGCGGCCGCGGGAGCGGACGCTCCCGCGTCTTCGCCTTTCGGCCCGGCGGCTTCGGGGGAGGCTTCGGGGGAAGCCCGGCGCGGCTCGTGGTGGTCGGTTACGATGAGGCACACGCCGCGCTGCGCCAGCAGCCGCGCCTCGCCGAAGGCGGAGATGCCGGTATCCACCGTCACCACCACCTGCGCGCCGCCCGCGGCCAGTTTTTCCGCCGCCTCGGGGTTGAGCCCGTAGCCTTCGCTCTCACGGTCCGGCACATAGTATTCCGCCGCCGCGCCCGCTTCCCGCAGGTAGCCCGTGAGCAGGGCCGTGGACGTCACGCCGTCCGCGTCGTAATCGCCGTATACCACGATGCGCTCGCCGTTTCGCACCGCCTGCGCCACGCGCGCTGCGGCGGCCTCCATGCCCTTCAGGCGCATCGGGTCGTGCAAAGGTTCGCCGCACGAAAGGAAGCGCTCCGCCGCCTCCTGGTTTTCGAGCCCGCGCTGGGAGAGCAGCGCCGCCAGCACGCGCGAAAAACCGGCTTTGCGCAGGGCTCCGGCGCTCTCCGGCTCCCGTTCCACAATCCAAGGCTGTTCCGCCACGCTGCGCGCCCCCTTCTCCCGCGGTTCCCGCCCGAAAATGGGGAGGCCCGGCGCCGCGCGCCCGGAATCCCGTTCCCAGATTCGGTGTTTATCCCTTAATCATAGCACGAAGGGAGAAAATCCGCAACGCGCGGAGGGGATTTTCCGTGCGGAAAAGGGGCGGACGTCAGGTTTTGGCGGCTCCCGCCGCACGGGCGATGTCGCTTGCGAGCGAGATATCGCTCACGAGCGCGTCCACGTCCTCCGGGCGCGTGGCCCAGCTTGTGCAGATGCGCACGGCCGTGCGGTTTTCGCCCACGGGTCCCCACGTTTCAAAAGCGTAGGAGCCCGAAAGCGCCGCAAGCGCGGAGTCCGGCAGAATGGGGAACTGCTGGTTCGTGGGGGAAGGCACGAGAAACTCCCATCCGCGCGCTTCGCAGGCGCGGCGGATGCGCAGCGCCTGTTCGTTTGCGTGCCGGGCCATCTCGAAATAGAGCCCGTCCTCCCACACGGCCAGAAACTGCACGCCGAGCAGGCGGCCCTTGGCCAGCATTCCGCCGCGCTGCTTCATGATGTAGCGGAAATCGCGCCCCAGCGCGGGGTTCGTAATAATCAGCGCCTCCCCGAACAGCAGGCCGTTTTTCGTGCCGCCGATGGTGAACGCGTCGCACAGCGCGGCGAGGTCCGCAAGCCCGCAGTCGGCTCCCTCTGCCGTGATGGCCGCGCCCAGGCGCGCGCCGTCCACGTAAAGCGGCACGCCGTAGTTGTGGCAGACGCGCGCAATCGCCTCAAGCTCCGCGCGCGCGTACACCGTGCCGAGCTCGGTGGGCTGCGAAAGGTAGAGAAGCCCGGGCTGCACCGTATGCTCGCGTGTGGGGCTTTCCCAGTGCGCGCGCAGGGCTTCCTCCACCTGCGCCGCCGTAATCTTGCCGTCGTTTGCGGGAATGGGCAGCACCTTATGCCCCGAGGCCTCGATGGCTCCGCTTTCGTGCACGTTGATGTGCCCGGTATCGGCCGCGAGCGCGCCCTGATGCGGCCGCAGCGCGGCGGCGAGCACCGTGAGGTTTGTCTGCGTGCCGCCCACCAGAAAATGCACCGCGGCGTCCTCGCGCGCGCAGCTTTTGCGGATGAGCGCCGCCGCGCGTCCGCAGTAGGAATCCAGCCCGTAGCCCGGGGTCTGCTCGAGGTTGGTGGCGGCGAGCCGTTCGAGCACGCGCGGATGCGCGCCCTCGCTGTAATCGCAGGTAAACGAGATCATGAAAACGCCCTCTTCTGCTTGTTTTACTTGATTTGTTTCCGGCCCCGGCCGGTTTGCCGGGCCGTTTTTCCGGATTGATTCTATCTCAGTCCGGGCAGTTTTGCAAGCTCCGCGAGCGTGACGACGGTTTTCCAGGTACGTCCGCCGTCGGAAGTGCGGGAAAGGTCGGTTTCCCCGTTTTCCTGCCCGAGCACGGCGAAGCCGCCGCTTGCGGAATAGAAGCAGGCGTTCGAGAGGACGGGGAACCCGTAGTTCCCTCCGAAAATTGTCATAAAATGGCCGCCGCCGTCCGAGGTGCGCACAAGCCCCCCGGCGTTGGGAAGATACCCCGTGCCGTCCGGGAAAAAGGCGGAGAGCACGGCCGTGCCCGAAAGGGGAAGGCTGTCCGCCCGGCCGCCCGAGGCGTCGTTAAACAGGGCATCGGCGCGCAGAGTCCAGCTCCGGCCGCCGTTATCCGTGGCAAACAGCGCTTTTTCCGTGCTGCCCATGCCGCCGCCACCCAGTTCCAGCAGATACCCCTGCGAGGGGCTGACCCAGCTCGACGAAATCTGCATGCGCGCGCCGGGCAGATTGCTCTTGGGCCAGGCGGGCAGCGCCACGTCCGCCCAGGTTCCGCCGCCGTCGGAGGAACGCAGCAGGCGCGAGGCGCCCGTGTCGCTCGAGGATTCCACGTAAACCGTGCTTTTTCCCACTGTGTGGAGGTCGGAAATAGGAAGCTGCGGCAGGGTCGAAACCGGCTTCCAGGCTGCGCCGCCGTCCGTGGTTTTCACAAGCGTGTATGCTCCGGATGCGGATACGCGTGCCTCATAGCCTACCTGCGCGGAAACAAACGATAGCTGCGAAAGCCGCGAAGAATCTTCCCGCGAACGAAGGCCCCAGGTTTTGCCGCCGTCCTCCGTATAAAGCAGATATTGGGAAACGGCTCCGTTCGTGAAATCCCGGTTCACTTCCACATACCCCACGCTGGCGGAAAAGAAATCCGGGATCAGCTCAAACGAATTCGTCTGCGCCGCGGAGCTTGAGGAAGAGGAGGCAGAAGACGTCGATGCAAAGCATTGGGAGGACGACGGCAGCAGGTTGAGAATATCCGAACCCGCGCCGCCCGAAGAAGAGCCGCCTGCGGATGCGCCCGCGGCGGATACGCGCGCGGCGGGCTTTGCGCGGAGCAGCGCGGAAGCGCCCCAAACGGCGCCCGTGCACAAAAGCACGGCCAGCGTGAGAAACAGCGCCGTTTTGTACGGCTTTTTCATGAAACAACGCGCTCCTTTCGCGGGCGGAAAATTGTGAACTTTTTTCGCGGCTCTTGATTTTTTTGCCGAAAAGACGATACTGAAAGTAGAAGAAAAGCGGAAACGCAGAAAAACAAGCGAAAAACGGGATTTTCCCGGCGGAAGGGAGCGGCGCGCATGAGTACCGTGGACGCCATGGCATCCAACATTTATATGCAGTACGCGTATGCGAACGGCGGTTCGGCAACGGGCGCGGCGTCGGGCAGCTCCGCAAGCGGCTCGTCCTCGGGCGATTCCCTGCAAAACGGCCTGCTTTCGCAGCTTTCGGAATCCTCCAGCGTGGAAAGCAGTCTGATCACCCAGCTCACCGGTACCGCCGCCTCGGGCGTTTCGCTTTCCGACCTGCTTTCGGAGGCGGAGAACGCGCAGGCGCAGAATGCTTCGAACGCGTCCTTCGCCGGCAGCCAGGCTTCGGCGCTGCAAACGTTTATCAACGACGTTTCGGCCGTTTTTTCCGCGGCGCAGAAAGTTACGGGCAGCACGGGGCTGGGCCTTTCCTACGATTCCGACGGCGGCGACGTCTCCGAGAGCAGCGTGGACGCCTTGGTTTCGGCCTACAATTCGCTCGTTAAAAATACGGCGGGCAACTCCGCGTACGTGCGGTCCGACGCGATTTCCTCCCTGAAGATGGACGTGGACGGCAGCGCTTCGGCCCTTTCGGAGATCGGCGTCACCGAAAACGGCGACGGCACCCTGAGCGTGGATTCCGACACGCTCGAATCGGCGCTGCAAAACGACCCCGACGCGGTAAAGCAGGCGCTCACGGGCGCAAATGGGCTGGCCTCGAATCTCCAGCTTTCCGCGCAGGGTCTCATGAACCAGCCGCTTTCTTCTTTTGCCGCCGCGCAAAGCCCTTCGGGCGGCTCTTCCGCGCTGTATACCGAAGCGGCCATGCTCTCCGCTTCTTCGCTGTGGAGCGCGCTCTCCGGTTCGCTCCTCAACACCGCGGCCTGATACGTTTCTCCGGTTGAAAAAAACAGGAAAATCCGGGCAAAAGCTTTTCTGTGTGTTTTGGCACGCATTTTATCCGCAGGTTTAGCGAAAAATCGCATAAGAGGCCCGGCGTTTGCCGGCTTACCGGGAGCCGGGGGCGGATAGGAAATCCGCCCCCGGCTCCTTTTGCGTCACCGGCCGGAAACCAGATGCACGAGGATTTCCACCACTTTTTCCATGGCCTGCACGGAAATATACTCGAACCGGCCGTGGAAATTGTGCCCGCCCGTGCACAGGTTGGGGCAGGGCAGGCCCATATACGAAAGGCGCGCGCCGTCCGTGCCGCCCCGGATGGGCACGACCAGCGGCTTTACCCCGGCGCGCTCCATCGCGTGCTTCGCGTTCTCCACAAGGAACAGGCAGGGCTCGATCTTCTCCTTCATGTTGAAGTAGGAGTCGCGCAGGGTCACCTCCGCCGTGCCCTCGCCGTAGCGCGCGTTGATAAATTCCGCCGCGCGCAGGAATTCCTGCTTTTTGGCCTCGAACTTCGCGCGGTCGTGGTCGCGGATGATATACGAAAGCGCGGCGCGCTCCTCGGCGCCCTCCATGTGCGTCAGGTGGTGGAACCCCTCGTATTTCTCGGTGCAGAAGGGAATTTCGAACGCGGGCAGCAGGGCGTTGTACTCCATGGCGATGAGCGCGGCGTTCTTCATGCGGCCCTTGGCGTCGCCCGGGTGGATGTTGCGTCCGCGAATGGCCACCGCGGCCGAGGCCGCGTTGAAGTTTTCGTATTCGAGCTCGCCCAGCGCGCCGCCGTCCACCGTGTAGGCGTAAGGCGCGCCGAAGCCCGGAACGTCGAACCGGTCCGCCCCGCGGCCGATCTCCTCGTCCGGCGTGAAGGCCACCGCGAGGTCGCCGTGCGGCAGGCCGCGCGCGGTAAGCTCCTGCGCCGCCGTAAGGATTTCGGCGATGCCGGCCTTGTCGTCCGCGCCCAGCAGCGTGGTGCCGTCCGTTACAATAAGGTCCTCGCCTACGTGGGAGGCCAGCGCGTCGTTTTCGGCGGCGCGCAGCACGATGTTTTTCCTGGCGTTGAGCACCACGTCCCCGCCCTCGTAGCGCACCGTGCGCGCGCAAATCTGCTCGGCGGGAGAGGCGCTGCTCACGTCCATGTGCGCAATCAGCCCCAGCGCGGGCAGGCTTTTGTCGGTTGCGGGCAGCGTGCCGTATACGTAGCCGAATTCGTCCATGCGGGCGTTTTCCATCCCCAGCGCGCGCATCTCCTCCACGAGCGCGGCGCCCAGCTCCTTCTGGCGCGGCGTGCTCGGGCACAGATTTTCCGGCGCGTTCTCGTCGGACGCGGTGGGGAAAGCGACATAGCGCAAAAACCGTTCCTGTACGTTCATTCAAACAACCGTCCTTCCACATGCTATTTTTCCATTTTGTTCCGGGAATTGCAAGAACGCAGCGGTGACAAATCGGCACCGATTCCGTGACAATCCCCGCAAAACCGTTTGGTATTCCGCCGGCCTGCTCCGCTGCTTAGCGAAACCGGCCGGAATGTGCCCGCATTTTCTGGAAATGCTGTAACTACAGTATACCCCCGGCGGATACCGAAGAAAAGTCCCGGAGCGCCGCGAAACAACGCCGCCGAACGTTTTGCGGCATTGACAGAGGCGGCAGCCTGCCGCTATACTAGAACCGTTGTATGAAAACTGGGAAAAGCTGTGCTTTGCCCTTCCGCCTCCGGCGCAGGGCGAAGCGTGTCCGAACGAAGCGGCCCGCGCCGGCGGCGCGGCCGGAGGCGAACCCGCCGCGCGGAAACGCGCGCGCCCGTGAAAGGATGAACTGACCATGCGTCCTCCCCGCCCGAAAACGAAACAGCCCCGGCGTCTGCGCAGCAGCGCCTGCGTGCTCGCGGTGTGCCTGTGCGCGGCCGCGCTGGTGCTGGGAGGCGCCGCCGCCATCATTCACGCGGAGCGCGCGCAGCGGCAGGCGGTTTCCTCCTCCGGCTCCAAGCCGCAGTCGTCCTCGTCGCAGGCGGCGTCCTCGTCCCAAACCGCGGTAAAAGCGGCCACTACGGGGAATATTCCGGTGCTGATGTACCATTCCATCAATTACGACCCGAAATTTCCCGGCAATCAGGTGCGCATTCCGAAAGCCAAATTCGCCGCGCAGATGAAATGGCTGCACGATAACGGCTACCATACCCTCACGATGAGCGAACTGTACAAGGCCGTGGAAAACCGTGAGCAGGTGCCGGAAAAATCCGTCGTGCTCACATTCGACGACGGCTATGAGGATAATTACCAGAACGCCTACCCCATTTTGCAGGAATACGGCTTCAAGGCCACGATTTTCATGATCACCAATGAGATCGGCGACAACAAAAACGGCTATCTCACGGCGGAAGAGCTCAAAACGATGCAGCAAAACGGCATTGACATCGAGTGCCACACGGTGCACCATTTGCATCTCTCGAAGCTTTCCTACCAGAAACAGGAGGAAGAGATTTCCGACGCGCAGCAGACGCTTGAAAAGCTGCTCGGCAGGCGGGTGAGCTACATCGCCTACCCCTACGGCGATTACAATGCGGAAACGCTGCGCATCACGGAAAAGTGCGGCTTTAAGCTCGGCTTCCGCGAGGACGGCGGCATCGGCCGGCTGAGCGACCCGGAATTCGAATTCCCGCGCATCTTCATCCGCTCGGATTTTTCGGAGTTTGTCGCGCGCGTTACGGGCGCGGAGAATTTGCGCACGAGCGCGGGCAGCGTAAGCTGATCGGCGGACGTTTGCGCAAAACGGAGGAGAAAAATGGAGGAGCACATAGAGAAGCAGGAGGAAGAAGAAACGCGGACGCCCGGCTGCGCGCGCGCGGCGCGGGAATCCGATTTTGCGGCCGTGGCCGCGCTGGCTTTTTACCGCGCGGAAGGGTTTTCCGCGCAGCAGCAGCGCCTGGAGCTGCCGTTATCCGGAGCGGGCGGTCGGCCGGAAAGCCGGTAGAATCCGCATAACGGGCCGCAGAGCGCAAAAAAGGGGGGGGCGCACGCCGAAAGACGCGCGCCTCCCTTTTGCCGCGCCCCTCTTATTTGAGGGCGCTGTAATCGTAAGTGCCGGTGGGACTGTAGAGGACATAGCCGCCGATGCCGGCGCTTCGCAGCGCCGCGATCTCGGCTTTGACGTCGGCCGCCGTGTAGACGTGCGAGCTGTCGCTGTAGGCCTGAATGAACGGCAGCGCCATGCCGAGCTTGGCGGAATCCTGCGCTTTGAGGTAGCCCGCCAGCGCCGTCACGGCGGCGACGGGGTCGCCCGCCGGCGCGGCGAGCGTGGTGCTGCCCACGAGCAGGCCGGTCTGCGGCAGGAAAGCCGGGCAGAAGTTGGGGCTCAGAAAATCGCCGGAATAGGAGAAAATATCCTGCGTCTGCCCGAGGTTCGCAGCCGCCTGCCCCGCCGCCGCGGCGCCCGTCGTCACCACCGCGAGCTTGCCGCCCGCCGCATTCACGCGCGTCTTCAGCTCCTGCGTGAACGAATCGAGGCATTGCTCCTTGGAGGCGAGATTGTCGCCGAAATAGCCGGATTTATCGGGGCTGCCGCTGGTGGGGAAGGTGACGCCGTCCACAAAAATGTCCTTGTACCCGAGCGACACGGCTTCCGCCGCGAGGTCCTCGATATAGGTGCGCGCGGCGGCGTTGTAGGGGTTGAGCCAGCGGGTGTTCGTCGGGTCGAGCCAGTTGATGGAATGGTCGCCCGCGTACATGACGCCGGTGCCGCGCATGGCGCTGGGCGCGAGCGGGTCCTGAAAGGCCGCGATGCGCGCCGCGGGCGTGATACCCGCCGCCGTAAGCGCTTTGGCGGCAACGGAAGCGTCCGGCGCGCCGGGCGCGATGATGCCCGTGCCCTGCAGCTCCGTGAGCTTGGAGGCGTAATTGACCACGCCGTTTTCGGCTTTGAGATCGATGACGGCGAGGTTGACGCCCGCGGCTTTGGCCTGGGAGATGAAATTGTTCAGCCCGGCCGTATCCGAAAGGCAGCTCTTGGGCAGCACGATGCCGCGGATGGATGCGGCCACGGCGGGCGCCGACGAGGCCTGGGAGGAGGACGAAGGCGCGCGGGAAGAACTGCCGCCCGGCTTTGAGGAACTTTTGGAGCCGGACGAGGAGGAAACGGGAGGCCTGCCGCCGTTTTTCACCAGGCTGTCCAGCACCGGCAGGATGCTGTACCCCACGAAGAACAGGGCGGCCAGCAAAACGAGGCCCACCACCCATTTGAACGCGCCGCCTGTGCGTCTCCTGCGGGAAGTATAGATGCTGCGGTAGCGTTTGGGTCCACGGATCATCGCGTATTCCTCCATTTCTGTACGTGCTGTGCGGCACCGGCGCCGGCAAATCCGGATCGTCCGGAAAAAGCGGATTTCAAAAACAAACGGTATTCAGGGGACGAAACTTCAAAAAGGACGTCGGGCGCTCCCCACGCGCCGGGAAGATCAGTAAGGGATGGCGACGCCCGAAAAGCCCATCATCCCCAGCGAGAGCAGCCCCGCGGTGATAAGCGCGATGGGCAGCCCCTGAAAAGAGACGGGCGGCGTGGAATACTGCGCGCGGCGCAGCGCTTTGGAGAGGGCCAGCAGGGCGAACAGATACCCCAGCCCCGCGCAGAAGCCGTAGAACGCGGTGCCCCAAAAGCCCTTCATGGCGGCGCTCATGTTGAGCAGCACCAGCCCCGGCACGGCGCAGCCGAAAAAGGCGGCGGGCAGCAGGCGGGTGAGCGCTCCGCCGCTTTCCGGCAGCAGGCGCGGCAGCAGCAGCTGCGCCGCCAGCTCCAGCACCGCCAGCCCGAGCAGAAACGCGAAGGGCGAAAGCCACGAAAAGCCCAGGGGGCGCAGCACGAAGCGCTGCAGCACCCAGGCCAGCATGGAGCCCAGGGTGGCGCCGCCCACGGCGAGCAGGCCGAACACCACGCAGGCCGAAAAATCCTTGAGCGCGCGGTAAAAACGGCCGTCCCACAGCAGGTAGACGAGCACCAGGTTCTGCACAAAAACCGCCGAAACGCCCAGCGACCAGAATTCCGCTCCGTTCATCGATGCTCCCCTCCCTTCCTGCGGCGCGCAATCGCCGTAAACAGCGCGAGCAGGCACCCCAGCAGAATGAACGCGCCCGCGGGGGACTGCGTAAACGAAAATTTGAGCTGCGCGCCCCCCGGAAGCGGGCGATCGTACAGCGTGCCCAGCCCGGCGATCTCGCGCACGGCGGAGATCAGCACGGCCGCCAGAGCGAAGCCGAGGCCGTCGCGCAAAGCCAGAAACAGCACGCGCGCGCCGTCGTGGTCGCTTCCGGCGTCCTGCCCGGCCATGGGGAGCGCGCACACCGGCAGCAGCGGCAGGTAGATACCGCACAGCGAGGCGGCCGTGGGCGCGAACGCGCCGCCCAGCAGTTCCACGGGCACCGTTACGGCCGCCGCCGCAACAAACAGCGCGGCGGGGCGCAGGGAGCGCGGGAGCAGGCGCTGAATAGGCAGCGCCAGGGCGCTTTCCAGCAGCACCGTCATCCCCATGGCCGCGGCCAGCAGAATGCCGTTTTTGAGCGTGAACGCGGCCCCCAGAATGGGCGCGAGCGCGAGGCCGCGCGCCAGCACGGGGTTTTCCCACCAGGCGCCGCGGCACAGGGCGCGCGCCGCGCGTCCTGCCCGCCTCAGCGCCGCCCGCCTCAGCGCCGCCCGCCCGTCCGCCTTTGCGGGTTTTGCTTCGGGCGCGGGCGCGGCTTCCGCCTTTGCGGGCTTGTTTTCGGGTACGGGCGCGGATGCGTCCGCCGTTACGGGTTTTGCTTCTGGTGCGGGCG